>JADFKZ010000148.1 GCA_022564665.1 Planctomycetota bacterium | reverse complement strand
CTGAACCCCCAGCATATTCCCCAGCAGTCAGGGTGTGATTGAGTGGGACGCAGTGTGACGCCATGTGAAACAAACGCGGCTAGCGCTAGCGCCAACCGCGATTGCAATGCCCTGCGAAGGACTCGAACCTTCAACCTGCTGATTAAGAGTCAGCTGCTCTGCCAAATTGAGCTAGCAGGGCGTTCGTTGCGAGTCTATCGGCCGAGGGGTATCGGTCAAGCAGATCACGCCTTTGTGGAGGGCTGCACCGCGGGTTCCAGAAGCGATGCGCCGGTCATGGCGGCGGGCTGCTTCAGGCCCATCATCGCCAGGATGGTGGGCGCGATGTCGGCAAGGCGGCCGCCTCTGCGAAGCCGCCGGCCGCGAAAGGCCTCACCCGCGACAATCAGCGCAACGTCGTACGTCGTGTGGGCGGTGTGCGGGCAGTCGTGCTCGGGGTCCCACATCTGCTCGGCGTTGCCGTGATCCGCGGTCACGATCAGCGAGCCGCCCCGCGCAAGCGCCGCGTCCACGATCCTTCCCACACACTCGTCGACGACCGCGACCGCCTGCGTTGCCGCCTCGAGGTTGCCGGTGTGACCCACCATGTCCGGGTTTGCGAAGTTGACCACCATGAGCGCTTCAGGGTCCCGAGCTCCAAGACGACCCACCACGGCGTCGCACACCTCGGCGGCCGACATCTGGGGCTTCTGGTCATAGGTGCCGACCTCCTTCGGACTGGGGACCAGCAGCCGCTCCTCGCCGCCAAAGGGCTCCTCCCGGTAGTCGTTGAAGAAAAAGGTCACGTGCGGGTACTTTTCACTCTCGGCGCAGCGGAACTGACGCAGCCCCGCCACGCTGATCACCTCGCCCAGCATCTCGGGCAACGGGGGCGGCTTTTTGAAGGCGATCGCGGACACCCCCAGACCCTCCTGGTAGCCGGTCATGGTGCAAAAGTAGAGGTTCTCCAACGGCCGGCCACGATCAAACCCGCCACCTTCGGCCCGGGACCACTGTTGGTCGCCGAGCACGAAGGCCCTGGTCAGCTGGCGAGGTCGATCTCCCCGATAGTTGAAGAAGATGACCGCATCACCGGACTCGATGATGCCCTTGGAGCCGCTGCCGGTCGCGGGCTCGACACGGGTGGGAACGATGAACTCGTCCCCTTTCCGGCTCGGGTCCGTCGGATGCTCGTAGTAGGCCTCGACGGCACGCTGGGCGGATGCGGCGGTGCGCACATTCAGACCTTCCGTCTCCGGTGCCGGCACCGCCCCGACGGACCGGCCGGTGAGGCAGGCGTAGGCCAGGGCCACGCGATCCCACCTCCGGTCACGGTCCATCGCCCAGTAACGCCCCATGACCGAGGCCACCCGCCCCACGCCGCACTCTGCGATCCTTCCTTCGAGCTCGCTGAGAAAGCCGAGGCCGGCCTTCGGAGCAGTGTCCCGACCATCGGTGATGGCATGGACAACGAGCCGTTGGGACGGGAACGACAGCGACGCAGCCATGTCGAGAAGGGCAAAGAGGTGAACCAGATCGCTGTGGACCTGGCCATCGCTGACGAGACCCAACAGGTGCACGGTGCCGCCGGCGGCCAGGGCGTGATCAAAGGCGCCCTTCAGCGCAGGGTTGGCAAAGAAGGACCCATCGCGCACAGCACGGCTGATCCTCACCACCTCCTGATCCACGACACGACCCGCCCCGATGTTCTGATGCCCCACCTCGGAGTTGCCCATCGTGGCAGCCGGCAGACCGACATCTTCGCCGCACGTCCTGATCAGGGTCATCGGCCAGCGAGCCATGAGGCGCTGGGCCACGGGCGTCTGGGCGAGCTTGACCGCATTGAAGCGGTCCTGGGACGGGTTGGGGTTCTCACCCCAGCCGTCACGTATGACGAGGACCAACGGTGGTTTGGCGGACCGTGCGTCGGTCATACGGCGTTAGCCTAGGGGATTGCGGCGGCTGAGTCCCAGGCCTATCCTCACGATCATGACCATCGCCCCGCGTGAAGGAACCAGGATGAAGGACGAGGCGACACTCAAGAAACGGTATCACGCGGTCCAGCAGCGGATCGCCGCCGCGGGCGTGCGCAGCGGCCGTCGCCGCAATGACGTCCTGCTGACGATCGTGACCAAGCTCGCCTCCATCGATCAAATCCGCCAACTCCTGGAGCTGGGGCACATGGACTTCGGCGAGAACCGCGTGCAGGCCCTCGTGCAAAGGGCCGCCCAGATCGACGAGTTCCTTCAACGCCACCGCCAGCTCTCAGGCTCCAAGGTGGTCAACATTCCCAGGAAACTGAGGTGGCATATGGTCGGCCACCTCCAGCGCAACAAGGTCGCCAAGGTGCTCAACCTGGTCAGGCTGATCCATTCCGTCGATTCGCTGCGACTGGCCGAGGAGATTCAGACCGCGGCGGCGCGGTACGAGGATCCAGTGGAGGTCCTCATCCAGGTCAACACGACCGGTGAGAAGAACCAGTTCGGCGTGGCCCCCGCGGCCGCCGTTCACCTGATTGAGCAGATCGACACCATGATGAACCTGCGGCCGCGGGGGCTGATGTCAATCGCGCGACAGGTTGAAGATCCCGAAGAGGCACGCCCAGATTTTGAGCGGTGCGTTGACCTGTTCGAGGACATCCGCCGTGCGGGAGCGGGGGGCGAGCAGTTCGACATCCTCTCGATGGGCATGAGCAACGACTTCGAGGTCGCCATCGAGTGCGGGGCAAACATCGTCCGGATCGGATCCGCCATCTTCGGCCCACCGGCACCGGATGTGGCCGAGGAAGCCGACTGATCCGGGTGGTAATGAGAAATAGCGCAGGTTGCGTCAAAGCGTAGCGGCCGTTTTGATAGGCCGCGTAGCCGCCAAAGCGAGTGTGCGGCCCGCAGCCCGGAGGGCTGCCAAACAAGAGCGGCCCCGCAGCCCGGAGGGCTGCTAAACAAGAGCGGCAGGGACGCCGCGACGCCACGACGCCGCTACGAAGCTCTCGAAACAGTTTGAGTCAGCGGCGCGCCCGGTGAAAGAGAGCGCGAAGACTCCAGCCGTCCCGCAGGATGACCTGCCCGCGGCGGGCGTCCTCGATCTCGTACACCAACAGCACTTCGGTGCGGTTGTCGATCACATACAAGAGCTCGTCGGGATCGAGATCCCCCCCCCGGCCGGAGTCGGTGGTCAGGATCGTGTAGTCGCCGTGCGAGGCGCTCATCTCCCCGTAGGCGGCCTGGGGAAGCCGACCCGTCTGGACGATCGTCAGGGCCCCGATCACGAACGCCGAAGCCCACAGCGCCGCGGCCGGCAGCGAAACCGTCTGGGAATATCTCATGGGTCAAGTCCTGGGGATTGCTTAGCCACCGGGTCGGCTCCGCGCCCTGAGCACCTCCGCCCCATCTGCGGCCAGGTTGCGGTACCCGATTCCCGCCACCTGCTTGGTGTTATGGTTGTAGGTCACCACCATCAGCTCCTGGTTGACCGAATTGACGATGTAGACGGCGGAGCTTTCCGACGCGTTGACGCTGCCGGCGACCATCGTGTACTCGCCGCGGCCTTGGAACTGGCCTTCCGCGGCGGGGGCGAAAGTGACCCCCGCCAGCAACATGAGCAGGATCGCGTTGAGCACGATCAATGCCCGGTGGTTGGACCCGGTGACGCTCGCCGGCGGATGTTGAGGCGTTGGGGGGTGCATGGCTCAATCCCCTTTCTTGAGCGTGGGGGTTACCGGGCGTCGCTAATCCTGGTGCCCTCGTTTTGAGGGCATCAGGCTTGCCAACATCACCGCCGTCAGCAGCCCGAACATGACCAGGTACCCCAGCCAGACCGGCGGGCCCCCACTCAGATGCGGTGCCGGAACCTCGCCCTGCGCGCAAACGACCGCCGCGGGGGCCAGGATCGCCGCCGCAATCACCACCGCACGTACGCTGCTGACCAGAATGCCGGCACGCCTTCCCATGGATGTTGAAGCATAATACGCCCCCCGGCGCCCAGCAACCGAAAAAGGTGCCCGGGTCTGTTTCGAGCGCTCCGTTGCGGCGTCGGGGCGTCGCAGCCTCCTTGCCGCTCTTGTTTTTCGGGCTGCGGGGCCGCACACCAAAGCGTAGCGGCCTTTTCGATAGGCCGCGTAGCCGCCAGAGCGAGTGCGCGGCCGGAGGCCGCTACGGATCCCTCGAAACAGCCCGCACTCTGCGCTAGCGAAGCGCGGCGGAGTTCTTGGCTCCAAGGCTTTGATAGATCTGCTTGGTCGCGTCAGACTGGTTGAGCGTATAGAAGTGGATCCCCCGCACGCCCTGATCGATGAGGTCTCGGCACTGCTCCGTCGCCCAGTGCGTCCCCACCTGCCTCACCGCGTCAGGATCGTCCTGGCATCGCCAGACCTGCTTGAGCAGGGGTGCAGGAAAGCGTGTTCCACCCGCCAGCTCCGCCATCCGGTTGAGCGTCTTGACGGACGTGATCGGCATGATGCCGGCGACGAGCGGCACCGTGATTCCCGCCAGCACGCATCGCTCGCGCCAGTCGTAGAACTCGTGGTTGTCGAAGAACATCTGCGTGCACACGTAGTCGGCCCCGGCGTCGGCCTTTGCCTTCAGATGATCGAGCTGGGTCAGCCGGTTTGGGGTTTCGGGGTGACCCTCGGGGAACCCCGCCACCGCGATTCCGAATCCACGGGGGTCAGGGTGGCATCCGCGCTCGTTGAAGCGGCGGATGTGCCGCACCAGATCGATCGCGTAGGCAAACTCGTCGTGTGAACGGTCGTATCCGGCCATTCCCTGCGGCGGGTCGCCGTGAAGAGAAACGATGTTGGAGATGCCGCGGCGGGCATAGCGCTCGAGGATTTTGTCGATCTCGGACGCTGTGTGACACACGCAGGTCAGGTGGGGAATGGGGTCCAGCCGGGTGCTGTCCTTCAGACGCACGACGAGGTCATGCGTCCGGTCGCGAGTCGAGCCGCCCGCTCCGTAGGTGACGGACACGAAGGACGGTTCCAGCGTTTCGAAGTCGCTGATCCGGCGGAAGAGCGCGTCCCACCCGGCATTTGTCTTGGGCGGAAAGAACTCGAAGCTGAAGGTGATCGAGTCCCGCTTGAAGATGTCGATGACATGCATTGACCACATGCTATGCAGGCATCCGCCGTCGTCGTGCTCCGGCCCCGGGAGGTGATAGACTGCCGACGCCGGCACCCAACGCCATGAGTTCCAGATCCAAGATCCCTCGCCCGACCGTCAAACGGCTCAGCCTCTACCTCCGCGAGCTGGAGTCGCGGGCCGATCTCGAAAAGACCACCATCAGCTCCAAGCAGCTGGGCAGTGCGCTGGGGCTGACTGATGCGCAGGTCCGGAAAGATCTCACCTACTTCGGCCAGTTCGGCCATCCCGGAATCGGCTACGAGGTGACCGAGCTGACCAACCGTCTCCGCCAGATCCTGCGGGCCGATCGCAAGTGGAACACAGCCGTGGTTGGGGCGGGCAAGATCGGCCGCGCGTTGATGGCCTACCAGCGGTTCCCGCGGAAGGGGTTCGAGATCGTCGCGGTCTTCGACACGGCTCCCGACGTGATCGGACAGGTGATCGCCGGGCACCGCGTGAGGCCCATGGAGGACCTGCCCACACTGGTCGCCCAGCGCGACATCAAGATCGGCATCCTGACCGTTCCCCACGACGCCGCCCAGAAGGTGGCGGACTCGCTTATCGACGCGGGGGTGCTGGGCATTCTGAACTTCGCGCCGGTCCGCCTCGAGGTCGGCGACGCGGTCAGCGTGACCAGCGTGGACTTCTCGGTCTCGCTGGAGCAGCTTGCGTTCCAGGTGTCGCTTGGGCTGACCGGGTCGCTCGATGAGCACGAGTGCGACCAGGAGGGAGGAGGCTGACAGCCAACAGCCTGTTCTAAAGCTTCGGGACGTTGACAAGCATCGGTTTCTGCACACGCGTCCCCAGCCGGGGCTGCTTGCGGTTGAGCAGCTCGTTGAGCGGTTCGCCGTTGACCAGGTGGGTGGGGAACTTCTCCATCATCGCCTCGACCTGCAGGCTGTACACGCCGCTTCGTGGGTCAATGGCCCGGTAGTCAAAGAGACCGACGGTCACAACGCTCAGCCGCCTGCCAGGGTCGTGATGAAAATACGACTCGAAGCCCTGGGCACGAAGGGTGCGGGCGTAGGCCTCGGCCTGCCGCTGGATCTCGGCCACCGTCAGCTGACCACTTTCGAAGTCGCCCCAGACCGCAACCTGCAGCGTGTACAACGGATCGACGTGGGGATGGCGCTGGCGAACCGAAAGAAGCGCAGTTGGAGGGAGCGACGACGGCGACGGTCGCTGGATGATGCGTGACAAGATCGCCCGAGGAAAGATCTTCAACTCGCCAATGGTCAGATTCTTTATCCACTTGAGGTCCCGCTGGGCTGCGGGATCCGACGGGCTCTCGTAGCTGCCATAGATCACCGACGAGCCGGAAGATGTGGTGTGGACACGCGCCGCCCTCAGCTCACCGGCCACGGTGGGCAGTTGTTGGACCATGGTGGCCGCCGCCTGCTGATGCGCCTCGCTGGCGAAGGTGGCAAAGACGATCGACCACTGCTTTGAGGGCTGCTGTGGCGCGCCCGCGGCTGAGGCGGCCCGACCGGGCGGGGGCTGGTCCCAATCGTCGCCCCAGTCGACGGAGGGTTGCGCCGGCGGATCAGCTTGACTGAAGTCTTCAGACGGGTATCGGGTCGGGGCGCGAGCGGTCGGGATCTCGACGACCTGCGGCTCCTCGGCAACACCCGCCGATCCGATGAGCACACCCCGGTATTCGGCGTCCCCATACCCCGGAAGCTGGGTCGAGGCGCAGCCGGGGGCAACGGCGAGCAACCCGGCGGCGAGCCCACCGGCGACAGTCCTCAACGTCCCTGACGTGGATCCCGGCACGCTCATGGTCGGCTGTCGAACACGGTTGTTCCCTTCAAACGATCCGTGGCCTAACCTAACAATACCGCAGAACTTCGGGAAAGGCTCCGTTTGGGCGAAAGTTCAAGACCGGTGCCAAGCTCCGACGATAGATTTCCAGGTGGATACCCGCGCGTGCGGCCACGCATAAGAAGACGCAGACCCCCCGGAAACCGCGCGCCCCGGGCGCGCAGGAGTCCTTGATGCCCGAGATTCCCCCCATTGGCCACGGCCCGATGGGATCGGTCAACCGCACCTCC
>JADFKZ010000027.1 GCA_022564665.1 Planctomycetota bacterium | reverse complement strand
GGTCAAAGCTCATACGCCAGACGTTACGAAGCCCGTACGCCCAGATCTCACCGCGGGCACCGGGGCGGTCGACAAAGGGGTTGTCAGCGGGGATGGCATACGCCCTGCCATCGGCCTGGTGATCGATATCGATGCGGAGGATCGACCCCAGCAGCGTGGAGAGGTCCTGGCCGCTGTTCAGCGGATCGCCGGCCAGCCCGCCGTCGCCGAGGCTCAGGTACAGATAGCCATCGGGACCAAAGAGCACGGTGGCGCCGTTGTGGTTGCCCCAGGGCTGCATTACTTCAAGGATCACCCGCTCGGAGGCCGGATCGGCCACCTCCGGATCGTCGGATCTGACGCTGAACCGCGACAGCACACCGCGGCGCGGATCCGACGCCGAATAGTAGATAAAGAAGTATCCGTTTCGGGCGTACTGCGGGTGGAAAGCGAGCGCCAGGAGCCCCTCTTCGTTGTGAGCCATCCGCACCTTTGATCGAATGTCCAGAAAGACCCCCGCCCGCTCCACATCCGGACGGTTGGCAAAGACGCGGATCCTGCCCCCTTGCTCGAGAACGAACAGCCGCCCCGACCCGTCACCGGCATGGGTGAGAAAGAGGGGACGGCGGAAGGTGAGCCTCGTGAATGCACGGACGAGGTCGGCCGCGGGAAGCTCTCGCTGCCCGGCCGCGCGGTCATCCTGAGCCGCCGCAGCAGCTTGAGCCGGGGCGGGCTCATCGGCCTTGGCGCACGCTGCAAAAAGACCGGCGAGGCCCACGATGGCGGCGCAAACGACGTTGAGGTGGCAGGGCATATCAGGGTGATGAGTGACGGGGGAGTGTAGCGGGCGGTCCGAGGAATCGGCCGAATCGAATCGAGCCCTCCCGGTCGACCTCGACCCAGCATGCCCCGTCCCGGGCGGTCACCAGCCCGACGGTCTCCACCGGCCAGGGATGCCAGAGCGCGCTGGCCCGCCGCCACCGGTTCCGGCCCGAGGAGACCATGACGACCCGCGGGCCGACGGCGCGGAGAAACACCTCCGCCTGCCGGTGATGGCTTCCGTGGTGGGGCAACTCGAGTATGTCCGCGGCCAGAGCGGCCCCGTTGCCAAGCAGCCCCGCCATGGCCTGACGCTGGATGTCACCGCACAGCAGCACCGACCGGCCGGCCGCCTCGATCCGGATCACCATCGAGCCGTTGTTGGGCTCACCGAATATCTCATCCGGGTCCGGGTGCAGCCACTGAAACGTCGCGTGGCCGAACGCTCGAGACTCGCCCGCCCCGACCACGACGACAGGGATAAACCGGCGAGTGAGCCCGTCCAGGAGCCAGGCGACCGGGCCGTCGGGAGCATCGCGAGCCTGTCTCATGAACTGCTCGGTGACAAGGACCCTCCGGACAACCAACTCGTCGGCAACCTCCAAGAGCCCCGAGAAGTGGTCGAGGTTGGGATGGCTGATCACCGCCGCGTCGATGGAGCGGACACCCAACCGCCGCAGGGCGGGGACGATCACCTTTCGACCGACATCCAAATCGGAGCTGGAGCCGGCATCGAACAGGACGGTCCTCCCGCCGCTGCGCACGACAAAGCAGGATCCGTTTCCCACCGCAAGCATGTCCAGGCGAAGCGCCCAGGATCGACCCGTCACCATTGGGCCCACGAGCCACACCGCCAGAACCGCGCCCGACAGCCAGCGGAGCCGGTGACCGCGACCGCCTGAGAAAAGACCCCACCCCAGCGCCGTTATCACCCAGACCAACCCCCCCACGGACCACACCAGAGGGGGGAACCGTACGCTCAGAACCGAAAGGGGCACTGCGTCCAACGCCCAGAGCAGCGCGATCAAGACGTCTGCCGCAAAAGAAAGCGGCACACCGACCAGCTTGCCGGCGCTGGGCAGCACGACGGCCAGAATGATCTTTAAGTATCCCGCTGTAAGAATGACCGCCACCAGCGGCAACGCCAGGATGCTGTAGAGAGCCGCGAGCGGCCAGAACACCCCCCAGTGGTACATGGTGATGGGCGTGGCCACGGCCCATGCCGTCCACGCGGCGGCGGCGGTGGACCGCAGCCACTGACCCGCCATCTCGCCCGAGGAGGCCGCCAGCAAATCAGGCGGGCCGAACCAGCGCCGCCGCACGATCGGAGCGAGATGGACCAGCGCCAGCACCACGCCGAAGCTGAGCTGGAACCCCGCGCTGAGAAGCTCCGCCGGCCGCCACAGCAAAAGGATGATCGCGCTGAGGCCAACCAGGCCGGTCACCTGCAGCCTGCGGCCCGCGGCCAGGGCGAGCCCGGCGCCCATCGTCATGAGCCCCGCCCGCAGGATCGGCATCCTGATCTGAACCAACAACAGGTAGAAGGCAACGACGCCAAGAAGCAGCCAGCCGTGCCACGGCCGCAGCCCGCGGGACCGCAGAAGAAGAAGCAGGGAGCCGGCGAGCACGCCCAGGTGAAGACCTGAGATTGCAAGAAAGTGGGCAAGCCCCACCCGGCGCACGATCTTGCCGAGAGGCTCCAGCTCCGGCCCGCGCCGGCCAAGAAGCAGCGCCGCCAGAAGTGCGTCCCGTGTCATCCGATCGGTCGCGGGCAGATCGGCAAGCAGCCACGCGTGGGCGCGCAGCTTGAGCGTTTCGCGCCATCGCACAAAAGCGGCTTCCACGCCACCGTGGCTCGCCGCCCGGACCGTGACAAGCTCGCGGCTGGCAACGATCAACAGACCCGCCCGGCCGTGGGAGCGGGCGTGGAGCCAGTAGTCGTACTCGCCGGGGTTGAGCCGGGCGTTGGGGGCAAGAAGCATGCCAACGACCTCGACGCTATCACCCCCGCACAATGGCCCAAGGGTGTCGTCGACCCGAACCAGCACGGTGCCGCGATATGACACCGGCCGACCGTCGCGGCCGATGAGCGCGCGCACACGCAACGGGAAGTATGTCACCAATGGCCGATAGTCGAAGCGCGCCATCGATCCGGCGGCGTGTTGCCTGCGGACCGGCGGTCCACCGGCAATCCCGGCCATCCGCACCAAACGGGGGCCGGGGCCGACCCACGCGGCCAGATCATCGGCGGCGACGTAGTGCAGGCGAAGGACAAGCCACGCCGCCCCGAAGGCGGTCGTGGACGCCACGAGAAAACAAAGAGCCAGCCGCCCGCTGCGCCGGTACACCAGCGCCGCCGCCGCAACCCCAAGAAGCGACGCCACGAGCCACGGCCAGAGGATCGGCCGGCCCTGCCACCAACCGATCGCGATCCCCGACGCAAACGACACCGCAAGGAGCGTGATCTTCTCCCGGGGCTGCCGTGGGTCCCCAACCACCTTCAGATCCATCGGGGGTGTTTATCGCACCCCCCGGGCACCACCCCGCCAAAGACGAAAAAAAGCCTGCCAGTGCCTGCATTCGTGCTTCTTAAGGAAGGGAAGAATCTCGCCAGGCAATAGACTGTTTGGAATGCAGGAGATTCTCGGCCAACCGAGGGCGATCGGCACGCTGCGTGCCGCCCTGGACTCCGGGCGGCTCCATCACGCCTGGATCTTCGCCGGGCCCCGTGGCGTGGGAAAGTTCACCACGGCCATCGCCTTCGCGCGGATCCTGCTTGAACCCGGCGGGGAGACCGGCGGCAACGGTCCCCCAAGCAGGACCGCGCGTCTGATCGAGGCGGGGACGCACCCCGACCTTCACGTGATCCAAAAGGAGCTTGCGCTCTATTCGGACAACCCGATGCTTCGCCAACGCAAGCTTCTCTCCATTCCGCTGGACCTCATCAGGGAGCGGATGATCGGCGGCACGACGGGCGACGGAAAGCATCACGAGCCGGTGGTGTTCAGGACGCCCTTCTTTTCTCAGTCCAAGGTCTTCATCATCGACGAAGCGGAGCTTCTGGCTGACATCACCCAAAACGCGTTGCTCAAGACGCTCGAGGAGCCTCCGGAGAGGACCTATCTGATCCTGATCACCACGCGTCCCCAGCGTCTTCTGGCGACGATTCACAGCCGCAGCCACCACGTGCGATTCGGGCCACTGGATGCCGAGGCGATGGCCGAGTGGTTCCGGCGTTGCGCCCTTGGGCTCGACCCCGCCCAACGCGCCTGGATCCAGCGGTTCTGCTGCGGGTCGCCGGGGATCGCGCAGCTGGCCGCCGACTACGGCTTCTATCGCTGGAACAATACGCTGGAACCGATGATCGGCACGTTGAATGACGGTGAGTTCCCGGTGGAGATGGGCATGGCGCTTGCGGACCTGGTGGAGGAGTTCGCCACCGCCTGGGTCAAGCGGCACGAAAACGCGAGCAAGGATGCGGCGAACAAGCAAGGCGCCGGATACCTGCTTGCGATCCTGGCCGCCCACGCCCGCGGGCGGCTCGTAGACCACCTCGATGCCTCCCAGGACGCCGACCAGTGGCTTGCCGTGATCGATCTGATCCGCGCCGCCGAGCGGCAGCTCGATGCCAACGTGAATCTCAAGCTGGTGCTCGAGAACCTCGTCGTGCAGTGGGCAGCAACCCCCCAAGCGGCTCTACGTCACGGCGAGCAACGATGAAGAGCCCGATCATCCCAGCGATGATCATCAACGCGCTAAGGACCTGGCCCCGTGACAGCTCGCCAAGAGGGGTCTTCAAAACCTCCACGTCCGGGTCCGGCTGCCGGTAGAACTCGCTCGCGATCCGCAGCAGACCGTAGATCATCAGGAACCACGCCCCGATCACGCCCGGTTTCCGCGGACGCAGCCAGACGAGCACAAGAGCCCCCATCAGGATCGGCCCGTCGGTAAGGGCCTGGAAGATCTGCGACGGGTAGTGCGCCTCCAGGAGTGGTCGCATCACCTTGATCACGCCTTCGTTGCCCGCCTGCGCCTCGCTTACCAGCCGCGTGATCGTCGAATTGACCAAATCGTGAGCCTCGGGATCCGGCAGGCGCCCAAGCGCCTGTTGGAAATCGAACGCGCTTCCACCCGATGCGGTGACGGCGTCACCCAGTTTCGGCAGCTCCTGCAACGGCAAGCCCTTGATCTCGTCGGGGTACTTCACGCTCCACCACGGCGGGTCGGATTGCATCGCCAATGGAAGCGGCGTGCCCCTGAGCTCGGCATTGACGAAGTTCGCCAGCCGACCGAAGAACAGGCCCGGGAGGGAGACCAGGCACATCAGGTCGAGCAAGTGAAGCTTGGAGATCCGGTACCTCACAGCGAACAGCCAGCACGACGCGATCACGCCGAACATGCCCCCGTGGCTCGACATCCCTCCGTCGTGGATCGCCAGGACCGCCCAGAAGGGAAGGGCTGAGGTGAACTTCACGAACAGGCTCGGCTGGTAGAAGACGCAATAGCCCAGACGCCCACCGATGAGCACGCCCACGACGACATAGACGATCACGTCGGCCACCGCCGCCACGGGTATCACGCTTCGTCGCGTGGCGGTGAGCCAGCGGATACTCAGCCACGCAACCACGAAACCCGCCAGATAGGCGAGCCCGTACCACCGCAGACCGCCCAGCGGCCAGCCGGCGGGGAACTCCACGGCAAAGGGGTCGAGCCGGTGGAGATACGCCTCTGCGAGAATGCCCCTCATACGAGTACACTCCAGGGTAACAGCCACGTCCTTCCTTTGTCATACGGTGGCTTCTGGTCGATGACGCCCGCTCCCGCGGAATCCGAACGCCCTGCCACCCCCCCCAAGAGCGGCGCTCTCACGCCTTTCTTGCGCCGACTGCTTGGGGGTGAGACCCTCGACAGTTTCGAGGCCGCAGCCGCGTTCGAGAGGATCATGACCGGCTCGGTCCACCACGGCGAGATCGGGGCGTTCCTGGCGTTGCTGGCCACTCGCGTCCCCACCGCCGAGGAGCTGTTGGGCGCGGCCCGCGTCATGCGGGCGCACGTTCAGAGGGTGCCCACCACGTGCGACCCCGACCGAATCGTCGACACCGCCGGCACCGGCGGCGCTCCCAAGACGTTTAATGTCTCAACGGCCGCAGCCATCGTCGCCGCGGCGGCGGGCGGATCCCCGTCGATCGCCGTTGCCAAGCACGGCAACCGCTCGCGGACGGGACGCGGCTCAGCGGAGGTGCTCCAGCGCCTCGGCGTCAACGTCGACGCCGATCGAGCGACCCAGGCCCGCTGCCTAGCGGAAGCGCGGATCTGCTTCTGCTTTGCAATCCACCACCACCCCGCGGCGAGGCATGCCATGCCCGTGCGGCTGGCCCTGGGTTTCCCCACCATCTTCAACCTGCTCGGACCGCTGACCAACCCTGCCGGCGCCAGGCGCCAGCTCATGGGGGTCTATGAAAAGCGGTTTCTCCAGCCGATTGCCGAAACGCTCGCCGCGCTGGGTGCGGTTCGGGCGATGGTCGTCCACTCCGACGACGGACTCGATGAGCTTTCGATCAACGCGCCCACAACCGCAGTCCATGTCAACAACGGGCGCACGCATACCGAGCGGATCGTGCCGGGCGATCTCGGTCTCGAGGCGGCGGACTTCGATACCATCACCGCCACCGACCTCAAGCAGGCCACCGAGATGATCGGCGGTGTGATCGACGGCAGCCTCACCGGACCGCCCCGCGACATAACGCTGCTCAACGCCTCGGCGACGCTCCTGGTCGCAGACAAGGTCGACTCGCTCGGCGAGGGTCTCACGCTCGCCGCCCAGACGATCGACTCCGGCCAAGCAGCCGAGACGCTCAGGAAGCTCATCGAGGTGTCGAACGCGTAGGTCCGGGGAAGCGAGCGGGCTATTCTCTTATCACCATCGCCCGATGAAGGACCACGTGATCGTAGACGGGCCCGTTGGCTCCCTCCGTGATCTCGATCTCGAGTTGCGTCCCGTGGATGGTGACGCCGATTGGAACGACGGGATTGTCGGCGTTGAGGCGGGCGCGGAAGACCTCACGGCCCTCGTCTCGAATCAGAAGCTCGCAATCGCCCCACCTCCTGGCCTCCGGCGGCAGCCGCGCCTCCGCCATCAGATAGCTCTCAGCGCTCGGCAGCTCGTAGCGAACCGAGACCGGGCCGCGCAGCAGAACCCTCGCCAGACCCAGGGGTGCCAGGTCATCCAGGAGCTCCGGTCGGGGCACGACATACCGCGTCAGCGGACCCTTGACGGCGACCGGCTCCAACGCGGCAAAGGGGACCAGCCCTTCGGCATCAAAGAGAACCGCCACCAGCGACGAGATCGAAAGCGGCTTCGTCGGCTGCTGGCTGACAAATGGAAGACCACCCGGACGAAGAAGACCGTCGTCACTCACTTCGACCGTCGATACATCGATGATGGTGCCGTCGATCAGCCACAGCCGCCGGCCGCTGGGCTTTTGGCGCGGCGTGACCATCCGCACCGACACCGCGCGGTGAAGCGGGATCTGGATCGTCCGCCGCCCGTCCTCGGTGACCTCCATCAGAATCGGGTCGCCCAAGGCGGTGACGAGCCCCTCCAGTCGATCGCCGTTGGCCAGCCGCAGCCGATCACCATCGCCCATCCGGGGTATGGCGGCGCCCTGCGTAAATGCCACCGACTCGATTCGCTGAAGCGGGACCTCCATCCGCCCAAGCCAGGTCGACTGGTCCCACACCAGCACGCCGTCGGCACCGGAGGCACCGGAGAACGCCTGGCCTGGGTACCGCTGGCCGTCAGCCAGCCGCAGCAGGCCGCCGGAGACGTTCGCGGGCGCTGTCTCCGCCCGGAAGAGCGCCAGACAACGGGATAGCAAGACGGTTACGGATCCCTGGTCCTGGTCACGGTAGACCAGGGTCTGATCATGTATCCGCACGAGCTGGATCGCCTCGAGGCGGTGGTCGCGTCGAATGAGCAGGAATCTGTCCGGGGCCGCAACGGCACCGCGCTGCGGCGCAACGGGAGCCAACGCCGCCCCCGCGGCCACGACCCCCAGAAGAACCAGATGTGGGAAGCGGGCGGGCATTACCTTTGAAAGATCGGCAGATAACGTTTGGGCATCTGAAGGATGATCAAGCTCATGGCGGTTGCGTAGGCCCCGCCGGCATGATGATCGAGCCATCCCCCACTGCTTGCCTGTTTTGCCATCAGTTCCTGGCGGATCGCGGGCCACCACCGCTGCCAGTGCTCACCTCCGGCCAGATACATCGCCTGTACCGCGTAGTAGTGCCCGTAGTAGTAGTGTGCCTGCCCGCCGGTGCGCCGCCCCGGCAGCGCCGTGAGCATCAGATAATCCAGGCCGCGTGTGATCGAGTCGTCCTCGTAAATGCCCGCGTAGAAGAGGCTGGAGACGCCCGCCGCAGTCCGCGGCCACGCCGATCCCCCCGCCTGGAGCATGTACTTGAATCCCCCGTCCGGGTTCTGGCAGCGACGCACGTATTCCACAGCCCGATCAATCGTCCGCTTGGGAACCTTGATCCCCGCATTGCGCGCCGACCGCAGCGCCATGATCTGGCAGATCGTTACCGAGATATCCGCGTCGTAGGGAACGGGGTTGTACCGCCAGCCGCCCTCCTCGTTCTGCGTGCCCTCGATCAGCTCAACTGCCTTGACCAGCGCGTCCCGCACCTGCTTGTCGCCGGGATTCATGCCGTAGATCTCGCCCAGGAAAAGCGCGGCGAACCCGTGACCGTACATAGGTCCGTGTGAGGTATCCGCCGCAAGCAGTCCCGTCTCGGCTGAGTGGGCGAGGGCGAATCGCAGGGCCCCGGCGACCTGTTCGCCATACCGCCCGCGGCCCGGAAGGTGCCCATCGGACATGAAGGCCAGCCCGCAGAGGGCGGTGATCCCGACATGCTTCCCGTAGCGGCCGCGACCGAAGGAGCCGTCTGAATTCTGATGCGCCTTGAGATACCCGAAGCCATGCGCAATCGCCTTGTTGAGGGGCTCGGTCATCTCACCTTCGGTGGGGTTGTTCTGCGCACCGCGCCCGGCGGGAAAATCCGCGGGCGGCGGGACCACCTCAGGGGGCGCGGTGTCGGCGTCGGGCGTCTGGGCGGGCGGATCGGCCCAGCAAACCGCACAAGACGGGCCAACAAGTAGCGCCGCCATGAACAGTCTGTTGAGTGTCGCGCCGTACATCACCTGTTCTCTACGATCCTTCTTCGGCCAGCCGCCGGTAATACTCCTCCGTGAGCCTGCGATAGAGACCGGAAAACCTGTCATTGCGGCCCTGAAGAAGCATGTCCCGGATCCGCCGTGGAAGATGGCCCCACTCCGACCGTGTTTCGTCGAGAACGCGGTTGATGTCACCGTCCTGCCGAGGCGGGGGGCCGCCCGTCCGGGAATCGGAGCTGCGGGCATTGGGCTGCCCGCCGACGTTCTTGGACTGATCCGCGGGAGGCGTTTGGCGCGGCGTTTCGCGTCTGGAGGATCCGGAGGGGCTGGAGGAGGCCATGGCCATGAGCTGCTGGCGTCGCGCCTGGTCGATCAGCTGATCGAGCTTGGCCAGGATCTCCTCCTGGAGCCGCTGCGTGCCGAGACCGGAGTCGAGCTCCTCTTCAAGCAACTCTGCCGAGATCAACATCTTCTCAAACGCCACCTCAAGCGCGTCGGTGACCTTGGTGTCGACGAGCTGCCGCCGGAGCTCCTCCTGCGTATCACGGCGTGCCGCCTCCGCAGCTGAGCGTGCCGACTGGTCACCGCCAATACCAAGCAGCTCATCCAGCGAGGCAGGAGAGTCCTTCTGAGGCTGCGACGCGGGCGCCCCTTCGTCCTGCGATGAAGCGAGCGCCGGATGTGGTGGCGACCCCAAACCGGCGGCGACCGCAAGGAGCGTCGCCCAACGTGTCACGGTGTTTGATTGCTTCGGCATGCTCCGACGCCCTACTGCTTGAGCCTTTCGATGAGCTGGAGCCCCAGATCCCGCAAGGTCCGTTGCGTCTGCCCCAGATCCCGCAGCTGATCGGTCCGCGCCGCGGGATCCAGGTCCGTTCGGCCGTCGATGGCGCGGGTCAGATTGTAGACCTGCTCCTGCATGCCCCTGATCAGCTTCAGCTCGGCGATCGGTGGCACGAGCTGCGGTATGCCCCCGCCGCTACCAGCGCCGCTGCCACGTTGGCCTGCGAACTCCTCGGGCGGCTCTATCACCACCACCAACGCCTCGATGAGCCGGCCGATCGAGTCAGCGATCCGCTGCTGGCGGTCGGTTGTCCGGCGGGCGACGTCGCCGCGACCCAGCGCGTCGGTGACCAGACGCGACCAGCCATCGATCAGCTCGTGGACACGGCGGAACACCAGCGATTCGGCCACCTCGGTCCTGCTCGCCTTCAACTCATCCATCCCCTGCCTGATCTCCTCCTGTGAACGGGCCAGACCGCGGGCCTCGACGAGGCGGCGCCGATCAAGCGGCTCATCGGAGACCAGCTTGAGTGTCTGGGACCGCACCGCGATCTGCTGCTCGGCAAAGGCTCGGTACGCGGTCAGAAGCTCGCCCCGTTGGCGCAGCGTCTCCTGCTCCCGGACCGTCGCGGCCAGCGCCGCCGCCAGCTCCTCGGCCTCACGGAGAAGCTCCAGCGATCGCTCCTCGGCGGCGTTGGCGCCCTGGCCGTCGTTTGGCTCGGCCCGAAGCGCCACCACAGCGGCTCCCTGGGCGTCCGCGGCGCGATCCAGGGCACGGGCGATGCGCCGCGTCTCGCTCCCGGCGGTCCGGGCCTCGCCCGCAACCGCCTGCGTGTTCTGGTTGAGCCGGATCATGCCTCGATCACGGCCAAAGAGCTCGCCGCGGTGTCGCGCCGCCGACAGAAGAGCCAGCTCGTTCTCCTGGATCATCACCAGCCGCCGAATCGACTCGATCAGGCTGGCAAGCCGCCGCAGAAGCTCCTCGGCGCCCGCCCGTCTGGTTTGCCGGAGGTTCTGGAGCATCCGCGCCATCGCCTGCTGGGCTGCCTGCTGCGCCGCCCGCGCGGTGTGGAGCTGGTTCTGAGAGACCCGTTCGGCGGCGCTGGTCATCTGGCGGTCAAGCTCCCGTTGCTCGCCGGTGTCGGCGGCATCCTGCATTGCCGAGGCGGTGGTGGGGTCAACCTCGCTCAGCTCCTGGGCGCGGTCCCGCAGGTCCTTCAGGAGCTGCCGGCCCTGCTCGGCAAGGTCCCGCTGCCGCTCGGCGATGCGGCCAAGCTCGCCCTGCTCTTGGGTGGTCAGCTCATCAAGCGACCGACCCATGGTCCGCCGGTCCAGCCGCGCCGTCTGGGACTCGAGCTGTCCCTGGGACCTCATCAGGTTCTCGAGCCACCGCATGGCCACCCACGCATCCTCGTCGCGGTCAAGCAGCCGGATCAGATCCGCCAGCTCCTCGCGGACCTCCTGTTGAGCCTCGACGATCCGGCGGTCGGCCTCGGCGGGCTCCGGCATCAGGAGCTCCTGGAGTTCCTCTGCAACCGGCGAGATCCCGCCGTGATTGCCGGCGGCATCCGGCGGCGCGTCCGGGGCCCTTTGCAGGTCGCCCTGACGCTGCTCGATCTGCTCCACGGCGCGGTTCGCGGCTCTGCCGGCGAAGTCAAGCAGATCCCCGACCTGCGCGATGAGCCCGGCGAGCTGCTCATCGGCAAGCCGGTTGGAGGCCATCCGCCGGCCGACCTGGTCGACCGCCTCACGTTGGGTGGCAATCCGCTCGCCGATCTTGGCCTGCGCGCGCTCGAGGCCGGGACCAACGCCATCGTCAACCACATCCTCCTGGAGCTCCCCCTGAAGCGCGTCGATCCGGATCGCGTTTTGGCGCACGGCGCCGAGGTCTCGCCGGAGCCGGTAGGCCAGCTCCAGCTCGCTGATGATCCGCAGCCGGCGGATGCTTGAGAACGCCGGCGGGTGCCTTGTGCCGTCAAGGTCAAAGACATCCTCCGCCGCGCCTCGCAGGAGAACGACGTCCCCGGCGCTCAGCTCATAATCGGCCAGCAACAGGTCGGCCGCCAGCATGGCCGTGGGCGTGCCGGCCTCCTGGAGCGTGTCCCAGAAGGGCGACTCGGCCCGCTCCGACGCAGGTTCCGCCGGCTTATCGCCGACCCCGTCAGCTGGACCGTTTGTGGTCGACAGCTCAAGGCTGGCCTGGATCGAAAGGTTTGCCAGGGCCACATCGTCGCGCGCCTCCACCTGGAGACCGACCACAGCGGACGCCAGCACGGGCTCGTCGGAGGCGGGTTCGAGGATGACGACGCTCGGGGGGCGGTCATCCAGCGCCTTGATCACGTAGGTGATCGGCTCGAGGTTGACCAGGCCGAAGGTATCGGTGAGCTGGAGGTTCAAAGAGGTTGTTCCCGCAAGCTGCCAGCGAAGCGTCCAGCGGTCGGTGACCCGCTTGGGGGCCTCCAGGACCGGCGGCCCGCCTGGTGCCTCCCAGCCGAGCGTCCGAAGGAGCTCGGCGGGGCTCTGGGGCACCGGCAGGGGCTTGTTGAGCCGGAGGCTCAACGTGACCTGGGACCCCACCAGCGAGGGCGTATCGCTGACGGCACGCTCATCCACCCCGGGACCGAGATCGTTGGTGAGCGGCTCATGCCACCCCGAGGCATAGGCGGGTGGAGTGGTATGGAGCGTGGCCCGGCGGACGGCCGGGGCCTCCTCAAGCCGGATGGTGTGGGTTTGCGTGTTGGCGTCGTCCGTGTGGAAGTAGAACCTGATCGCCTCGGCGTTGGTGTCGACGAGACGCTCGTGGACGCGCCCGCCCTGATCGGTCAACACGATCCGCTGCCAGGGCCCGAACCGGCCATCGACCTGGTACCGGTAGCGGGCGTCAACGTGGTCCGGCTCGCCCAACGTGACACTGGCGCGGAGCGACAGGGCCTGTCCGCGAGGGTGAACTTTCAACTCGTCCATCAACGACGCGACATCGGTGCGAGCAGGCCACCGGGCGGATGAGTAGGGCGCAAACAGACGCTGAAGCCCCGTCCAGGTCTCCTCCGGGGCGGCCAAGGTGACCCCCATCACCGCCGCCGCCACCGCAAGCAGGATCGCACCGTCGCGGACGCTTCTGCGGGGGCTCATCATGCTCCCCAGGGACTCACCGGCCAACCTGCTCAAGGTCTCCCTGACGCTCCGCGCCGCCAGCGGGTTGGTCCGGTCCAGACCGGACTCGGCGAACTCCACGCTCGAGGCCAGATGACCGGCCATTGCGGGAAAGATCTCCTCGGCGCGCAGGGCAAACTCGGTCAGCCCCGGCCGGAACCGAAAGGCCGGCCGCAGGTAGACCAAAAAGGCGTATCCCAGGGCCGCCAGGCCACTCCCAAGAAGGAGGAGACGGGCCGTCCCGGGCAGCCGCAAGAGGTAGTCAAGCCCCACGAGCGCCAGGGTGATCCCCCCGATACCAGCCAGGAGCACGCTCAGCCTTTGGGCCAGGAGCATGAGGTGGGCGCGTCGGCGGAGACGCGTGAGCTCTAAGATGACCTGCCGCATGATCGGGGGTCCGAAAGCCCCCCTTGGTAATGGTATCGGCGGCCTTCGGGTGGAAGGAAAAGAAGGGTTGAAGTTGATCGCCGACCGCTGAACGCCTCTTACGCCAGCCGGATCATCTTGCGTCCGACCCATTCCGCCCCAATCAGCACCAGGAAGAGGCCAAAGGCCAGCGGGGTATCCCAGATCGGCTCCGTCAGCGGGCTGATCGTTCGCACCGAGCGGTTGGGAAGCAGCTCTTCGAGCCTGCCCAACTCATCGGGCGGGATCATCTGGCCGCCGCTATCGGCAGCAAGCGTCTGAAGAAGCTCGTGATCGGTCTCGGGCCGCCGCAGCTCGTCGTCGGGGGCGAACACCTCCAGCTCAGCGGCCAGCTTCAGACCGGCCAGCGTCGGCTCGTCGATCCGCACCCGCAGCGGCCCCGACATCCCCGGGACATAGGTCGCCGCGAAGCGGGCGGGCTCGGCCCCCGCGCCGTAGGGGACCGGATCCGATGCATCGAGGCGGTGAAGCTGAAGCTCGGTGACGGTCCGCCCCTGGGGCGTTTGGATAACGGCGGCCACGCTCAGCCGCGTCTGGTCTAACAGACGCGCGTCAAGCAGCCGAAGCTCGATCTGAACCGCCTGGCCGGTCGTGGCCCGCCGTGGCTGGACTTCCAGCCGGGCCGCATCGGCGGATCCGGCGAGGCTCTCGCGACCGAGACGGCGGATGATCTGCACCCAGAACCGCTCCGGCAGTCGCTCGCCCCGCCCGTAGCGCCACCGCCAGATCTCATCGGTGGCCACGTAGATTATCTGCCCCGCCCCGTACCGCATGTGAATGACAAGCGGCAGCCGCGTCCCGCGAAACTCCGCGACCGTCGAAGCGAGGACCTCAGCGGTGGGCTTCAAGCGACCCGGCTCGATCCGCTGGGCGTAGTTCAGCTGCGACCAGCCGGTCTCGGGGTTGGCCAACTCCGCGGGCCACCCCTCCTGATCGTCATCGCTCAGCCGCATGAGTCCGAGTCGATCGCTCAGCGCGGTGGCGATCATGGTCACCGGCCGGCCGATCGGCGGCAACGCCAGCGATCCTCGTACCGGGAGCAGATCAGCCAGCACCGTGCCTGCGTAGGTGCGGGGCATGTACCGCTCGCCGCCGATGAACAGCAGCCCCGCCCCGCGCTGACCCACATGGTGACGAATCATCTCCAACTGTTGCGGGCTGAAAAACGTACCCGGCACGTCGCCCACCACAATCACATCAAAGGGTGCAAACTCCTCGGGCGACCGCGGCAGGCGCGTGATCGGCTGGTTGCCTTCCTGGGCGAAGTCCCGATCGGCGGAGATGAGCATCACCGAGCTGTCGATCGATTTCTCGCGAACCAGCAGGTTCTTGAGGTAGCGATACTCCCACCTCGGGTACCCCTCGACGTAGAGCACGCGCAGGGGACGGTCAATGAGCTGGATGACAAAGGCAACAGTGTTGTTCTCCTGGACGAGGTCGGGCCGGTCGGTCTCGACCATGACCCGCCACGTCGCCTCGCCGGCGAGAACCGGCTCCGCCGTCAGCGTGACCACGGTGCCCTGGCCCACCGCGCCAACCTCGAGGCTATCGAGCTCGACGCCGCTCGCTTCGTCGATCAACCTGACCACCGCCCCGTGTTCCCCCGCGCCCGCGACGAGCTGGTCCAGCTCGACGACAACGGGCACCTGGTCCCTGACGAACGCCCTCCGCGGCGCTTCGACCCGCCGTATGGCCAGATCACCCACCGGCACGGTCGATCCCAACCCCACGGTGTACACACCGACCTTCTCGCTCCTCAACCGGCGGACAAGGGCCCGGCTTGGCGGATCGGTCGTCCGACCATCGGTGAACAGGACGATCCCGCTGACCGCCCGCGCCGCGGCCCGCCGCAACGCCTGCGCCAGGGCGGCGTCGAGGCGGGTCTGCCCCCCCGCCGGCTCTGCAAGCACAACGGGCAATGTCTGCGATGGCCGATCGTCGGCGCCGGAGGGGGTGGGGGGGGTGGGCGTGAGTCCAAACGCTCCGTCGTGGAACCCCAGCCACTCCACGTGCTTCATCTCGGCGAGCCGCCGCCACATCGGGGCGTGCTCGCTGAGCAGCGTTCGCATTTGCTCGTCACGGCTCAGGCGCCCCCCGGGTCCCTGAACATCGGCGATGCGCATCGAGGCGCTTCGGTCCAGAAGCACCAGCAGCCAGTCCTGCTCGACGGTCTCCTGGGGGAGCTTCAGGACCGGCCCACTGATCAGAACCAGGATCAGCACAACCAGGGCGAACCGCACCCCCGCCAGGATCGCCCGGCCCCGACCGGGAGCGAGCAGGCGGGCGTAGCTCCAGAAAGCGACTCCGGAGGCGACCATGACCAAGGCAACCCACACCCAGGCGGGCCAGGGGTGCTCCCAGCCGAATCGCACGCCCTGGGCATCCGGAGGGATGACCTGAAGATTAAGCAGCCATCTGACAAGTGGGTCGTTCATCATCGGGCTTTATTCGGCAGCTTTGGTCTTGGCTCTACCCGCCCCCGATCGGGGCCGCCCCTCCGGTAACCGGCGGCACCACCCCGGTTGCGAAGCGTTGCCGTGCGGGACGCGTGGCGTGGCTGGAGAAGCGGGCCAGGGCGGTCTCCAGCGCGACGAGCGCCGCAACCACCAGAAGCAACAGACCGGCGAGCGGCGATCCGGTCTGGGCGGTCTTGAGAGCGGAGGCGGGGTCGGCGGGATCAAAGACCTCCCACGGCCCCGATGTCCCCAGCCATTGCGTCACCGCGGCCTGCGGCTGGGGGTCGGTCCGCCCCGCGTCGGGCTCGACGTTGACCGCGACCGCCCCCAGCGTCTGATCGGCCTGATCCAGGACCCTCCAGAGCCCGGCGCGCCCAAGCGGCTCACGCGCCCGACCCGTCGCGTCGATCTGGACCCGGCGCCCATCGGGTCCCAGCAGGCTCGCCGCCGCGGGCCCCAGCCCCAGACGAGGCTGATGGCCAACCGTGTAGAGCCTCGAGGTCCGGATCATCCCGATGCCCTGCCGCAGAAGCTCGTGAAAAAGCGGCACCATCAAAGGCTTGGCGGGCAGGTTGCTCCACGACAGCTCGGGGCTCACGGCAAGGTACAGGACCAGACCCCTGGGGACGCCGGCGGTGTCCGGGTCCGCGTCGATCTGGCGCGGGCTTCCGGCGATAAGCAACGCCGAGCCATCGGCGAAGTTCAGGATCCGCTGCGCCTGCGTTCGCTTCCCATCGACCGGCAGGACGCGGTACGCCAGCACCGGTCGCGTGAGCCCTTCAAGCTCGCCGGAGAGAAAACGCAGAAGCTCCGATGCGGGTTGCTTTGGCGCAAGAGCCAGACCCTCTGCGGGCTCGACGACCTCCAACTCGATGTGCCACGGCAGGGCAAAGGTCTCGTTGAGGCGGTCTGTCCACTGGTGGATGTTGCTTTGGCCTGGAGGAACGACCAAAAGCAGCCCGCCCCCATCCACGAACTTCCGCAGCACCAACCAGCCGTCTTGGGCCAGCAGGTCGGGTCGGACGAGGATCACCCCGTCGGCGCCCCTGAGGTCAAGGGGTTCCAGCGCCGCCGGGTCGACCTCGATGACATCCATCGGGCTCTGGTCGGTCGGCACAAGGGCGCGGTGAATCCACGCACCAGCGCCAAGCTGCTCGATCCCGGGCTCAGCCCCGAAGCTGCGACGGTCGACCAGGAGCACGCGAACTTTTTCGCGGGCAGCAAGAACGATGTGCCGTTGATTGTCAGCCGTAAGCGCGTCCTCCTCGATGACCGCCGTCACCGGCAGCGCCTTCTTGCCCCGGCCCGAGAAGCTCAGCAGGAAATCCACGGTCGTCTCCTGCTGGCCCGGCTCCCACTGGATGACCTTGGGCTCCACATGGCCCAGATCCGCCCCGACCAGCCGCACGCGCGTCACGCCGCGATCAAGGGGCGCGCCGAACCGCGCAAGGGACACTGTGATCTGCGCGCTGGAGGCCTGCCCGCGGCCCCTCTGGGGCAGAATGAGCCCGCGAAGCGGTGTGAGGCCGGCGACCTGGATGTTGAGAATCGGATGCTGCGCCGCCGGTGACGCCAGCAGCGTCGTCCGCTCGGCGAGATCGACAAGGACACCCGGCAGCGGAACCTCCAGCGACGCCGCGCCGCGGCGGAAGCCGCTAAAGAGATAGACCAGCGTGTTGACACGGTCGGGCGGGAGATCCTTGAGCACCGATTGGACCACCCCAAGCGCCCCGGGCAGATCGGTGGGGCTCTCGGCGGGCTCGATCGACTCCAGGAGGTCGATGACCGCCGAACGATCCGCCGAGGGCGGGACCAACAGCCCCCGCGCGGGTCTGGCCGCCGTGACCAGACCGACGAGATCACCACGCCCAAGCGACCCGACCAGCTCGACCGCCTGGGCGATCGACTCGGTGAGCTCGGGTGTGAGCTCGCCTGCGACCTCGACCCGCGCCGCGGAGGTCATCCCGTTGTCGATGATAAGCAGCACCACCCGCAGCCCGCCGGTCGACCCAACGCCTGCGGCGTTGAGGATGGGTCGGGCCAGCGCCGCCCCGAGCACAAGCAGGATCAGGCACCGAACCGCCAGCAGAAGCAGTTGCTCCATCCGAACCCGCCAGCGGTATTTCCGAAGCGCCTCGAACAAGAAACGCATCGCCGCCCACTCGATCGGCCGCCGCCGGTGCCTGCTCAACAGATGGATGAGGATGGGCACGCTGACGGAGGCAGCGCCGGCAACGAGCAGTCCGATGGTGACGACGCTCATCCCGCCTTACTCCTCTTGATCTGCGCGTTTCGCCGGGCGAGCAGATAGGTCAGGGCGGGCGCCACCGACTCGTGGGTATCGAGCCGGTGGTAGTCAAAGCCAAACTCAAGCGCAAGCCTGGCCACCTCATCGGTATGACGGCGCAACGCCTCCAGGTAGCCCTGCCTCAGCATGCGCGGATCGATCCTCAACCTGCCCTCTCCCTCAAGCCCAAGGAAGGGCGCCGGCTGGGAGAAGGTGAACCGCAGCTCCTGACGATCGAGTGTCTGGAGCAGGATGACGTCGTGGCGGCGGTGGCGGAACCGCGCCAGCGACTGGCGGATTGATTCCAAATCGTCGAAGAGGTCGGAGATGATTACGAACAACGCGCGGTTCCCGATCTTTGAGATCACCTGGTCGCTGATCTTGGCCAGGTTCGTCTTTGCCTTGACCGGCTCGCCGCTGAGGGCATTGACGACCCGACGCCACTGGGCGCGGGCCCCGCTGCGGCTGACGACCGTCCCCAGCTCGTCGGCGAAGACCGCCAGCCCCACGCGATCCTGGTTGTGAAGGCTGAGGTAGGCGATCGCGGCGGCCACCGCGGTCGCGTGGTCGAACTTCGTCCAGATGTTTCGCCGTCGGCTTGCCGGCGTGCCGCCCCAGCCGCTTTTGACCTCCAGAGATCCATAGCTCATGGACGCGGACGCATCCACCAGCGGGATCACGTCCAGGGTCGTCTCCTGCTGGTACTGCTTGATGTAGAGCTTGTCCGTGCGGCCGTAGACCTTCCAATCCAGGTGCTTTAGATCGTCACCGGGCACGTATTGCCGATGCTCGGCGAACTCGACCGCCATGCCCTGGTAGGGCGAGCGGTGCATCCCGCTCATCACCCCCTCCACGATCATCTTCGCCCTCAGCTCGAAGGGCGCCAGCTGCACGAGCGTCTCGGGGGCGAGGTACTCCTGGGCTCGAACGTATGTGGCCTCGGCCATGGCGCCTCTGGAATGATGCTTTGTCCGCCTTACGACCGCACAACGGCGTCCAGCTGTTGCTCGGTGGCGGTGTCGGAAGCGTCCACCTGGATCCGATCCAGAAGATCCTTGACGATGTCGTCGGTGGTCACGCCGTCCGCCTCGGCGTTGAAGTTGGTGATGATGCGGTGCCGCATCACCGGCAGCGCGACCGCGCGCACGTGCTCGGGCATCACGTGGGTCGCACCGGAGAGAATCGCTTTGGCCTTTGCGGCCAGCGTGATGAACTGGCTTGCCCGCGGGCCGGCTCCCCAGGTGACGTAGTTCTCGACCACCGTCGGCTTCTTAGTCCCCTCGCGAACCCTGGTCGCGCGGACCAGCCGCAGGATATACCGCACCACGTGGTCCGCCACCGGCACCTGCCGGACGAGACTCTGGATACGCAGGACCTCCTCACCCGTCAGCAGAGGCTCCACCAGCTGCTCTTCAAGCGCGGTGGTGCGCTTGACGATCTGCACCTCCTGGTCCTCGGTTGGATAGTCGATCTTGATGTTGAACATAAACCGATCGAGCTGCGCCTCCGGCAGCGGATAAGTGCCCTCCTGTTCGATCGGATTCTGTGTAGCCAGCACAAAGAAGGGCTTCGGCAACGGGTGACGCACGCCGCCGGCGGTCACCTGCCGCTCCTGCATCGCCTCCAGAAGCGCCGCCTGCGTCTTGGGCGGCGTTCGGTTGATCTCGTCGGCGAGGATCACGTTGGAAAAGATCGGCCCTTTGACGAACCGCAGCTCCCGAGTGCCCGAGGTGCGGTCCTCCTCGATAACCTCGGTTCCTGTCATGTCCGACGGCATGAGGTCCGGGGTGAACTGGATACGCGAGAACCCCAGGCTCAGAGTCCGGGCGATTGTCGAGATCAGCAAGGTCTTGGCCAAACCCGGCACCCCGACGACCAGGGCATGGCCCCCACACAGGATCGTCAGCAGCAGTTCACCGAGCACCTCATCCTGGCCCACGATCACCTTGTGTACTTCGCCGGCGATGTGGTCATAGGCCTGCTTGATCTCGCGCGCGGCGGCTTCAGGATCCTCCACCGCAGCCGCCGGCTTCGCCTTCAAGGGGTCGGGCATCGATACACCTCCACGGTGAGTATATTCTTGCGGAGTGCCTGAGTTGCCGGAGATCGCAAACCTCAAACGCTCCCTGGAGCCGCTGCTCGTCGGCGCGGTCATCGGACGGGTCGCTCTGAACCGACCCCAGATCGTACGCAACATCGACCAAAGCTCCGGCACCACGCGAATCAGCGGCCGGAGGTTGTTGGCCGGCCAGACCATCCGCCGTCTCGATCGCCACGGGAAGGAGCTCGCCATCATTACGCGGGACGGCCCGAGCCTCTGCGTGCACCTGGGCATGTCGGGCCAGCTGTTCTATTGGGCGTGGCGTCGGCGTTTGAGCCGGCTGGATCATGTCCACTGCACCTGGCAGATCACATCGCCCGCGGGCCGCGGGCGTCTCGTATTCCGCGACCCGCGTCGCTTCGGGGGTCTGTGGGTGTTCGGGTCACTGTCCGAGCTGCGCCACAGCCGTTGGTCGCGCCTTGGCCCTGACGCGCTTTCGGTCGACCCCTCAACACTCGCCGAGCGACTCAAGCGGACGAGGCGGGCGATCAAGGCGGTTCTTCTTGACCAGCGGGTCATTGCCGGGATCGGCAACATCTATGCCGACGAGATCCTCTTTGCCGCTCGGATCCACCCCCTGTCCACAGCAGCAGGTCTGGGCCCCGCCCAGCGGCGGGCGCTTGGATCCGCCATTCCTCGGGTGCTCACCCAAGCTCTGCGTGCCGGCGGCTCCACCATCCGCGACTACCGTGACGCCACCGGGCAGCCGGGCCGTTTCGCGTCACGGCACCGTGTCTACGGTCGCGCCGGCCTGCCCTGCCACTGCTGCAGCCGCCCGCTGGAGTCGATCCGCATCGCCCAGCGGTCAACCGTCTTCTGCGGGTCGTGCCAGAGACGCCGGCGCTCTGATCCTTAGTTGGATATAAGAATCTACTCCTACCAGTAAGAGGCCCTGTCGGTTTGTGGATAACGGGTATTCAAGGCTGTAAGCGTCCGCGGCGCGAGGGTATACATGGAGGTGCCGCTGGTAGAAGCCTGTCTGATGGCTGACGGTGGTGGTGTTTGAACGTTAGTCCTGGGCCAAAGCGGTCATCCTGGCGGTTCCTCTTGACGGTGCAGCGCGGTGTTGTGGGGACATCCAGCGGCGCTAATCGGCTGGTTTTCCACTCCCTTGGCGTCTGTGGAGTGTTTGTGGAAACAGACGGTTACGGCCTTGGAGCCGCTGGAAGCCAGGGATCGTTCTGTTCGCGGCTCTTGGAGCTGTTTCGAGCGCTCCGTAGCAGCCTCACACCTGCTCTGGCTGCTGCGATTTGGCGCAATCAGTGCTGGCTCTGGGCGGCTGGAACTGTCGTGGGGGCATGGTTGCCCGGTCTGGCGAGCACCTGCTTTTCGACGGTTCCCACGTCGTGGGCGACGGTGGTGTCAACGCTGCATTTCTGGTCTATGGAGCAAACCGCGTGTATGACGGTTGTGTGGTCACGGCCGCCAAAATAGCCGCCGATCTCCTCGAGGCTGAAGCGGGTGTGCTTGCGGGCGAGCCACATGCAGACGTGTCGGGGAAGCACGATTGAGCGGTGTCGCCGTCGTGAGAGCAGATCGCTGAGCTTGACCCCGTAGTAGGTGGTGACGGTATCGACGATCTCCTGGATGGTTGGGGGATGGATGTCGGCCTGGTGATCGCCCACGGCCCTCTTGGCGAGCTGAAGGTCCATTGCGGCGTTGTGTGCGACCGCGAGGCCCTGCATCTTGGTGATGGCGCCTTCCAGATCGCGGATATTGGTGTTGATCTTCGAGGCGAGGAAGCTGGCGACGTCGTCGGCGATCGCGATGGCCCGGAGCGCGGCCTTGTTCTTGACAATGGCCACGCGGGTCTCGAAGTCAGGCTTTTGGATCTCGGCCACCAGCCCGCAGTTGAAGCGACTGCTGAGCCGCTCCTCCAGATTGGGTATCTCGTCCGGTGCCGCGTCGGAGCTCAGGACGATCTGCTTTCCGGCCTGGGTGAGGCTGTTGAAGGAGTGGAAGAACTCCTCCTGGGTCCGTTCCCGGTGGCTCAGGTCATGGATGTCATCGATCAACAGCATGTCGACGCTGCGGAACCGGTGGCGGAAGCTCTTCATCTTGCCGGCCTGTACGGCGTCGTGGAACTGGTTGACGAAGTCGTTGCAGCAGGTGTAGTGGATGGTGAGGTCTGGCTGGTGGCGAACGGCCGCCTGGCAGATCGCCTGAAGGAGGTGGGTCTTGCCCAGGCCGACACCGCCGTGGATGAAGAGGGGGTTGTAGGTGCAGGCGGGTTTCTGGGCCACAGCGATGGCGGCGGCGTGTGCGAGGCGGTTGCTGGGACCCACGAGGAAGTTCTCAAAGCAGTGGTCGGGGCTGATGACGATCCCCTCGCCGAGGTCGTCCGATGGATCAGCGGTTCCCGCTGGGCGCGCCGGCTGTTCCGACGGCTGGCTGTCTGGGGACGTGTCTGCCCGTTGCCTCCGCAGCGTGTCGGCCTCACGCTGCCCGACGAACTGGACGGCGACGAGCATCCCCAGAACCGCCTGGATGGCTTCCGTGAACTCCTTGCGGCAGTGGCGTTTGAGGTACTTGAGCTGGACCGCCTCCTTCACCAGCAACTTCAGCGTGCCCCCAGAGAGCTCAAGGGGCTCGATGTCATCGAACCAGCGTCTGCACATGCTGGGATGAGTGCTTCTGAGGTGCGCAAGGATACCGTCACGGACGTGTGGGCTCACGTGCCCCATCGTTCATACCTCCCGCGGAACTGCCAGGCTTTCTTTTTGTCGCGGCGGCGCAGGTAGGTCCCACCGGCCGCCAGAGAATGTCCTGCTGCTCCAGTACCCCGTTGCTGTCCGGTCGTTCCCACTCAACCGTCGCGAATGGGCTTCATCCATCCGCAGGCAGAATGTAATTGGGTGTCAAGTGCAAGTCAACCCGGCGGCGCAACTTTCGCGGGACACGCAAGCGCCGAGGTTGTTAGGCAGTCAACTCAAGCTCTTGCTGTTCGTAGCGTTGGCGGTTTTCGCGATGGTCCATCAAAAAATGAACTCTCTGGGCCTGCTCCTCGCCGAGCACCGATACCAGCAGCTCGCGGGCGGCGGCGAGGTTTGTGCGCCGCGAGAGGTGGACGAGGATGATGGCATCTGCCTGCCACACGCCCAAAAGCTTGATGAGGTCCGTGACATGCAGGTGTTTTCCAACGCGGGCCCGCGTCTTGTGGTCCGGTTCGAAGAACGTACACTCGCAGATGACGATTTTCGCGTTCGCGAACTCGTCCCGGAAAAGGTACGGGCCAAGCTCCGTGTCGCCGGTGTAGGCGACGAGCGGGATCTCCAGCGAACGGGTTATCTCGACGCCGGAGCTCTTGAGGGCCCGCAGCCGTTCCTGGGGAAGGTCGAAGTACTCGGTCTTGAGCTTGCTTCGGCGCTCGACGATGGCGTAGCCCATCGCGCCCACGGCGTGGCTGACCTCGATTCCCCGCAAAAAGATATTGTTCTTGATCTCGATCTGCTCATCGGGCGGCATGGGGATGATCTCGAATTGCGTTCGCTGGCCTTCCAGGCCAGTCCAGCTGAGCATCATCGCCCGCAGGGGCTCTGCCAGGTCCGGGTGGCATACGCAGGTGCCGGGCCCGATGCGTTGAAACATTCTCTGGCTGAAGTAATAGGGAAGCCCGGCGACGTGATCCATGTGGCCGTGGCTCAGGGCGATGTAATTGGAGCTGAGGGCGATCCGGGGGCAGAGCCCGATGTCGAAGGATATATCCAGCTCGGGGATCTGGACGACGGTCTGCTCGCCGGCGACGCTGATGCCTTGGATGCGGTAGGGAGGCACATAGACGAAGCCGAGCTGCCCCGACCTCGGGGGTGCCTTTGGGAGCATCGAAAAACCTCCATCCGCGGTGCTTCCGCGCCGCCGGAGAAAAGTGCCGTTCGTGCCATGCTACGGTCTGGCCAGGGAGAATCAACCGCACTGGGGTTCGAGCCCCGATGCCGGCTACCCCGTTGCGGCACACATGGTTCGTCGCCGGTCCGGCTGGCTTGACCGCATGGACCCAGCCCTTAGGCTTCAGGCGGCTTTGTCTACGTGAACTTCATCGCCCCGTTCGTCTAGAGGCCCAGGACGCCGGCTTCTCATGCCGGTAACAGGGGTTCGAATCCCCTACGGGGTATTCACCTCTGAGATAGATATGGTGCCTATCGGGTGCCGCCCGATATCAATGGCGTCGACGGCCTGGTCTTGGGAGGATTGCACCCCACCAAACTGCACATCGGACGGAAGGTCGCTGAATGACGTACATCGTCGGATGGAGATTCGGTTCAACTGCGTACTTGGCATCAGACACTGCCGTCACTGTTGACCGCCCGTTGTCGGAATCCCCCTCGGAAGACAGCCAGGGAGCAAGGACGAGCTTCGGCGAGAGCAACGTCTCCGAACCGCGGCGCGTGGTCTCCGAGGGCGCGCTAAAACTCATAAACCTTGGCAGGGCGGCAGTCGCAATGTGCGGCGACATCCCTCTGGCAAGATCTGTCATAACCTCACTCGCGCGTCGCCTGGAAGCTGGTAACGATCCTCAGCAGGCTCTGCAAA
>JADFKZ010000026.1 GCA_022564665.1 Planctomycetota bacterium | reverse complement strand
GATTCCCAACGCCAGTCCCCGGGCACTGCTGGACGCCCTAAAGGACAGCTACCGGGAGGCAACCGAGGACCTCGTCATCGGCGAGGCGGGCGATCGAAAGCGGATCGTCTACGTCCGCGGTCTCGAGCGGTGGGCCAGACGTGTGAACCGCGAGCTGAAGTCGCAGATCCTGTGGCATGTACGCATCGTGAGACCGCGGCCCAGGTCTCAAAAGCACCGGCTCGAGCTTCAGGCGGTGGACCCCAAGACGGACCTACACCTCGGAGACCCGTTTCAGGTCGTGGCGTCAAGCAACCTCCTGCGGCGGCTCAGAGTTCTGGCCGAACGCGACCAACTGGAGGTGCTCGTACTCAGAGGTGTCGTAAGGCCGCACGTGACCATCAACCTCGACCGGCACACGACGGGGGCGTTCGATAACCCCCGATTCATCGGACCGTTCGCCGAGTTCCAGATGACCGTCGACGTCTCCAGCCTGACGCCGACCACGGAGGAAGCCCCAAGAGGCCGGCGTACACAAGAGGAACCGTGACTCCGCGCGGCGGCCAAAGCCGGCCCGCGTCAGCGGGGGTTCGGGGGTCGGGGTTCGGGGGTCGGGACGATCTGCTGTCCCTCTGAACCCTGAACCTCGAACCCTGCCCTTTTCTCTGCGGCCCTCTGCGGCGAGTTCTTCTGAGCGCGAAACTGGCCAAGTAAAAACCGGGCTAGGACTCTTTGGCCGGCACGGCCGCCCCGACCTTTTCTATCGCGGCAAATACTGCGTCGCGGGCGCGATCCACGTCCGTGTTCACGTGGGCGCCCGCCGCGTGAACGTGGCCGCCGCCGCCGAAGTGCTGGGCCAGTACGTTCATGTCAATGGTCGGCCCGCCGTCGAGCCCCGGCGTCCGGGGTTTTGAGCGAAAGCTGATCTTCGTCCGGTTGGACAGGGTCTCGGCCAGAAGGACGGAAACCTGCACGCGACGGACCGCCATCGGCATGTTGACGAGCTCCGAGAGATCCTCTGCGGAGCCGCCCGTGGCCTGGAAATCAGAGGGTCTCAGCGACATGATCGCCACCGCGCCGTCGTGGGCATACTCAAGTGACGCCAGTGCACATGCTTGCAGAGCCAGCCGCTGAACTCGGAATGTCTCCTCGATGGTCTGGTAAAGGTGGGTCTTGTCCACACCGAGTTCGATGAGCCGAGCGGCGAGCCGGAAGGCCTTGGCGTTGGCGCTTGAGAATCGAAACCAGCCGGTGTCGGTGGCCAGCCCGACAAAAAGGGCCTCCGCCACGCTGCCGGCGCCGCCGGTGATCGGGCACCCCATCGCGTCCAGAATCGGCACCAGAAGCTGCGTCGTGGAGGCCGCCGTGGTATCGACGATCCGCACGGCGGCGACATCGTCGCCCTTGGAATGATGGTCGACACCGACAATGTTCTTCTGACGGGGCCGCAGCCACTCGGCCAGCGGTTGCAGCTGCGCCCAGGATCCAGTATCCAGGACCACCGCCAGGTCATAGCCGTCACCCGGCGGCTCGGCCTCGACGAGCCTATATGGCGTCGAACCGGCGATCACTTCGAGCCGCGGCTCCACCGGCCCCATCAGGTAGATGTCGGCTGAGGGCCCCGTGCCGCCACGGGCCTCCATGGCACGCCAAAGCGCAAGCGCCGCACCCATCCCGTCACCGTCGGGCCTGACATGGGTCGTCAGCAGGATGCGGCGGGCGGCCTGGATCCTCCCGGCAATCTCCGGAGCCGTTGCGTTTGAGCGGTACGCCGTCATCGATTCACCCCGCCGAGCAGGACCTCACCCTGTCAATATCACGCCGAAGCTGATCGATCAACTGCTCCACGTTTCCAAAAGGAAGTTGATCGCGGAGCCAGTCGTCAAACTCCAGCCGAATCGTCCAGCCGTACCGGCTGCCGCCGTCGTCAAAGCCGATAAGGTGCGCTTCGCAGACTCGCGGATGCTCGCCAAAAGTGGGCTTGGTCCCCACGCTGATGGCGGCGCGGTAGCCGGTGCCATCGTCGGTGGTGGCCCTGCCCGTATAGACCCCGTCGGCGGGCAGCAGATGATCGGAGGGTGCGAGGTTGGCGGTCCGGACGCCAAGGTCGCGCCCGCCGCGGCCGGCACCCGAAACCACCTCACCGCAGATCTCATACCGCCGGCCCAGCAACAGCCTGGCGTCACGGACGCGCCCCTGGGCGACCAACCACCGGATCAGTGAGCTGCGTACCCGGACCTCGGAACAGTCGGTCAGGGGGACGATGACGTCCTCGATGATGATGGTTTCATAGCCATACTTGGACCCGAACTCCCTCAGCATCGCGGTGGAGCCGAGGCGGTGGCGACCGAATCGAAAATCGTTCCCTTCCACGATGAAATCGGGCCGATGCTCGGCGACAAGCCACCCCAGAAAGGATTCGGGAGTCTGGCTGAGAAAGTCGGCGGCCGTGGGAAGTACCACCACCTCGGACGCGCCCGCTTTCAACAGCCACCGGCGACGCTGCTCAAGGCCCGACAGAGGCTTCGGGGCGGCCTCAGGACGCAGCACGCTCAGCGGATGGCTCTCAAAGGTCAGGGCCAGCACCCGCCCGCCGTCGCCCACCGCCCGGCGGGCTGTATCCAGGAGCTTGACGTGCCCCCGATGCACACCGTCAAAATGACCGATCGTGACCGCCGTGGCTCCCGACATGAGCGTTGGGTATTCTCCCGGTATTGGCCGTCAAGGTCCAGTATCGCCAACAATACGAAATGACCTCTTCGGATGATAAGAAGCAAGAGCAGCAAGACCCCATCCACCCGTGGGCCGATCATCCTCCGGCCACTGTCCAACTCACCTTTGACCCCCGTCGCGTGGTACGAAATATCTTCGTCTTCTGCGTGGTGGCGAATGTTTCGTTCTTTCTCCTGGACTTCTTTATCAATTACCTGAGACTGGCTGATACCGGGGCGATCCGGCGTTTGTTCAATACCGCAAAGGAAAATGGACTGGCCGCATGGTTCGGGGTCACCCAAACCGTCATGGTGGCGTTGACGCTTTGGCTGACCTTCGTCACCGTCAAGCAGCAGGGTGGATCCAAATGGAGGAGAATTGGGTGGCTCGTCCTGGCACTCTTCATTACGTACATGGCCGTCGACGATGGTGCCTCTCTGCATGAACGCCTGGGGAGCGCATTTGACGCGTCCAACCGGGATGCCCCCGACGAGTCCTGGGGCCCCGCGATGCTGGAGATCTTTCCAAGCTACACCTGGCAGATCTTGTTCGTACCGCTGTTCGGCGCGCTGGGTCTCTTCACTCTGGTGTTTCTCTGGCGCGAGTTGGACGAGCTGCGCGCGAAAATCCTGGTGGCCGTCGCGCTGGCCTGCTTTGTGCTGGCGGTGGGTCTGGATTTCGTTGAGGGATTGGATCCAGCTCATCGCTGGAATCTCTATACCCTGCTCTCCGATCGCCTTGAGCTGGACGGTCTTTCGACCAAGGGCTACCGCACCCCCTATCAGGTGTTGCGCCACTTCTCGAAGTCCATCGAGGAATCCCTGGAGATGCTGGGCATGACCATTCTCTGGATCGTTATCCTGCGACACTGGATCCGGTCCACAGGGGATCTCCGGGTGCGATTCGTACGCAGGGAATCCTCGGGCTAGCGCGACGAGCGAGAGGTCAGCACAGGGTCAACGACGAAAGCGTGTGTTCGGCATCTTTCACGTGATCAAAAGAGCCGTGCCCGCGGCATACCCCAGCAGCAGCGCCAGGGGACCGGTGGCCACCCATGCTGCGATGATCTGCGCCACCACGTTGAAGTGCGCCCGGCCCGTCCACAAACCGATGCCGAAGATCGCCCCCGTTGAGACATGGGTGGTCGAGACGGGCGTGCCCATCACCGACGCGCAGATCACCAGCACACTGGCCACGACGTTGGCCACGAGCCCCTGCCCACGATTCATCTCGGTGATCCGCTTGCCAAGCGTTGCGGCGATCCGTCGCGAGCCCAGCACGCCTCCCAGCGCCATCGCCACGGCAACCAGCCCGAGCCCGCTGCGGAGATCGAGACCCGACCACCGTGCGGCCACGAGCAGGGCGAGGATCTTGGGCGTGTCGTTGAGCCCGCGGGCGAAGCCCAGGGCCGCTCCGGAAACAAGGTGCAGGCCGTCGACGACCCGTTGTGCGGATACGCCCACCACGCGACCGGCGTAGAGGCGGCGGCATTGCACGGCCTGCGCCGCGGTCAGCCGTAACCCGGTTCGGGCGACGACCATCGCCCCGTCCGTGCCGACCTGCACGGGCTCATACTCCTCACCGACACACAGGCAAGTCACCTCGTTGACACCAAGTCGCCGACGAGCGCCTCTGGCCGCCGGGTAGATGATCGCGGCGCCGGCGGTGGCCAGCACAGGAACGACAAGAAGCGGCACCAGAAACCTGTCGCCGAGCCCCGACCAGCGAATCTCTGCGGGAAAGAACGCCAGGCTCGCTCCCACGAGGCCGCCGATCAAGGCGTGCGTGGTCGAGACCGGCATCCCCAACCGGGTCGCCAGCAGCACCGTGGCCGCGGCGGCCGCACCGACTGCAAGCAGGAATCGCTCATCGGCAACGACGGTGTCGGCAAGGAGCCACCGACCGCTAAAGGCCTCGAGCAGCATCCCCGCGAGGAAGATCGAGGCCACCGACCCGGCAAGCTGCACCGCCGTCGCCAGGACCAGGGCGGCGCGGTAGCTCAGCGTCGACGACCCGTAGATCGTCGCCACCGCCTTGAAGTTGTCGTTGGACCCGTTGGCGTAGCTCAGCCACAGGACCGCCAGGAGCAGCATCGCGATCGTCACGCCGCTATCAACCCGCCGTCGGTCGACAATGTTCCCCCCGGTCCGAAGGGCCGCGGGAGATCCTACCGATCCGCCCTCTCAGCCACGACCAGCCCCAGGGATTGCCGCGCGGCGCGGGGCAGCTTCCGGCGGACCGCCGCCGGGACGTCCCCCACCAGGCGGCTGCGCCTGGTCAGCTGATGCTTGGTAAACCTGCCCGACGCAGAGCGAATCCACACCACCGTCCCGGTATCATCGCTGTGTGCCCAGAGTCGCCGCTGGTTGTCGAAGTAGAGGAACCAGCGGCTCACGTCGCGCCCGCACACATCCCTCAAGAGCACCGGTCCGCTGGAACCCTGCCTCATCTCATACTGCATCAGCGACATGCCGCGCGTGGTTACGCTCAGCTGGAGCCCACCGTCGAAGGTGTAGGTCCCGAGCCCCTCAATCAGACCCGCTGCGCGCTTCGACGCACAACCATCCAGCGCACACACCAATGCCAGCATCAGAGCGATCCAGGTGCCGTGCTTCCGGTCCCGGAACATCTGCCAGTCCATGGCGCGCCTTTCCTCCAAGGGGTCAGGAACCTGCTCTTCTTGTCGGGCAAATGGCACGGCTGAAGTAGCATTTCCCCGGACAAGCCGCATCGTGACTCCTGTATCCTGAACCCCACCCTATGATCCGCCATGCGCAGCCTCCGCCACGCCGGTGTGCTCTTTGTCGCGCTGGGCCTCATGGGCGGCCCGCAGGACCCGCCCACGTCGAGCCCCCCCGATCTACCCGCCGCCCGCGTGATCGTCCGGGTCAGCCGTGACCGCGAGGTCAAGGGCTTCATCGAGCTTGAGAACGACGATGTCATCGTCATCCGCACCCTCGATGAAAAGGTCGAGAGCTTCCCCAAGTCGCGTCTGCTGAAGATCGTCCGGCTCCGCGATCCGATGCCCGGTCAGGAGGGGACGGTAATCCTTCGAAACGGCCAGCGGCGCAAAGGGGTCATCATCGAGGATACTTTTGACCACGTTCTGATCGAGATCGAAGGCATCCGCACCAAGCTCGTTCGTCGGAGCGTGGACTATGTCGTCCTGGAGCCGACCTTCGAAGAGTTCTACGCGCAGTACAAGGCGACGCTCAAGCCCAACATGCCCGATGCGCATCTGGACCTGTGCAGGTGGCTGCTGAAGGAGCGCCGATATGAGCTGGCCCGAGCCGAGCTTCGGGAGCTTCTTGCATATGCGCAGCTACCAGATGCGACCCAGTTGCTGAAGATCGTCGACGCCCAGCTCGCCCTGGCCACCCGACCCGACGACGCGCCTTTGGAACCCCAGCGCGCCACCACGAGGCCCGACGGAAACGAGCGAGGCCTTCCCGATGGGATTCTCAGCCGGGCCGACGTCAACCTCATCCGCGTCTATGAGATCGACTTCGACCGCCCTCCCAAAGTCGCCGTCAGCCCCGAGACGATCCGCGACCTGATCCGGAACTACAGGAGCAGCACGCTGATACCCGACTCGGAAGAGGCGCGGACGGCGATGTTCCGCGCTGAGCCGATCGAGATCGTCCGGCTCATGTTCGAGCTGAGGGCCAGGGATCTCTACCCGCAGGTCAAGGTCCTCAGCGAGCCCTGGGGGCTCAACATGTTCCGCCGCCGAGTCCATGATGCCTGGCTCATCAACCGATGCGCGACCAGCCGCTGCCACGGTGGCCCCGACGCGGGTCGGTTCCGTCTCTACCGCCGCCACTACAAGGACGAGCGGGTCCGATATTCAAACCTCCTGACGCTCCAGCGGCTGGACCTGGATCGCGCCTGGCCGCTTATCAACTACGACAACCCCGAGAGCTCGCTGATCATCCAGTACGGCCTGCCCGCCAACCGCGCCGACAAGCCCCATCCCACCGTCAAGGGATGGAAACCCATCTTCACCCGGGCCACCAGCCGGATGCTGAGTCATACCGTCAACTGGATCGAGGCGATGATGCAGCCGCGACCGGAGTACCCTGTGGTGTACCAGCCACCAACGGGGCCCGCCGAGGAGGTCGCCCCGACACCACCGCCGGGGACCGGGGACCGCCCCGGCGGGTGACAAAGCCCCGAACCCGCCGCAACCGCCATCTCAAGCCGCTCGAACCCTATCCGACGAGCCACCCTGGCCTCTATACTGGTGGTCCGGAGCAAGGGGCAAACGACCGATGAAAACCTTCCACCGACTTCTGGCGCTCATGATTGGGGGTCTCGCCGCCATGTCCCTTGCCGGCGGCTGCCAGGATGCGAATGCCGCGCGGCGGGATGTCGTGCATGAGGAACTTGTCTCCGCCGCCAGGCAGCTTCAGCTCGTGGCGACGATTCAGCCTGATCTCGCCCCGCAGGAGAGCGACGCGATCCGCCGCAGGCTCGAGCAGGTCATCGACGGCCTCGCTTCCGCCAGCAATGGCAACGGCGCCCAGCAGGCGGCAGCGTCGCTGCTGATCGCCCGCGCTCATCACAAGCTTTCGGTGATCGCTCTTGACAAGGCAGGGCGGATCGAGGCGAGCCACCGCAGCAGCCGGAACATGATCGGGGGCATGATCCACGCCGCGGCAAGGCTGCAGACGGTCACCGAGAGCCTCGAGGCGATCGACACCGCCCCCGAAGATGTCCAGCTCGACGCCCAGCGTCGTGGCGCTCAGGATCTGCTGAAGCAGCAGAGCCAGCAGATCGCCGCGCTCGACGGCCCCATTGCGGAGTTAACCTCCAGGAACAGGCAGGAACAAAAAGAGGTTCAACGGCTGCGGCAGCAGGCCAACACCTTTCGGCGCGAAGCCGCCGACAGGGGTCCCTGGCACGGCCGTCAGTCATATGAGCAGGCCGTGCAGCTTGACCGCGAGGCGGACCGGTTCGAATACGAGATCGCCAAGCGCGAGATCCAGTTGCGGTACAGTCTTCTCCCGCAGCACGCCTTGGCCCAGCGGTCGGTCGAAGCGCTGCAGTCGCGGATCAACATGATCGAGGACGCCGGCCGCAGCCTCGAGGATTTGCTGCGAACGGCCGCGCAGGAAGCGGGCCTTTCCCACGACCAGTTGGCCGAGCTTCGCAGCCGGATCGCGACGATTCTCAGCGAGGTCGAGACCTCCTCGTCGGGCGAGTTGCAGCAGCGCTATGAGCAGGCCGAGTTGGCGCTGGAAAATGCAGCGGCCGCGGCGATGACCGCCGCCACCGAGGACACGCTTGCCGATACCGCCCGAATCGAGGCCAGCGGCGTCTACCAGGATCTCGGAGACATGCACCTGTCGGCGGGTCGAGGCCTCAGCGAACAGCTCCTCCTGTTGCAGCGGCTGGCCGCATTTGTCGACGGCGCCGACGGCGATGGCGGGTCCACGATCAAGGAATTGACCACCGCTCGCGATGAGGCCCTCGTCCAGGCGCGGGCCGCCTACTCAGACGCCAAGAGCCAGCTGGAGATGGTCTCGGCCACCGGGCGAGCCGCCCGCCGGCTGGAGACGCTCAAAGCCGCTCTTGATGAGCTTCTGGCGACGATTGAGTAGCGATCAGCTTTCAGCTGTCAGCGAAAGCCGCTGTCGACTCTTGACATGCCATCCACAACCGAATCCAAGCCGCGACTCTCCGGGGTCACGAGGTGGCTCGCCGCCATCCACGGGGTCTATCTGATCCTCGCTGGTACCGCCCTCGCCGGGCTCAGCTGGCTGCTTCCGGACCGGCTGGCGAAGCTCGGGGTGTCCGGAGCAATCGATCAGGCGGAGATACCGTGGCTGGGACGGCTGGTGATTGATCACCGCGGCTGGCTCCCGCTGCTCGCGGTGCCGGTGGTCATATTCGGGCTGCTGCTGACCACCGGCGCCCGGCTCCGCTGGGTGTGGCTCATCCTCGGTGCGATGTCACTGCTCATCCCGGCGGCGCTTCTCATCTATACCGCGGTGGTCTGGATCGGGTCACTTTACGTCTATCGGCCGCTGTAGAAACGGCTGTCGGCTATCGGCCGGAGTCGGCAATTCTCTGGGTGGCTGGGTCTGAGCGAAGCGAAGGCCCGGTCTTCGAGTCTTCGGAGCAACCGTGGCGTCGTCCCGATGCGATCGGGACTCCTCCACAGCCACCCAGAAACGGGCTGTCGGCTATCGACTATCAGCGTCTAAGCCTTTTTCGGCAGCCGCCACAGCCGGGCCTACGTCAGCAGGGGTCTGGGGTTCGGGGTTCGGGACGACCTGCTGAACCCTCCCTGAACCCTGAACCCTGCTCTTTTCTCCGCGGCCCTCTGCGGCCCTCCGCGGTGAATCTTCACCTTCTTCGGCTGCCGGCCCTACCTTTTCCAGCCGGCGGACAACGGATCGGGCCGTCGATCGCACGAGGTCCGGTTGGCCGGGGTCGTCGGCGATCTGACAGATCCGACGCCGCAGGAGCGGATCGTCGAAACGCGCAAGCCAGTTGCCCGCGGCCAGAAGCGCGTTGCGCTTCATCATGGGAAGCTTCGCCCGCTTCATCGCCGACCTGCCAAACGCCTCGCGTCTGGCCTGCTCGTCCCAGTCGAGCACCTTGAGCAACTCGAAGCTGTCGCGTCGCGGAGCGTACGCCGCGTGCGTCCGGGCACTGGCGGTGCGGTGCGTGGGCTGGTTGTGCGGGCAGACTTCCTGGCAGATGTCGCAGCCGAATATCCACTCGCCAATCAGCTCGTGAAACGCCTCGTCGATCTCGGAGCGGTGCTCGATCGTCAGATAGCTGATGCACCTGGTGGCGTCGACCGACCACGGAGTGATCGCGTCGGTGGGACACGCGTCGATGCAGCGCGTACAGGTTCCACAGGGGTCCGTAGGTCCGGGATCGTCCGCCGGCGTCGGGGCAAGCTCCAGCGAGGTAATGATCTCGCCCAGGAGGAGCCAACTTCCCACCCCCGGCTCGATCAGGAGCGTGTGCTTGCCCACCGAGCCCAATCCCGCCCGTTGGGCAAGCTCGCGCTCCAGGACGGGGGCGGTGTCGACGCACACCCGCCACGCCCGGTCGGGGTACTCCTTCGCCAGCTCGTCGCGCAAACTGTGGAGTCGCTTTTTCATCACCCTGTGATAATCATCGCCACGCGCGTAGCGGGCGATCCGGCCCCGCGGCCCGCCACCGGAGACCGGCTCGTCTTCGGAGCACCCGTCGTGGTAGCGGTCGGCCACGCAGATGATCGATCTCGCCCCCGGCACCATCCGCCCGGGGTCGATCCGCTGCTGCAGGTGGCGCGCAAGGTAGCCCATCTCCCCGTGGCGGCCCAAAGCGAGCCAATGCCGAAGCTGGGTGCCCCAGCGTGTGGGCTCGGCCGAGGCGACGCCGGCGAGGGCAAACCCCAGCTCATGGCACCGTTTCAGCACGGCTGCCGTCGAATCCTTGACCAACGTACCCGACACGACCTAGATCCTACCCGCCCGTTTTCCGGCCAACGTCGTCTGCGGTCTGCAGTGGCTCAGAGAGGTCCGAATACACGATCGATTGACGGGGAAGTTCACTGAGGAAGCGACTCGCGATCGTGTACTCCACAAGACCCCGGTGGGTGCGGCGCGCCGCCCGGCTCAATTGCAGCCTGCGTCTGGCCCGCGTGATGCCCACAAAGCACAGCCGCCGCTCCTCCTCCAGTTCGGCCTCGCTCTCGGCAGCCCTGGCATGAGGCAGGAGGTGTTCCTCCAGGCCCACGATTGCCACCGAGGTGAACTGAAGTCCCTTGGCGGCGTGCAGCGTCAGCAGCGTCACTGTGCCGCGGGCGGGATCGATCATGTCAGCATCGCTGACGAGCGAAACCGACTCCAGGAATGCCGAGAGCCGGTCCATGACCGACTCCCCGGGCGACTGGGCGGCTCGCGGCCCCACGAACTGCGCCGCCGCGCTGATCAGCTCGTGGAGGTTCTCCAGACGCTGCTGGTCCTCCTCTGACGCGGCGTTTCGATACATGCCTTCGAGACCCGATTCGCGCATGACCCGCGCCACGAGGGCCGCCAGCGGGTCGGCCGCACCCCGCGCCAGCGGCGACGACGGGGCCCGGAGGCCGTCGAGAAGGCTGACGAACTGGCGCGCCGCCTTGAGAGCGCGCGGGCTCAGGCCTTGCACATCCCCGGCGCTCCATAGAACCCCGGTCAGCGTCGTCTGTCGCTCAATGGCGGCAAGCTCGAGCTTCCTCAACGTCGTCGCGCCGATCCCGCGCGGCGGCGTGTTGATGATCCGCCTCAGCGAGATCTCATCCTTGGGGTTGGCCACCAACCGCAAATACGCCAACGCCTCTTTGATCTCCTTGCGCTCGTAAAACGCCGTACCCCGGGCGATCAGGTAGGGTATCTCGGCCTGGCGCAGGGCCTCCTCCAGCACCCGGCTCAGCGCGTTGATGCGGTAGAGCACCGCCATTTCCTTCCACACGACGCCACGCTCGTCAAACTCGCAGCGGAGAAAGTCCGCAACCAAACTGGCCTCGTGCTGCTCGTCTCGGCACACGACCACGGCGGGCCGCTCGCCCTCACCGAGATCGGTGTGAAGGCGCTTGTGCTTGCGGCGCCGGTTGTGTCGGATCAAACCGGCCGCCGTCTCGACGATGTGGCCGGTCGAGCGAAAGTTCTGGCCCAGGGGCACGACCACCGCCCTGGGGTAGTGCTCCTCGAACTCAAGGATATTGGATATGTCCGCTCCACGCCAACCGTAGATCGACTGGTCCGGATCACCCACCACACAGATGTTGCCGTGGGCGGCGGCCAGCGTGTGCGCGATGACAAACTGGGCGTGATTGGTGTCCTGGTACTCGTCGATCAGCACGTATCGATACCGCTGCTGGAGCCGAGTCCGCACCGCCTCGCTTCCGGCCAATAGCGCCGCCATTCGCAGGAGAAGATCGTCGAAATCCAGCGCATCGTTGGCGCGTAGCACCTCCTCATAGGCGCGATAGATCCCGGCCACGGTTCGGGTGAAGAACTCGTCCGCCTGCGCGGCGTATGCAGCGACATCAAGCAACCGGTTCTTGGCATGGCTGATGTGCCTGGCCACCCGCGCCGGCGACCAGTTCTGTAGGCTCACTCCGGCGTTCGTGATCGCCTGCTTCAGCGCCTGCCGTCGGTCGGCGTCGTCATAAATAGAGAATCGCGGCGGCAACCCCGCTGCCTCGGCGTGCCGCCGGAGCTGCCGCGCGCAGAAACTGTGAAACGTTGACACGGTCGGGGCTCGGTGATCGGCGACCTCACCCCCCACCGCACCCCCCACCGCACCCCCCACCACACCCCCCACGATGCCCCGCAGCAGCGCATCGATCCGCTGCCGCATCTCACCGGCGCCTTTGTTGGTAAAGGTCAACGCCAGGACCTCGTGGGGTGCGACCCCTCCGGCGAGCAGGTAGGCCACCCGTCGGGTCACCACAGTGGTCTTGCCTGATCCCGGACCCGCCAGGACCAGCAGGGGGCCTTCGCGGTGGGCCACGGCCTGTTGCTGAGCCTCGGTGAGATCGCCAAGGAGCCGCTCCTGGAGCTTCACCATCCATTCAGTTTACGCCCAGCGGCTGCCTACACAGAGGGCCCGCGGCGACCCGGCGCTCCCCGGTCTCCCGCATCTGGTAGGGGAGCCGGTCTGGAGCCGGGCTGGCTACACTATATTGTGGGTCACAGCCGTAAAACTCCTCCTAAGCGACTTCGAGCCCTATACTTAAGTGGAAGTCGAAAAAACTCTAGATTATGGGTCTCGTTGGGTTGCGAGCACAATATGTGGTAGTAGGATGACCCCCCCGGCCGATCTTTAGAATGTACTGTGGGCAGAATGACACTTGCTTGTGAACCGCTAGTGGGAGACCGAGAATCATCGCCACCCTGGACGTCAGGGCGGAGCCGATTCGCTTGAAATATGGCCGTTCTCTGTGACACCCAGATCCGGGAGCTGATCGGAATCGAGCCGTTTGAGCCAAACGGCAAGCGGCCGGGCCAGGTTTCCTACGGAGTGTCCAGCTACGGCTACGACGTCCGCGTCGGAAGTCTGTTCAAGGTCTTCACCAACGTCACGCCGCATGGCGGACAGGCGATCGTCGACCCCAAGAGCTTCAGCGACGACATGTTCGTCACGATCGACACCGCCGTCACCCGCAGCGACCACATCATCATCCCGCCCAACTCCTTTGCGCTGGCCGAGACGATCGAGACCTTCGACATCCCGCGCGACGTTCTGGCGATCTGCGTGGGTAAGTCGACCTATGCCCGCTGCGGGATCATCGTCAACGTGACGCCGCTGGAGCCGGAGTGGCGCGGCAGGGTGACGCTGGAGATCTCCAACACCACACCGCTTCCGGCCAAGATCTATGCCAACGAGGGCATCGCCCAGATGTTGTTCTTCAAGGCCGATCGTGTCTGCGCCGTGAGCTACGCCGACAAGAATGGGAAGTATCAGGATCAGGGTGGATTGACGTTGCCGAAAGTCGACTAGCCCCGAGGCTAGGCGATGAACACCCCTCAAGCCCGCTGAGCTGCCGACATGAAGATCACCCGACGATTTACGAAAGCCGGACAGGACGTCTACTCGAACGTCGAGTGGGAAAAGCGCACGAGCCGTATCACCGACGCCGACGGCACGATCGTCTTCGAGATGCCCGACGCGGAGGTTCCGAAACCGTGGTCGCAGCTGGCCACCGACATCATCGTGAGCAAGTACTTCCGGAAGGCGGGTGTGCCGCAGCTCGACGAGGATGGCGAACCGATCACGGACGCCGCCGGCGGCCGGACCGGCCCCGAGCGATCCGCCCGGCAGATCATCCACCGGCTCGCGGGCTGCTGGCGGTACTGGGGCGAGAAGCACGGCTACTTCGACGGCACTGAGGACGCCAAGGCCTTCTACGACGAGCTGGCGCACATGATGCTCAACCAGATGGCGGCCCCCAACAGCCCGCAGTGGTTCAACACCGGGCTCAACTGGGCGTACGGGATCACGGGTCCGCCCCAGGGCCACTGGGTGGCCGATCCGGCGACGGGCGAGGTGCGGCCCGCGTCCGACGCCTACAGCAATCCACAGCCGCACGCCTGCTTCATTCAGTCGGTCAATGACGATCTGGTGGGCCCAAACGGCATCATGGACCTGTGGGTACGCGAGGCCCGGCTCTTTAAGTACGGTTCCGGCACCGGAACCAACTTCTCCACGCTTCGGGGGGCCGACGAGTCGCTTTCCGGCGGCGGAAAGAGCTCAGGCCTCATGAGCTTTCTCAAGATCGGTGATCGCGCCGCCGGGGCGATCAAGTCCGGCGGGACCACGCGGCGCGCGGCCAAGATGGTCTGCCTGGACGCCGACCATCCTGACATCGAGGCGTTCGTCAACTGGAAGGTCCGCGAGGAGCTCAAGGTCGCCGCCATGGTGGAGGGCCTCAAGCACCTGCCGCCGGACCAGCAGGAGCTGGCGTCAAGTGTCGGTCTCAAGCTCGACTACGACTTCAATGGCGAAGCGTACCAGACGGTCTCGGGACAGAACTCCAACAATTCCGTCCGACTTTCCGATTCATTCTTTGCTGCGCTGGATGGCGACGGCGACTGGCCGCTTTACCGCCGAACCGACGGGCAGATCGCCAGGACCATCAAGGCTCACCATCTGTGGGACCAGATTTGCCGCGCTGCTTGGCGCTCGGCGGATCCCGGCCTGCAGTATGACACGACAATCAACCAATGGCACACCTGCCCCAACAGCGGTCGGATCAACGCGTCCAACCCGTGTTGCGAGTACCTCTTCGTCGACAACACGGCGTGCAACCTGGCCTCGATCAACCTGCTGAAGTTCTACGACGCCGACGCGCGACACTTCGACGTCGACGGATTCGAGCACGCGATTCGGCTGTGGACGATCGTACTGGAGATTGCCGTGCTCATGGCGGCGTATCCCTCAAAGGAGATCGCGGAGCAGAGCTACCGCTTCCGCACGCTGGGCCTGGGCTACGCCAACCTCGGCGCGCTACTCATGCAGGCGGGCATCCCCTACGACAGCGACGAAGCGCGGGGCATTGCCGGCGCGATCACTGCCACGCTCTCCGGCCGCGCCTATGCGACAAGTGCACAGATGGCCGGTGAGCTGCTGCCGTTTCCCGGCTTCGCTGCCAACCGCCAGCCCATGCTGCGGGTGATTCGCAATCACCGGCGGGCCGCCTACGGGGTGCCCCGCAGCTCCGACGCCTATGAAGAGCTCTCGATCAAACCCGTACCCATTGATCATGACCTCTTCCGCCGCGGCAACTTGAGTCTGACCAACGCCGCGCAGCTCCTTGAGCGGGCCACCCTGGCGTGGGACGACGCGCTTGCGCTCGGCGAGCGGTTCGGGTACCGCAACGCGCAGACGACGGTGATCGCTCCAACCGGCACGATCGGTCTGCTCATGGACTGTGACACGACGGGAGTCGAGCCGGACTTCGCCCTAACCAAGTTCAAGAAGCTTGCCGGCGGGGGATACTTCAAGATCGCCAACCGGTCATTGCGATCGGCCCTCAAGACGCTGGGCTACGGCGCCGGCGAGATCGACGACATCCTGATATACGTCATGGGCACCTTGAGCCTGGACACGCCCGTGCCCGCCGACGCCTCCGCGACGGACGGGACCTTTCGCAACTTTCTGACGAAGCAAGGCTACCGGTCCGATGAACTGGTGGACTTGGAGAACAGGCTCCCGACCGTATTCGAGCTCGGCTTCGGCTTCACAGCACGCTCGATGCCCGACCACGTGCTTCAAGCACGAGGGCTCGATGTCGCCAAGGCGCGGTCGGACCTCTCCTTCAAGGGGCTGAAAGTCCTGGGGCTTTCCGATGACCAGATCAACGCGTTGAACCGGGCCATTTGCGGTACCCAGACGGTGGAAGGCGCCCCCCATCTACTGCCGGAGCACCTTCCCGTCTTCGATTGCGCCAACCGCTGCGGCACGACGGGCACGCGATTCATCGCCACAAACGGCCACATCCTGATGATGGCGGCGGTGCAGCCGTTCATCAGCGGCGCCATCTCCAAGACGATCAACCTGCCCGCGAGCGCGAGCGTCCAGAACGTCCAAGCCGCCTACCGGCTCAGCTGGGAGCTGGGTCTGAAGGCCAACGCACTTTACCGGGACGGCAGCAAGCTCAGCCAGCCGCTGAATACCAGAGTCCAGCGCGAGGATGACCAGGGCGGCTCTCCCAACACCGCGAAGGTGGAGGCCGCCCTGGGGGAAGCGCTCACCGAAGCTGCGGCCGCGGCGTCTGCGATATCGACGTCGTCGACATTCTCCGAGTCCGCGATCCCCGCGGAACAGCCGGCGGTGATTGAACGAATCGTCGAGCGGATCGTCGAGCGCCCGCTGCGGCGGCGTCTGCCCGATACCCGGGACAGCATCACCCACCGTTTCAACGTCGCCGGGCACGAGGGATATCTCACCGTGGGCCTTTACGACGACGGCACGCCGGGCGAGCTGTTCATCACGATGGCAAAGGAGGGTTCGACGATCGGCGGACTGATGGATTGCCTGGGCACCGCCATCAGCGTGGCCCTGCAGTACGGCGTCCCGATCGAGAGCCTGGTCAACAAGTTCGCCCACCAGCGGTTCGAGCCGATGGGGATGACCACCAACTGCGATATTCCCTTCGCAAAGAGCCTGGTGGACTACATCTTCCGTTGGATGGGAATGGAGTTCATCGCGGGCTACAGGGAGGCGAACATGCCCAAGCGGCCCAGTGCCTCGGCGAGGACGGACGACGAGACCGCCCGTGGCCCGCGAAGCGGCAACGAGGGCACCGCGCGGTCGAAACGGGCGATTCGAAGCATCCGCCTCGGGACAAATGGCGACCGAAAGGGCGAGCCCGGGATAGAGGTGTCCGCGGTGGGGCTCCCGGCGACGGCGGCGCACCAGGAGGCAAACCTCCCGTTGAAGACGGATCTATCACAGGCGGACACGACCATCAGCGCCATGGATCGTTCCCACGCCGTCATGATGGGCGATGCTCCGGCGTGCGAGGTCTGCGGCTCGATTACCATCCGAAACAGCAACTGTTACAAATGCCTCAACTGCGGCAACTCGATGGGATGCAGCTAGCGCAGGTTGCGTCAAAGCGTAGCGGCCTTTTTGATAGGCCGCGTAGCCACCAGAGCGAGTGTGCGGCCCCTCAGCCCGGAGGGCTGACAAACAAGAGCGGCCCCCAGCCCAAAGGGCTGCCAAACAAGAGCCGCAAGGACGCCGCGAGGCCGCTACGAAGCGCTCGAAATAATTGCCGGCTGGCCTGTGCGCTCCGAAGGCCAACCGGTATCCAGGCGATGGGAAGCGGACCCGAATGGAGTTCAGCGAGTGGAACAATCCAGCATGCACCGGTCGGGGGATTATGGAATGGACCGGTACCGGACTCCCCATCATGAAGGGGCGTCCTGCTCCGGACGACCGCTCCCCATCGCATTCCCGACTCCGGCGGGCGGCGCAGGCGTGGCGGCCTGACCGATAAAGCGCCCCCGCCGGAGGTTTTCTTCGGCTTCTCCTCCTCCCTCCCCCCGAAGCAGTTCCCACCACTGCTTCGGGGGACTTTGCTTAATCCCAGCGGAAGACACCCTTCCGCCAGGCATAGATGTAGGCAACAACCGACGTGGCGAGGAAGAACATGACTCGCCCGAGAAAGAGCGCCGCCTCCGGGCTGGCGGGTTGGAGCTTGGCAAACGTCACCGCCCAGGGGTAGAGAAAGATGATCTCCACGTCAAAAACGAGAAAGGTCATTGCCAGGATGTAGAACCGCACGTTGAACCGCTTGCGGGCGGTGCCGATGGGGTTCATTCCCGATTCGTAGGGAATGTCCTTGGCCGGACCCTTCCTCCTCGGTCCCAGGACGTGGGTCATCAGGAGGTTGGCCCCCGCGAAGATCAGGGCCATGACCACAAGCAGCCCGACGGGAATGTACGTGGAGAGGTTGACCGCGATCACGAGCACGATCAGCCAGTGTAGAGGCCCGCGGCAGTTGGCTCAAACCACCGACGGCGCCACATCAGAAGCGGCTTGGCAACCTCCTCCATTTGCGTATCGACTCTATACTGCCGCCATCTGCCGCGTCTGACCGGTCTGCGGGGTGTAGCTCAGCTTGGCAGAGCGCTTGCTTTGGGAGCAAGAGGTCGCTGGTTCGAATCCAGTCACCCCGATTCGGCAGCAAGAAGGAATCGCAAATGCGGTGGCCTTTTGCATTTGCGATCCGTTGGAACTTCCGCCAGTCGCGGCCGAGTTTGAACCGCCCCTTCATCCAATGGGCTACGCACTTGCAGCACGCCCCGCGTCGCCTGCGCCACCACGTGCGTGCAGATCATCGTCGTCTCCACGTGCGCGTGGCCCACCAACGAGCGCGCCGCTGACGCGCGCGATCGACAGCACGCGCCATCGCGATACGGTTAGGGCCGCCGTCGGCGACGTTTCCAGAACAATCCGGACGCGGCCAGCAGCGCAAGAGTCCCAGGCTCGGGGATCACCGTCACATACGACATCATTCCGATGCCTTCATGAGGATGGCAGTGGTAGCCGTAGATGCCCGGATCCCAGAACGTGAACTCGAAGGTCGAGCCCGGGACACCCGCGGGCGGCCCGCTGTAGAACAACTCGCCCCCATTCGGATCGTCGGGGAATCCCGAAACGACGTTGTGGTACCCCTCCACCCACAGCCAGCGGACCGTGTCGCCAGGCAGGATCGTCAGATCGATATCCATGTTCGCCTGGCCCTCGTACCAGAACGAGATGCCTTGGAGCGTGAGCTCGTACGTGTCGCCATGAACCGCGCACGGAGCGCACGCCACCACCGCCGCGACGACGGCGCCGTGAAGCCATCCGACCGATCGCATTCCCAGCATGTCTTTTCTCTCTTCTCTCATCTGTTCCGCGTCACGACCAGGCACAGCGCCGCGGAGAATCTGCCTCGCCTGGCGCCGTCGCCGCCGTGGCGAAACCAGGCAGAGCGGCACGACGAAAGAGATCTCAAGGCTATTTTATTATGTCGCGTTATCTGGCAGATACAAGCTAATCCCACGTTTTCCATATGGATCAGGCCCATGTGCGGGCGATTTCGGCCAATTGACGCAGGGACGGCGGCGCTGACGACGCAAAGGCGTCCACGTACCGTTGGATGGCGGCGGCGCCAAGCGATGCCACATGGTGATGAATAATCCGCGCTACACCGCTCGCGCGTAGACCGCCACCTCCCACAGCAGTGTCTTCTGCTTGCATCTCAGGTCGAGCCCCGCTTCACGAATGACACGGTCGATCTCGGCGGGCGGATGCAGATAGAACCGCATCGGGCAGCGGCGAAGGCGGTTGATGGTGTTGAGTAAAGGCAGCGCCAGCTTCATGAGCCAGTTGCGGCGGGGAAAGACCAGCCCGCAGAGCCGTCGCGCCCGCGCCGTGGAACGGTCCAGGAGCGTCTGCATATCCGGATAACAGCAGACCACGCGGTCCAGGGTGACGATGTCCGCCGACTCGATTCGATCGGCCACATCGACGAAGTCGCCGAGGTGGAACTGCACGCGGTCGTCATGCCCCTGTCGTTTGGCCTCCCGGCGCGCCGCTTCGATGTAGGCGCGCGACCCGTCCACATCAACGGCACGACGGACACCGGCCCTGATCAGCTCGTGCTGGATCGCCCCGATGCCGCCCCCGATATCGATAAGGGATCTCCCGCCCACCCCCTCGGCCAGCAAGGCCTCGATGAGAAGACGCGTTGGCTTGGCGGGACCCTTTCGGCGATACCGCTTGAGCTGCCTGGACGCCATCTTCGCGTTGAAGAACTCATCAAAGCCGCAGCATTGGGGACAGATCATCGTCTGTTCTCCGGCAGCCGAACCCCTCGCGAGGCGGCCGTTCTCGGACGTCGGCGGCAGTTTATCGCCTCAGCCGGCTGCTATCGGCCTCAGATCGCAACGGTGGTTTTCCACCGCAGGAACCCGGTCATCACGCGACCCGTACTTTCTCTGCGCCGCCAGCAACGTGGGCGGCCTGCTTGGTGTACCAGCATGCTCACCCAGCTTGTGGGTGAAAGTCCCCTTGACAACCTGGTGGAGGTGAAGTGCTGGCGAAGGGCAAGACCGGGCCTTCGTCCCGATTCCATCGGGGCTCAGCCCCAGCCGCCCAAGTTTGCCGATAGCTGACAGCCGACAGCCTTCGTTTGCAGCCGGCACTACCGTGGTCAATGGAAGTCGCGGGAGCGGGCGGCCAGCTCCGCGACCGCCCGGTCGACGGTCTCAATCGAGTCGACCAGAACGTGGACGACCTCATCCTGCCGCTCGATGCGGCCGCGTGCGAGAATGACCACACCGCTGCGGGCGGCGGCTCGGAACCGCTGATAGACCCACGGCCGGAGGATGAGGTTGGCGGTGCCGGTTTCATCCTCGATGGTCATGAACACGATGCCGGAAGCCGTCCCGGGCCTCTGCCTCACCAGCACAATCCCTCCCACCACCACCTGAGATCCGTGGGGTGACCTCCTCGCATCGCCGATCTGTGCCGCGGGCACCGCTCCCCGTGACGTGAGCATGGGGCGGATGAAGGCCACGGGATGCGCCTTGAGCGAAAGCCCCGTCGCCGCGTAATCCTGTATCACCTTCTTCGGTTCGGGAATGGGAGGAAGACCGGTCCCTGCCTGGGTGGATCCTCGTCGCTCTTTTTCTTCCCCTTCGTGCGTTTGTGCTAGTTCTGTCAGCTGCTCGGCATCCTTTCCTTCGCAGCTGAGCCTTCGGGGCTGCGCCCCTCGGGATTCCCGGCATCCTGCCGGGGTGGGCGCTCGTCGCTCTTTTTCTTCCCCTTCGTACGTTTCCCATAAGGGCAACTCCTCATCGGACAATGCCCGGATCTCCCACAAGGCGCTCTGGCGGTCCATGCCCATTGAGCCGAAGGCGTCTGCCGATGCCAGCAACCGCAGGGTCGCGAGCCGTACCCCGCTCGCCCGCCAAAGCGCCTTGATCGACGAGAAGGGTCCATGCCGCCGTACCACCTCGGCAATGGCCGTGGCTTCATCTTCACGCAAGCCCTTGACCAGACGCATGCCCAGGCGCAGCACACTTTCTTCCAACGTGCAATCCCAACGGCTGAAGCTCACATCGATGCCGTGGATCTCTACCCCGTGGTCCCGGGCATCACGGACGATCTGCGCCGGGGCATAGAACCCCATCGGCTGGCTGTTGATAAGCGCCGCCGCAAACGCCGCAGGATGGTGTTTCTTCAGCCACGCCGACACGTACACGAGAAGGGCAAAACTCGCCGCGTGTGACTCGGGAAAGCCGTACTCACTGAAGCCCTTGATCTGTTCGAAGCATCGATCGGCGAAGTCGCGCGGGTACCCCCGGCTCGTCATTCCCTCGACCAGACGCCGTCCGAAGCGATTGATCTGGTCACCCTTGCGTTTCCAGGCGGCCATCGCCCGGCGGAGCCGATCCGCCTCATCGGCCGTAAAGCCGGCGGCCACGATCGCCAGCTTCATCGCCTGCTCCTGAAAGAGCGGCACCCCCAGCGTCTTTCCCAACACCTGCTCAACGGCCTCGTCGGGGTAGGTGACCGCCTCTCGGCCGCTCCGACGCCGCAGATAGGGGTGCACCATCTTGCCCTGGATCGGCCCGGGCCGGACGATCGCAACCTCGATGACCAGGTCATAAAAGCACCGCGGCCGCAGCCTCGGCAGCATCGACATCTGCGCCCGGGACTCGATCTGGAAGACGCCGACGGTGTCGGCGGCGCAGATCATGTCGTACACAACGGGGTCCTCGGGCGGGATCGTGTGGAGCGAGAGCGAAGAGCTGCATGACAGATTGAGCAAGTCAAAACACTTCCTTATGCACGTGAGCATCCCCAACCCCAACACATCCACCTTGAGCATCCCCATGGCGTCGATGTCGTCCTTGTCCCACTCGATGACGGTACGGTCGGCCATGGCCGCGTTCTCGATGGGGACCAGCTCGCACAGCGGGTCCTCGGTGATGACGAAGCCGCCCACATGCTGGGACAGATGCCGGGGAAAGCCGACGAGCTCGCCGACCAGCGCAAAGAGGTGCTGAATCGTTGAATCGTCCGAGTTCAACCCCAGCTCGCGGAGGCGATCGGGGTTCGGCCCGCCGTGCTCCCACCAGTCGAGGCTCTTGGCCATCCGATCGACGCAGTCCAGTGAAAGGCCGAGGGCCTTGCCCACCTCGCGCACCGCACTGCGGCCGCGATAGGTGATCACCTCTGCTGTCAGCGCCGCCCGGTCGCGACCGTAGGTGCGGTAGATGTACTGGATGACCTCCTCCCGCCGCTCGTGCTCGAAGTCGATGTCGATGTCCGGCGGCTCGTGGCGCTCGCGGCTGATGAACCGCTCAAAGAGCAGATCGATCCGCTCCGGGTCCACCGCTGTCACCCCGATGCAGTAGCACACCGCCGAGTTCGCCGCGGCGCCGCGCCCCTGGCACAGGATCCCTCGCGAGCGTGCGAACACGACCAGGTCGTGCACCGTGAGGAAGTACGGCGCATAGTTCAGCTCGTCGATCATCGCCAGCTCGTGCTCGATCTGCCCGCGCACCTTCGCCGGCACACCCGCCGGATACCGCTCGGCCGCCCCCCGCCGCGCCAGGTCCGTCAGATGCTCGATCGGCATCAGCCCCGGCGGGCACGTCTCCTGGGCATACTCGTAGCGCAGCTCGTCCAGGCTGAACGCCGACGCCCGCAGCGACACCTCCGCCGCACGCGCCACCGCCTGCTCGTACCCGGCGAACAGCCTGGCCATTTCATCCGGTCGCTTGAGACAACGCTCGGCATTGGGCAGCAGCCGCAGGCCCGCCTCATCGAGCGTGCACCCGTGCCGGATGCACGTCACCACGTCCTGAAGCGCCCGCCGCGACGGGTCGTGATAGTGCGCGTCGTTCGTCGCCACGAGCGGCACGCCCACGTACGACGAGAGCGCCCACAGCTGCGCCAGCCGCTGCGCATCATCCGCCCGGTACGCCCGGCACGCCGCCAGCGACACCCGATCATCATCGAACACGCTCCGCAGTCCGCGCAGCGCGTCCATGAAGTCGCTGCCGATCGCGTTGGGCGGGATCACGACGCACAGCAGCCCCTGGCTGTGCTCGATCACGTCGTGCAGCACGAGGTCGCACTGCCCCTTGACAGCCCGGCGTTTCCCGACCGTCAGCAACCGGCACAACCGACCGTACGACGCCCGGTCCGTCGCGAACGCGAGCATCGTCAGCCCGCCCCGCAGCACCAGCCGCGACCCGATCGCCAGCGGGATGCCCGCCTCCTTCGCCGCCACGTGCGCGCGCACGATCCCCGCGAGCGTGTTGGTGTCCGCGATCGCCGCCGCCGCGTGGCCGAACTGAGCCGCACGCTTCACGAACTCCTCCGGGTGGCTCGCGCCCGTGAGAAAAGTGAAGTTGGTCGTCACCGCGAGCTCCGCGTACGCCGTCGCGCCGGGCGGGTTCGGCACACGAGATTCGGGCGTCCGCGATCCTGCCGCGATCGTCCGGCTCAGCAGCCGAAACGGATGCTCGTGCGACGTTCTCATCGGGACATCAGGCACGTCCGCTCCCTCCATGAATGACACGCGGCGTCACGACCACCGCCCGTGCAGGAACCACCGCCCGGTCTCGAGCTCGTGGTAGACCCAGAGCCACCGCCCCGCGTCGTCCTGCACCGCGAAGTAGTCGCGCGTCGGCTCCCCGCGCCGCCACCACTCGCCGGCGATCCGCTCGGGGCCGAGGCTCGCCGTCACCTCGCTCTGGCCACCGCTCCATCCGATCCGCCGCGGCGGGCCGTCCGGCGTCAGCGCTGTCACCTTGACCTCCTGGGCCGGTGTCAGCAGCAGTGGGGGGCGTGGCGGCGCCTCGACCTCGTCTGTGCGCACACCGGGCGACGTTCCCGCGCCCGTGGCCGCAACACGCCGGCACGCTCGCTCGGGAACATGCGTCTGCACCACCGACGCACGCGTCACACCGCGCTGCCCCAGACGATTCACCAGCGTGTCCAGCAGTCGGCCAAGCTCCGCCTCCCGATCTCTGGGCCCCTCGTGCCATCGACTGATCTGCTCGTGCGCCAGGCGCTCGATCGGCCAGGCCTGCAACATCACACGCTCAACCCCAAACCCACGATCCGCCCGCTCCAGCCGAGGACGCAACAGCACCCACAGGTGCCCCGCGTCCCGGCTCGCACGCGAGAGCGTCACCGTCAGCGCGATCGGCCCGAGATCCGACCTGTCCAGCTCGAGCGTCACCCGCCGAGCCCCGCTCTCACGCCGCGCAAGTTTCTCGCACAACTCTCCGAGCAACTCATGCGCAGCCAACTCAATCGCCTCGGGCTGCGTCGCGGGGCCGTCAAAGACGCGCTCGACCGAAACAGGGCGCGACGGCCGCACCGGCTCGATCGTCTCGATCGCGCTCCCGAGCGCCTGATCGATCCGCAGCAACAGTTCCGTCCCGAATCGGCTCGGCAATGTCGAACGCGGCAGCGCCAACACCTCGCCCACCCGCGTCACGCCAACCTCGTCGAGCGCCTCGACCGTCTCGTCCGCCACCCGCAGCGAGGCGATCGGCAGCGGGCGCATCGCCTCCGTCGCCCCGTCGTCGGCCACCACCGCCCGCGCGTGCTCCGCGAACCTCGCCACACCCCACGCGACCCCGAACGTCGGCCCCGCCGCCACACGGTGTGCAAACCCAAGCCGATCGAGCCCATCCCCGACACGCGCAACCAGCCTGCGAGGACCGCCAAACAGCCGGTCGCACCCGGTGATGTCCAGCAGCAGCCCGTCCGGCGGATCAACCGCCACGACGGGCGAAAAACGCATCGCCCACCGCGCCAGCGACCGCAGGGCCGCGCCGTCCCGCTCGGGCTCGAACGGTTCGAGGCGCACGCCGTCGATCGGCATGAGCGCCCGCGCGTGCGCGAGCGTCATCCCGGGCGTGACGCCCGCCTTTCGGGCCCGCGCGCAGCACCGCGCCACACGCTGCCCGTGCCCGTCGGTCTCGACCAGCACCAGCGCGCGCCGATCACGCCGACCGCGCGAGGCCGCGACCATCCGCCGCCGAACCAGGTCGATCGACCACATCGGCAGGTACACACACAATGCCCGTTTCATCTCCTCCCTCCAGGACCCATCTCGCGCCGCTCTGTGAGGCTGACCCTCTGCACCGGCTCAGTTCGATGCTCCACCTCGGCCGCGGCGGGGAGCGCGACGAGGCCGAGCCGGGCGTGATCTCGCGCCGCACGATCCACCGCGTCGCCGCCGCCGAGATCGCCCCGCCCTCCCACGCCGGCCGGGCGAGCAGCCCGAACCCGCCCCCGCCATGAGCCAGCCCCGCCTCGGCCGCCAGTTGAACCCGGCGCGACTCGGCCATGCCCAGCCGGGCGCCATCGGCAACGACCACGCCAATCGCCCCGCTGCGCAGACACAA
>JADFKZ010000025.1:6026-25662 GCA_022564665.1 Planctomycetota bacterium | reverse complement strand
CCCTTTCTACCTTGACTATTCGCTCGTCCACGAAGCAGGCGGCACGGTCGACATCGAGCCGGAGCGGACGGCGCTGCGCATGCTCCGGGAGCGCGGCGCGTTTGATCTGATGGCGGAGGCGGCGGCGCGGCCGCGTGCGGTCCGGCCGATGGCCGACCCACCTCCGCTGTTCAGCACCACACGGCATTCGGAGCTTTCACAATTCCGGGCGTTGGCGCAGGCGCGGGTTGCCTCGATGAGGCTGGCATTCCGCGACGGCGATAGGGCCGAAGGGGTGGCGGCCTTCGAGCAGACGCTGGCCCTGGCGCGTGCGTGCAGCTCCCAGACGTTCATGATCGACCACCTGTCGGGAATGGCGATCGGAAACCTGGCGGTTTTGCACATGCGCTACGAGCTGATGGAAGGATCGCTCGACGCCGCGGCGTGCCGGGCGGTGTTGGACGCCCTGGACCGGCAGCTCTCCCTCCCCCGCCCGCACGTCGCGCTGGAGGGCGAGCGAGCTATCTTGCTCGACATGATCCAGTGGACGTTCACGGATGACGGCCACGGAGACGGCCGCCTCGATGTGGGGAAGTTCGATCAGTTCGCCACGGGGACCGGCGTGTCTTCGCCGGCGCCCTCTCTGGGGACCGTCCCATCTTTCTTCCTGGCCGGTCGGGCGGAGACGACGGCACTGGTCAACGAGTTCTACGACGGCGTGGTTGCCGAGTCGAAGCTGTATCCCCTCGCGCGGGCCGAGTCGCGATTCGATGCTGATCTGTTCGTGCCCAGGTTGGGCAGACGGCACGTGCTCCTCCGGGTGATGCTCCCCGCCACAGGCAGATTTCTCGATAACGCCGATGTGGCCCGCGTGAGAATCCAGGGGTTTCGTATCATGGTTGCGCTGGAGGCGTACCGGGCCCGGCACGCCGCCTACCCCGACGCCCTTGGGCGGCTGGCGCCTGAGTTCCTGGCCGAGGTCCCGGTTGATCCGACCCACGGCGCACCGTTCCGCTACCGGCTCCTCAGCGACGACCCGCACGGTCGGCCGTACCTGCTGTACTCCACCGGGATTGATCAGACCGACGACCGCGGTGTCGATCTCGATGAGGCGGGCGACTGGAAGGACCGCGGGTGGTTCGCAGCGCTTGTCGATCCAAACGTCACCGGCGTGGATTTTGTGATCAATCACCCTCGGCCCAAGGAATGAGTGCCCAGCGCGGGGGCTTGCTCACTCCGCGGGGAGGACGATGCCCCGGCACTCGCCGAAGCCGATGCGGGCGGCGCCCTCCCTGTGGCACCAGGCGCGCATGATGACCTCGTCGCCGTCGTCGAGGAAGGATCGCTTGGTGCCGTCGGGAAGCGTGAGGGGTTTTTCTCCCCGCCAGGTGAGCTCCAGCAGACAGCCGCGCGTGGTCTGGGCCTTGCCGGAGATGGTGCCCGTCGCCAAGAGATCCCCGGGGGCGAGGTTGCAACCAGTGGAGGTGTGGTGGACGAGCATCTGGGCGATCGTCCAGTACATGTCGGCCAACGTGCCGCGGCTGAGACGCAGCGGTTGCATCCCCTCGTCACGCATCCGCTTCGATGAGAGGTACGCCTCGACGGTGATGTCGTACCCCATCTCCTGGACCGGCTGGAGGTACTCCAGCAGCGGCGGGTCGTCGTCGCCGCGCCGCGGCCCCGCGTTGCGATAGGGCTCCAGCGCCTCCAGCGTCACCACCCAGGGGCTGATCGTGGTGGCGAAGTTCTTGGCGCAGAAGGGGCCCAGTGGCTGGTACTCCCACTTCTGGATGTCCCGTGCCGACCAGTCGTTGACGATCGCCAGGCCGAAGATGTGGTCGCTGGCTGTGGCCATGCCCACCGGCCGGCCGCGTTGGTTGGCCGGCCCGACGAAGAACCCCATTTCCAGCTCGTAGTCCAGCAGGCGGCAGGGGCCGTAGACCGGCCCCGGTTGACCCTCCGCCATGGTCTGCCCGTAGGGACGGCGCACGGGTGTGCCGCTGATGACGATTGAGCTTGCTCGGCCGTGATAGCCCACCGGCAGGTGCTTGTAGTTGGGAAGGAGGGGGTTCTGTGGCCGAAACATCGATCCCACGTTCGTGGCATGGTGGATCGAGGCGTAGAAGTCTGTGTAGTCGCCGATTCGCGCCGGCAGCAGGAGCTCGGCGTCGGCACGCTTGAGGAGAATGCTCTCGCCAAGGGCTTGAACATCGCTGCGGCGGGATCCGGAGGCGCTCAGCAGGTCGCTGACGGCGGCTCGCGTCGCGCGCCAGGCGGGCCGGCCAAGGGCGAGAAAGTCATTGAGCGTCGTCGCGGACAACGCGCAGCAGGGCTCCGGCTCGACGCTCCCGAGCAGCCCCTCCGTCGCGCAGCGATGGAGATCCAGGACACACTCGCCGATCGCCACCCCGATCCGAGGTCGCTGGTCGGTTCCGGCCACCCGAAAGACCCCAAATGGCAGATTCTGGATCGGAAAGTCGGTCTCGGGATCGTTGGCGGAGTCGATCCAGCTCCGCAGAGATGGCTCGTGCGTCGAATCTGTGTGGGCGAGGTTGGTCACTTCGTCACTTCCTTGGTTCCCTTCAGCAGCCCCAGCGCCTGCAACCCCTCAAGCGGCTCCTCAAACGAGCACGCACCGAAGGCCACCGCAAGCGAAAGCCGGGTCTGTTGGATCTCGCGGACCGTGAGCTCCCAGCGACGATAGCACACGCCGTTAGCGCCAAAGGCGAAAGCCCCGATCGACCGCTCTGTCAGCACCCCCACCAGGTCGCTCTCGGCGTGATCCTTGCCCGCGGCGATGGCCGCCGCCACGAAGAGGTTGAGAAAACCGTATTCCTCAGCGGCCGCGGCGTCGGAGAAGTGGTGAAGCGGATGGTGCAGCCCCGCCGTGGCCTTGAAGGGAACGCCGGCCGATGCACACGCCTCGATGAACCGCGCCAGCTCGCGCGGCGGGGGGACGGCTCCCGGCTCCAGACCGCCGGTCCGTACCTTGGCGCCCCCGTCGCTTCCGGCGATCGACGCCACCAGCCCCCGCGGATCCATGTCCAGCGGAAGCTCGAAGAAGGGAAAGAGATCCTCCGGAAGAAGCTCGAGCACCCGGTCGATCCCCGCGGTGTCGTTGGCGCAAACCTCGATCACGCCGATCCTGGCCAGCCCGGCGTCGGGCCCGGCGTGCCGCTCGTTGAAGCGGGCGATCCGCTTGAGATCCTCCTCAAACCGTGGATCGTCCGCCGGCGCCGTCAGCCCGCTGATATGCCAGGGCTCGTCGGATACAGGCAGGAAGCGAGCCGCGTGCTTTTCAAACTCGTCAAGCCTCTTGACGGGGATCACCACACGCCCCAGCATCCACGCCGACTCGCCGGCCAGATACTGTGCGTAGTTGGCGGTGGTTTCCGCCATGTCCAACCGGGCCGGCGGGAAGAGCCCGGCGTAGTCGACGATTCCCTCCAGCAGGGCGCGGAGGCCCGGTGTGACCTGTCGATCTGCGTCGAGTTCTGAGGATTCGGTGGGCATGTGCCTCCAAGCGACCGGCACAGCCGGGTCTACAAATTCTTTTCTATCTTCGCCCATGAATCGCGCAATGGCACAGTCCGGTTGAAGACGAGTCCTTCTGGCGCCGAATCGGGGTCGACGCAGAAATACCCCTGTCTCTCGAACTGGTATCGCGCCCCCACCGTGGCCTGGGCCAGCGAGGGCTCGACCCTGCAGGATCCGAGGACCTCCAGCGAGTGCGGGTTGAGGTGATCCGTGAAGTCGGTTCCATCTTTCTCATCGGTGGGGTTGGGCCTGACAAAGAGCCGATCATACAGCCGCACCTCGGCCCCGACAGCGTGGGCGGCCGATACCCAGTGCAAGGTTGCCTTGACCTTGCGTCCGTCCGGCGGTGTCCGGCCGCGTGACTCAGGGTCGAAGGTGCAGTGAAGCTCTGCGATCTCGCCGGTCTCCTCGTCCCTGACAACGTCGACGCATTTGATCAGGTAGGCGTAGCGAAGCCTGACCTCCCGGCCGGGCGCGAGACGGAAGAACTTTCGCGGCGGATCCTCGCGGAAATCCTCCCGCTCGATGTACAGGACGCGCGAGAAGGGGACCCGCCGTGTGCCCATTGCCGGGTCCTGGGGATTGTTGACGGCCTCCAGCTGCTCCGTCCGGCCCTCGGGATAGTCAACGAGCACCACCCGCAGTGGACGCAGCACCGCCATGACCCGCGGGGCGTGCTGGTTGAGGTCGTCGCGGACGCTGTGCTCCAGAAGTGCGATATCGGTGAGGCTGTTGAATTTCGTCACCCCAACGCGGTTGCAGAAGTGCCGGATCGATGCCGGCGTGTAGCCCCGCCTCCTCATGCCCGCCAGCGTTGGCATCCTCGGATCGTCCCAGCCCTGGACATGACCCTCCTCGACGAGCTGCAAGAGTTTTCGCTTGCTCACCACCGTAAAGCTGACGTTGAGCCGGGCGAACTCGATCTGCCGCGGGTGATGGATTCCAAGCTCGTGGAGATACCAGTCGTAGAGCGGGCGATGGTCCTCGAACTCGAGCGTGCAAAGCGAATGGGTGATCCCCTCGATCGAGTCTGATTGGCCGTGGGCGAAGTCGTACACCGGATAGATCGACCACCTGTCCCCCGTTCGCTGGTGCGGGACCTTGAGGATGCGATACATCACAGGATCGCGGAGGTTGAGGTTGGGTGACGCCATGTCGATCATGGCCCGCAGGACGGCGGCGCCGTCGGCCAACTCGCCCGCCCGCATTCTCCGAAACAGGTCGAGGCTCTCCTGGATGGGCCGGTTGCGGTTTGGGCTGTCCCGGCCGGGCTCCGTAAGCGTGCCTCGGTACCGGCGGATCTCCTCGGCGCTGAGCTGGCAGACGTAGGCCTTGCCTTTCCTGATGAGCTCGACGGCGTACTCGTAGAGCTCTTGGAAGTAGTCCGAGGCGTAGTACTCGTGACCCGAGAAGTCGAATCCGAGCCAGCGGATGTCCTCCTTGATGGCCTGGACGTACTTGGGCTCCTCCCTGGTGGGGTTGGTGTCGTCGAACCGCAGATGGCAGACACCGCCTGCGTTCTCGGCGGCGACGCCGAAGTTCAGACAAATCGACTTGGCATGGCCGATGTGCAGATACCCGTTGGGCTCCGGCGGAAAGCGGGTGACGACCCGCCCGGCGTTTCGGCCGCACCTGACGTCCTCGGCGACGATCTGGCGGATGAAGTCCGCGGAGGGCTTGGACTCGGTTGTGGCCATAACCTGAAACTTACTTCGTATCTCGCTCTCGCATCGCCAGACAGCGGCGGATGCGGTTGATGACCGACTCGCGGCCCAGAATGGCCAGCGTATCGAAGATCGCCGGGCTGACGGGACCTCCGCTGACCGCGATTCGCAGCGGCTGGGCGACCTTGCCCAGCTTCCCGCCGGCGTGCTCGTTGGCGTATTGGGTGAGGGTCTCCTCCAGTCGCTTGATCGTCCAATGGGGGAGTTCCTTCAAGAGTGGCTCGACCGCTTTAAGGTGCGCATAGCCGTTGGGATCGCCGTGGGTCAGCGCCTTGGTGACCGCTTTGCTGTGCTCATAGGCCACTTCCTCGTCACCGATCACGAAGAATCGGCCGCTCCTGACCGGGTCATCCAGCGTCTTTGATCGCTGCTGGTTGGCGGCTGCGAACAGCGCGAACTTCTCGTTGCCGAGCATGTCGAGAAAGTCCCGATGGTACCGCAGGCAGTGCGCTCGCAGCCTGTCGGAGAACTCCTCTGTGGACATCGCCTGCAACGCGTCGAGGTTGAACGCCAGCAGCTTGTCGCGGTCAAACCGCGCCGGCGACTTGATCATGCGATCGAGATCGAAGTGGCTGATCAGGAACTCACGGTCGAACTTCTCGATGTCGCCGCCCGGAGACCATCCCAGCAGCGCCAGATAGTTCATCATCACCTCGGGCAGGTAGCCCGCCCGGCGAAAGTCCTCCACGTCGATCTCGGGCAGGTCGATCTTCAACGCCTCCGCCAGCGATCGCGCCGACTCGAGGTCAAGCTGCTGGTCCTTGTCGGCAAGCCATCGCCGCCACTGGTCCACGGGCATGACGGGTTGGGCCGTCGGGACGCCGGTCTCCGGAGGCACTTGAAGACCGAGGCGTTTCACTTCCCGTCGAAGCCTGATATCCCGCTCTCGCTTGGACATCTTCGAGCCGTCGGGATTGAAGATGAGCGAAATGTGCGCGTAGATCGGCCGGCGAAAGTCCAGGGCGTCCTGAAGCAGGATGTGCTTGGCGGTGTTGCCCAGATGCTCCTCGCCCCGAATGACGTGGGTGACGCCCATCAGCTCATCATCGATGACCACGGCAAAGTGGTAGGTGGGGTAGCCGTCGGCCTTCAAGATGACGAAGTCGTCCAGCTCGGCGCTGGAGACGTGCGTCTCGCCCCGCACCACGTCGGGGATAGTGATCTGGCAGGTGTCGGGAACTTTCAGCCGCACGACGTGGGGACGCTTCTCGTCGAGGTAGCGGCGGATGGTGGCGGCGTCGAGCTTCAGCGCCGCGCGATCGTAGCGGTAGGCACGTCCTTCATCGCGGGCGCGGGCACGGGCCGCCTCGAGCATGTGCGGTGTCTCGAATGCCGGGTAGGCGGCGCCGGCGGCGTTGAGCTGGTCCGCGTGCCGGCGGTACAGATCCAGTCGCTGCGACTGGCGATAGGGTCCCGCCTCTCCGCCCCCGCAGCCGTCGAACTCCGGGCCCTCGTCCCACCGGATGCCCAGCCACGTGAGATCCTCGAAGAAGGCCTGCGTGGCCGCCTCCGAGGATCGTTTCTGATCGGTGTCCTCGATGCGAAGGATGAATCGGCCCCCTCTGGCCCGGGCATAGGCCCAGCAGAACAATGCGGTCCGGGCGCCGCCGACATGGAGGTGCCCCGATGGGCTGGGCGCGAACCGGCTTCGCACCATGGTCGAGACCGTCTCCGGCGTTGGGGCGCCGGTGGCCTTGCGCTGTTTGCGGGACATGGGCCGAAGGGTATCGCTCTTTCAGCCGCAAGTCGAAGTCGCTGCGCCGGCGTCGCTCAATGCCGTTGCTCGTCGCCCGAATCCGCAGTGCGCGCGGCAACCCGCCGCCGCCTGGCCACGGCCAGCCGAATGGGGCCGGAAACGGCGTACGCCGGAAAGAGCAACGCCAGGGTCTCCGGCCAGAACCAGATCACCAGCGCCAGCAGGACGACCAGACGCGCGACGTAGCCGAAGCTTCTGGCCCCGTAGATGTATCGGTTGGTGATGTGGAGGTAGGGGATGGACGACACCATGGCAAATGCGCAGGCGATGGTGATCAGTGGGATCCCCAGCGCCGCCGCTCGGACAAAGGTGGTGGGTTCAAGATCCTGGTGAAGCAGGATCATGCTCGCCACCGCCCCCGCTGCGCCCGGTGACGGCAGACCGCGGAAGGTGATGCTCCGTTCCACCCCACCCGGCCCCGCCTCCACGTTGAAGCGAGCCAGACGAAGCGCCGCACAGCATAGGTAGACCACCGCCACCGCCCACACCACCTTGCCCAGAACGTCGTCCGCCTCAGGCCCGATGATGACCGCGGCCGGGTCCTGGCCGACGACCCGGAGGGTCAAGAAGGCGGGGGCGACACCGAAGGTGACGGCGTCCGCCAGCGAGTCGAGGTGGCCGCCGAGCGTGGACGCGGACCGCGTGAGCCGTGCGACCCATCCGTCGACGGCGTCCAGCAACATCCCCACGAAGATCAGGGTGGCGGCGAACTGGAGACCCGACCAGCCCCATGGCCCGGTGAATTGCGGTGGCGGTGGCTTGGCGGCGTAGTGAATGGCGGTGAAACCGGCAACCAGGTTGCCCAGCGTGCACAAGATGGGCATCACCGACATCGGCGGTAGCCGCCGACGCCGACGCCGCCGCCGCGGCGGCCGAGACGCAAAGGTCTCACGCGTGGGGATGGAGTCGGTCATGGCTCTGGCGTGCGAGCTTTGGTTGTTTGTGTCTCGATCGGGCGAGTGACTTCGTCGGCGGCGGAAATCCGCGGCACGAACACCAGCATCCCGCGGGCCGGGGGAAACGTACCCCGAAAGAGCAACTCACCGACGGTCACAGGGGTGTCGGTCCCGGGCCCTGGCGGCTGCGGGGCCGGCGAATCGGCACCCCGCTCACCGTGCGCGGCCGCAGGATCCTCGTCGGCCGCCTGTGGTGGCCGGCCCGGCTCCGGCCATGACACCTCCGGCGATTCGTAGGTGAGCACGTAGGCGTAGCCCGACTGGAGCTGGACCTCCAGGGCCATCGACGCCAGGATCGCGCCCGATTCCCGGTGACCCAGCAGCCGGTTGAGGGTCGGCGAACGGGGCGGATCGTACCTGGGCACGAGTTCGAGGTTCAGGTACACGCCGTCTTCCATGGGGACCGACCAGCTGCGAGCCATCAGACGCAGACGGCCCGGTCCGAACCGCCGGACGTAGCCGTTGACGGCCACGGCCACCCCGGGCGGGCCGATCCGACGCTGCTGAAGCTGCCGCCACTGGTAGATCTGGCCGTGCCACGCGGTGGCATCCATCGAGGTCAAGCCCAGGTCGCGCCTCAGGGCGTTGATCTTCTGGACCGGGACCCGCACGAACCGCAGTCCGTTGCGGCGAAGGACCGCGGCCCTTGCCGCCCCGATCGCCTCGCCGTCGGCATGGTCGCGCAAGGCGGCCCCGATGGTGTCGGGCTCGTCGGGGACGACCCACTGGCGGACTTCGAGCCCGTGCTCGCTTGCAAGGAATCGGCCGGGCATCTGGCTCGCCGGCGCCGTCGCCGCCTGGTCCGCGTCGGGCACTGGGAGCGATGCGCAGCCGGCCGTGCACGCGACGACTGGCAGAAGCCAACGGACCAAGGTTGGGGAGCGCTGGGGGTTCGGGGTTCGGGGTTCGGGACGATCTTCTGAGCCCTGAACCCTGAACCCTCCTCTTTTCTGCGCGGTCCTCCACGGTTGGTCCAACGACGAGAAGACCGGGCCTTCGCTTCGCTCAGCCCCAGCCACCCAGAGCTTGCCGACATCCGATAGCCCACCTGCTGAAGCCCGATCCCTGAACCCGGAACCGATGCTCACTCCGTCACTCCGTCGCTCCGTCACGTGCCACTTGATCCTCCTCACCGAAGTCGTTTAGCCGCCTGATCAGCGCCCGCACGAGGCCGTACTGGCGACGCGTGTGGTGAAAGACCACCCGCGGCAGGTCCAGGTGATCGTCCTCCTCCGAAAGCGCGCCGCGCTGGATGATGCGTCCTGATTTGACGAGCATCGCGAACTCATCGTTGAGCGTTGCCACCTGCTCATCGGAGATCTTTCGCGTCAACCGCAGGACGAACCTGTCGCCCACGTAGCGGCTGGAGTGGTACACGCGGTAGAACCGCAGGACGTAGTGGACTGCATCGTCGACCGAAGAGGCGATGTGATAGATGCCGGGGTCCTCGGGGTTGATCATGTCGCCGCCGAGCAGGTTCTTGCGGATGTAGGTGTCCCAGTGCTTCCAGTAGGCTCCGCCGGCCCCCTCCGCCAGGACCACGGGAACAATGTTGGACTTGCCGGTCTGGACGAGCGTCAAGGCCTCGAAAAGCTCGTCCTGGGTCCCGAAGCCGCCCGGGAACACCGCCACCGCATCCGCATGGCTCATGAACATCAGCTTGCGGGTGAAGAAATACCTGAAGTTGATGAGCTTGGGATCGCCTTCGATCACCGTGTTGGCGGTGGTCTCGAAGGGAAGGCGGATCGAGAGCCCGAAGCTGCCCTCGCGCTTGGGACCTTCATGGCCCGCCTTCATGATTCCGTCGCCAGCCCCGGTGATGGACATCCACCCCCCGCGGGCGATCTGCGCGCTGAATTGCCGTGCCGCCTGGTAGTCGGGATGCTCTTCGGGCGTTCGCGAGGAGCCGAAGATGGCGATCTTTCGCGTCCCCTCGTAGCCGTTGAAGACGCGATAGGCGTACCGCATGTCCTTCAGCGCGCGGTTGAGGAGCTTGAGCTGTCCCGCGTCATGGCCGTCGCGAATCAGCTTCAGGCTCGTTTGGACGAGCTGGGTGACCATCTCGCCGGCAAACGACTGCGGGTCACCGCCGAGACGGGCCACGAGGGCGTGAATCGTCTCGACCGTCTGGTGGTCTGCTACCGAGGGGGCGGTCATGGGAACTCCATCAGGACGCGGCGCGGGCGTGCCTCACCAGGAATATTCACCGCAGAGACACAGAGGACGCAGAGATGGTAGGACCGGCCGAGTCGGCTGAGGGAAAGCGGGAAAACCCATTTGAGTCTAGCGCATTTTGCGTCCACGCGTAGCGGCCTCTTCGATCGGCCGCGAAACCCACGAAGCGAGTGTGCGGCCTGCAGCCCGAAGGGCTGCCAAACAAGAGCGGCCCTGCAGCCCGAAGGGCGGCCAAACAAGAGCGGTAAGGACGCCGCGACGCCGCGAGGCCGCTACGGAGCGATCGAAACGGCACTAGCCCCCCTCTGCCTCGGTGACGACCAAGCCTCCGTCCGCCGGCCGCCGCCGGCTCATTCCCGGCAGGGGCACGAGCTTCGCCTTGGGGTCGCGCAGCGGTCCCGTCACCTCAACGATAAAGAGCTGATCGCTGATGCTGCCGATGAGATCACCGACCAATGGCAGCGTTCCGCGCGTGCGGAACCGGAGGTTCAGCTCGAGGCCGGGAACGCTCATGTCGCCGTCGCCGATGAGCTGGAGGGTCGGGCACTCCAGGCGCAGCTTCTCAAAGACAAGTCGGTCCCCGTCGATATAGAGGGTCACGTCGGCGAAATCGAGATCGCCGCTGAACGGGGGCATCAGTTCAAAAAGCTGCAGCAGCCTCAACGTCACCGGCATGGAGACCATCTTTCCCCAGGCCACCCTCAACGCTCCGCGGCCGCGGCGGGTTTCGGGTCGGCCACGGAGGCCCGCAATTCTCAGCGACCCGTACGTCTCGCCTCTCGGCGGGCGGCTGGTGCGCGCCGGCGGCGCCGTGTCGCCGTCGACGGGGGGGCTGTCGGCGCCGGCCAACCCGTCAAGGGCCACGCCGATCACGTTGATCTTGGCCTCGTAGGGGCTGTCGTCGGTCAGGCCCAGCATCATCGTTGCGCTCACGACGCCGCCGTAGGCTTCGGCGCGAAAACCCTCCAGCGCGACCACGGTCCCGTCTTGAGTGAGTTTGATCTGCCCTTCGATGTTGGTGAGCCGGCGGCCCTGCAGCCGCGCGCTCTTGGCGTCTACCTTGATCTCGAGAAATGGCGGCTGGCCCGGCTGGAGCTCCGTATGCACCTCGAAGGTGCCGTCGATCTCGGTGAGCGTGAGGCCCCCTACCTCCAGCGACGCCCCCTTGGTATGCACGCGGCCGGCAAACCCCGTCTCCCACAGCATTGCCGAAGGTTCTATCGTGTCCGAGGGATCGGGGGCATCGGTCGCGTCGGGCGTTGCGGCCTCATCCGGGGCCCCGGCCTGTGTGCCGCTCTTTCTTGGCAGCCCTCCGGGTTGCGCGGGCTCCCTCTGCACGAGCCGCAGCCAGGCATCGGCGAGATGAATCGGCTCGGTTGTCTGGAGGTTGATGGATTCGAGAATCAACCGTGCCGGTTTGGGGAGCATCGCCGACAACTGCGGGCTGTCGATGCGCCCTACGAAGCCCACATCCAGATCTATATCGATCAGCCCCGAGATGTCGACGCTGCCGTCAACAAAGAATCGCCCTCCCTCGTGCTGTCCTGCGACGTCGCGAAGGATGATGCGGCCTGGTATGAAGACGACTTCCGCTCCCGGGTCGAGCTGGGCGTTGATGGGTGTGCCGTCGATGGTTAGCCCCAGGGTCCGGGGCCGCACCACGAACTCGTATTGCGCGGGCCGGCCGCTCTGGGGAGAGGCGTAGTTGAACCGGGCGTCGAAGGTCCCGTGGGGCTCGACGCCGAGCAACCGTTGGGCCTGGCGCTGGGCGCCGATGAGCCGCAACGCCTCCGAGATAAGGGGCGAGGCGAGTTGTCCATTGCTCCATGTACCCTCCAGCAGAACATCCTCGCCTTCGCCGGCCAGACCGTACTGCCCGCTGAGCTGGATCACGCCCTCGGCCCGGTCTCCGCTGCTGATGCGGAGCACGAAATCCCTGAAGTTCACCTGGTTGCGCTCGAGCGTCAGCTCACCGCGCTCGCAGCGCATCGAAAGCTCCCTTTCGTCAATCCGGATCGTCAGCTGCTCGGGCCACACGATGAGCTGGGGTCGTGTCGACTCGCCACCGTGTGACTGATAGCGCAACCTGGCGTTGATGAAGCCCTGCGGCCGGTAACGGTCCCACAGCTCCTCCGTCCGCTTCGCCGGAGCGCCCGGTGTCAGATCGATCATGTACCGCTCAAGGGCGAGGTCGTTGAAGTTGATGGTGATCTGTGTCTGGGCGGGATCCGTCAGCTCCACATATCCGTTGGCGGTGATGCGGGCTTTCTTCTGGTGGCCGGCAAAGTCCAGGAGTCTGATGGAGTCGGGCTTGATTCGGACAAGCGCTTCGACCGCCTCCAGCTCCAGACCCCGGGGTGCTGGCAAGCCAAGCTCGCCAAGGGCCTCGTAGAGTCCCTCTCGCGGCACGGCGACACCGTCGTAAAGCTCCACGGAGATTTCGAACGTGGGCTCGCCTGAGTCGCTGACGAAGATCGTTCCCGTGTGGTCAAGCCATCCCGTCAGCCCGGCTCCGGAAAGAAGACGGGTGAGGATGGGCCGCTGCGAGACTTCGGCGGCCTCGCCGCCGCGGTCGGAAGACTGTGGAAGGGCGGAGTAGAGCAGATCGCTGAGGTAGTCGCCCCTCAGCTCGTATTGCACATCCGGTTCCACGCGGGTGCCGGAGTCATCCGTCATGAACCGAACTTCGCCCGTCACTTTGCCGCGGCCGCCGCCCGGGGTCGCGATGGGAATCCCTTCACCGTGGTCGCCGGGATCGATCACCACGCGACCCGGCATGATGCTCAGCGATCCACCAAGGACGTAGATCGGGTAGGGGAAGCGCTCATACACCACGCCGGCCTTGTGGATCTTGACGCTGCCGGTGATCTCGGTCTGTTGATCAGCACCGCGCGGGCGGCGGATCGTCAGGTCCAGGTCAACGCGTCCCCCCAGGGCGAAGGGCCCGACATCGCTGATGGTGCTGAACCGGTCGAGCTGCCGCTCGAGCTTCTGTCTGCGAAGGGCGGTTTCGCCGGTCGCGGGCTCTTGGGCCAGGGCCGCGAGTTTAGCGGTGAGACGCTGGGCTTCCCGGTGGGCGGCCTCGACGGCGTCGGCATCGACAAGCAAACCCGCCTCTTTAATCCGCTGGTACGATGGCTGGTGCAGCGTGCGGTCGAAGGTGGCCAGTTGCCCGCCGCTGAGGGCCTCGCGGAACCGCCCGTCCAGCGGCACGTTCTTGGCAATCAGCCTCAAATCCACCGCCGCGGTGTTCCCCGGCGGCGCGATCGTGCCGGTGATCCGCAGGGTCGAGTTGTCCGAGCCTTTGGCGTTGAGCTCGTGAATGATCACCGCCTCGTTGTCGAACTCAATGCGGGCCTGGACATCCTTCAGGGGATAGGGGAAGCCCACGAACGCGCCGGAGGCGTTGGAGATCAAGGCCTCCCCCGTGGTCAGGATGGGTGAGGCGATCATCCGTCCGTCATTGCCGCGAACGGGAGGCGCGCGGGTCACCCCCACCTGCGTGGTAAGCGTCCAGCCGGTGAGGTTGAACTTGGCGAGCGTGTCCGCCACCTGCGGCGGAAGCCTGACCCCCTTCGTCGACGTGGTCGCGCTTCGGCCCAGGCTGAAGTCCTTCATCCCGATCTTCATCTCGAAGGGCGCCGTGGCGAGCACCTGCTCCATCCACTGCGTCTGGTTTTCCCAATCGAGCTTGGGCAGGTCGTGGATCGTCAGGTTCACGCTGTAGCGCATCTCGGCGGCGGTGTTACCCGACTCCTCGTCCCGAAACTCGCCGATGAGGTTGTCGAGCATGAACGTGTCGCCTTCCAGCCGGACGGTCCCACTGTGGACGTGCAACCGGGGAATGCTCGGCATCGAGTCACCACCGGCGGCGTGGAAGCTCGCCAGGAACTCCGAGGCGGCGATGGGAATGGTCAGGGCCATCTGGTCAACGGTCAGCTCGAAGGTGAAGGGTCGGCCCTTCGTCCACTGGCAAAAGGCCTCCCCCACCGGGCCCTTCGGCTGCATGCGTTCCCACCAGAGCCGGGCGACTTGCGGGCAGACGCCGAAGGTCCGCTCATCGAGGGTCAGCCCGTTGATCCGAGCCCAATGCTCGTGGGTCTCGACGTTCCACTCACCTTCGATGGTGAGGCCCTTGTCGCCGAGGCTGATGTTGTTCTCGTCTAGCTCCTGGAGCCGGAACTCAAACAGTCGGCCGTCGCTGGTCACTGGCCGCATCGTGCCCTCCACGCGGCGTTGCCCGACGCGGCGGTAGTAGCGACCGGAATGAATGCCGACCTCGATGACGGCGTTTTTGATGCGAACCGATGGTGGCAGGAGCGGGGCGTGGGAGTCGCGGGCGATCGACCAGTCGGGTTCCAGCGACGCAAAGTTGAAGATACCCGGTGACCGCGCTTCTTCGCTGAGCCTCAGCAGGACACCGTCGAGCTCGACGTCCTCGACCCTCAGCTGGCCTCGCAGCAGCGACGTCAGATTGATGTTGATCGAGGTCCGGCCGATCCGAAGGGCCTGAGCGGCCAGGCCCTCGTGGTGGCGGGTCCTGAGGGTGAGGTCCTCAAAGACCAGGACACCGCCGCCCTCGTAGCTGGCGCGGCCGATCGTGACCTCGCCGCCGAGCACGGACTCGAGCGTTGAGGTGACCAGCAGGACGATGAACCAGCTTCGGGTTGCCACCCATCCTGCGATGATCGCGGCCACCGGTAGGAGAACCGCGGCGAGTATCGTCGGCCGCAGATTCAGCCGCGTTGTCGGCGCGGGTGCGGTGGCTACCGGAGTCGAGGTCATTGAGGGTGGGATTGGGGCTGGGTGGGCGGGCGGGCGGTGATCATAGTTTCCCCGGCCAACTGGCGAGGACCCCCGGGTGTCCTGGCAGGACCCGGTGCCGTGACTTGACGCCCGGTGCCGTGGCTACCATGGGGTCTCGATCCCGGGTCCGGGCGGAGGCCCGGCGGCGCCCCTGGCACCGGTCGATCGGTTCGTCGCTGGCAGATCACGGGAGCCGTTTCCATGCGCGTCGCGCTGACAGGGGTTTCAGGCTTTATCGGCTCGGCGATCGCCCGGCATTTGTGCCAAGCGGGACATTCGGTGACGGGCCTGGTTCGGCCGACCAGCCGCCGCGGGCATGTGGAGCCCTATACCGACCGCTTCGTGGTTGGGGATCATGCCGATTCGGCCATCTGGCCCGACCTGCTGGACGGGGTCGAATGCGTCATACACAACAGCGTCAACTGGCGAGTGCTGGGAGATAAGCCTGATCTGAAGGAGCACCTGGAAAGCAACCTGGCGGGCTCGATCAGGCTGCTGGAGGCGTCCGGGCCGCGGCAGTTCATCTTCATCAGCTCCATTGCCGCCCACCACGACATCCGTCCTCGTTGGCGCGGACTCGTCGATGAGGATCATCCTCTGCGGCCGGCGAGCCTCTACGGCGCCTACAAGGCGGCGGTCGAGGCCCACCTCTGGGCCGCCCATTTCAGCCAGAATGTCAACGCCTCCGCCCTGCGGCCCTGCGGCGTGTACGGACTCGACCCCACGGTCGAGCGGTCGATCGGCTACCCGATTGTCCGGGCCGTCCGTCAGCGCAAGCCCTTCGACCGCCCCGGGGGCGGCAAGTTCGTTCACGTTGATGACGTGGCGGCGGCGGCGGTTGCAGCGGTGGGCAATCCCGATGTCGCCGGCCGTGCGTTCAACTTGGCCGACTGCTATGCCCGCTGGGCGGACTGGGCGGCCCTTGTGTGCCGCCTGACGGGCATCGAGGTCCAGATCGATACGTCAAGCCCCCCGCAGCCGAAGAACCTCTTCAGCAAGGAGGCGGCGCGGACGCTCGGGGTGACGCTTGATCGCGGGCACGAGGGCATCCGGGAGCACCTGGCCACGCTGATCGCGGCGATGGCGTGACCGGAGAGGGTGCGGTGAGTGCACAAAGGCTCCCGCCGGACCCATCCAAACCGGCGCTGAGGATCGCCTGCCCGCCCGTTCTTAATACGGATCGACTTCCTCCCAGCGGACAATCCTCGGCTTGGCCGTCCCGAGGATAGCCTCGTCGGCCCCAATGTCCCACGTTCCGGTCCGGGTCGCCCCGTCGATGTCGTCGGTGAAGTCGATCGAGAGGTCAAGCCCCCGGTTGCCCGCCGTGTGACCGGTGGGCTCGAGGTGCAGATCCTCGAACCCCAGGCCGATCGAGATAAACAGGTTCTCGAGGTCGGCCGGAGGCGACTGGTTGCCCGTGTAGATCGCGGGATCGAAGCCGAAGGTTGTCGAGAACATGTTGTTCCCGAAGGCGGTGACGCTCCCGATCAGGGTGACATCGGTCCCGCTGCCCAGGGAGATCGTGTTGGTGATGCTGACGGTGCTACCGATGCTGCCCACGAGCCCGTCGATGCCTGTGTCATAGATCGTACAGTTCTGGATGACCGCCCCGGAGGGGCTGTTGCCGACATAGATGCCGAAGGGGGACCCGTCGTAGATGATGCAGTTGCGGACGGTGGCCCCGGCCGCGTTCACCGAGACCCCCGCGCCCGGATACCCGCCGGTGTAATCGTGCATGATCATGTTCTCGATGGTTGGGTATGCGCCATTCGCATCGATGTGCGTCTTTACTGCGGCCATCCCGTCGTTGAAGCCGAAGACCTCGAGCCACTCGACTCTCGTGTACTGATTCTGGATGTAGATCGGAGCGACGCCGAAGCCGCCGCCGGCGTCGATGCGGGCGCCGCTGCCCGCGGTGCCGTCGTGCCGCTGCCCCTCCGCCACCGTGAGCGTGAGGTAATGGTCGGCGTCGGTCGTGGAGCCGTCGATCACAACCCCGCTCGTGAAGGGCGTAGCATCGTTGTAGCAGACGCCGACCTCGCGGCGGTTCCCGGCCACGAGGTCTCCCTGCCGGTCGTCCTCCCAGGCCTGGAGCGTCCCGTAGGCGCGGCTGATCGAGTACGTCGCCCCGCTCGTGTAGTCGTTGGTCACGGGGTCCTGAAGTGTGACCTGCGTCGCTGAGTCCCGCGAATAGATGTATCGCGTCTCGGTACCTGCGATCAAAAGCTTGTCGCCGCGGCCAACCGTGGTCGGCAGGCTGGCGCCCCCGAACGTAACCACGTTGGAGCACGCGGGGGCCGAGGCAGTCCCGGCCGAGTAGATCGTGCCGCCGGTCCCGATCGACCGGTAGTTCACCTTGGTCGTCTCATAGTGCACGATGACGTAGATCTGGGTGATGTTGAATTTGCCACCACTGACGTGGACGATACCGATCTCCAGATCGTCGAGGTCCGAATCGGGCCAGCCGAGACAGCCGAACGATGCGCTGATGTCCTGGCCGGTATTGGTGGCGCTGATGGTCACGGCCGGGGCGTCAATCGGCGAAAGATCCTGACCACCAACGCGCTGATAGCTGAGGCTGGCGGAGGGGCTCGGACCGCCCGTGCGCCCAACCGTCGCGTAGATGTCGATCGACGTCACCGTGGCCCCGGCCGGGATGAGGCCGTTGTCGAGGCTGAACATCTCACGGCCCACGGCGTCTTTTGGGTCCTGGAGGTAGGAGGTCAGATCGTCGTCGGCCTCCCACTTGCCCGTGCCGGCATTCCCCGTCTGGTCGTTGACGCAGTCCCAGTTTCCACCGGGGCAGCCCGTGGCCGACGAGAAGCTGTTCATCGATCCATCCCCGGTGGGGTGGAGGACGAGGTCGGAGCTGGCGCCGGCCGTCGTCTTGAGCACCGTTCCCCCATCCCCGACGATGTACCCCGTGTTCGCGTCCACGGGAAAATACACATCGAGCAGGCGGTTGATCTCATGGATGGCGATCGGGACTTCCGAATGGTAGATCGTCAGGTCACTTAGCACATCGACGCCGGCAACAATACCTGAGCCATCGAGACGGGCTGTCATTGCTAAGCCGATCGGGTCCGTATCGGCGGGGTTGATCCCATTAGCCGCATCGATAAAGCCGATCAGCGCACGGTTGTCTCGGATGTCGTTGAGAAGAGCAATAAGCCCCACAAGATCATCGGTATTCCCCGCGCTGTCGCGAATCGTGACGTTCCGGTCCGACGGCGAGTAGATGCGCGTGGAACCCGCCGGCGGGTTCCCCGGCGTCCCCTGGAGGATCTGAACGTAGTCAGCCCCTAGTTCGACAGAATGCTCCCCAGAGCGCAGGACCTCGGCCCAGAGCTTCGGGATCATCACCTCACCGCGCAGGACGCGCTCGATGTAGGCCAGGCGCTCCTCGATGGTCATCGGCTTAGCCATCGCTGCCCGCCTCCACCAGCTTGCGCAGCTCCTCGTTCTCCGTCTTGAGCTTAGCGACCTCCTTCTCCAGCACCTCAACCCGGTCGGGAACCGCGACCAGCGTGTCCCACTGCGCGTGGGTCACTCGCGTCTCGTAGAGCTCGAACCAGTTTCGATTGATCGTGAAGACAGCGTGCTTCGCGTTCTCGTACGGAATGATGGAGAACCCCGCCGGCAGGCCCAGCTTCTCGGACTCCGTCATACGCCAGTCATTCAGGAGGGAGAAGTCGGCTGAGACGAAGGTGTCGTCGGTGCGGAGCGTATTCGCGGCGGATCGGTAGAGGTTCGTGTCCCCTGAGCTGCCGAATACAATCCCCCCAGCCGCGTCGGTCGAATCATTCTGGTTGTTTATGTGGAGGACCGCCGTTGTCGCATCACCGAGTACGAGCGTGTTTGCACCACCATCGAGGATGGCGACGCGGTGCGAGAATGCGAACTGGTCGCTCGCTTCGCTCCACGAGAAGATGGGGTCGCCGGTCACCCCCACGTGGATGAGGTTCTGGTCAACGTCGGTCGAGCCGATGGTGATGGCGTAGTTGGTGCCTCCACCGGCGAGCGTGTCGATCGCGATGCCGCTTTGAAGCGTCTCCGTGCCCGCACCTCCGCCACCGTCCGTGATGTGGAGCGCGGCCATATGGTCGAGGATGACGTTCGTTCCCGCCGTCGGCCCGACTAGCGTCACCGAAGAAATAATCGCTGTGTAGTTCGTGCTCACCGTGGCGCTCGTGAGGCTGGCGGCAGGGATACTCAGCATCGTCGCGAAGGCACCGGTGATGTCGACCGCGTCCGTGGTCACGTTGAGCGTGTAAGCTGTGAGCCCAACCTGGGTGAAGCTTGACGACGCGACGTTCGCAAACTCGATGTTGGCGTTGCTAAAGGTGTGCGCCGTTACTCCGCTCGAAGCAACACGCGTATCTACCAGGAGGTAATCAACCGCCCCGTCAGAAATGCGAAGCCCGGTTGCCGTGGCGGCAGCGATCGAGAGCAGCGCCGCACCGCCGAACGTGAGCGTGTCGTCCGTGATGACCAACGTGCCGACGGTGAAGTCGGTCGTCGCGTCGATAGTCGTGCCGATAATGGTCGTGGCCAACGAGGCGCCGATAGCCGTACCGTACACGCTCCCGCCGTTGATGTCGATGGTCGTAACTGAGCCCAGGTCAGTCCAGGTGCCGGTCAAGGACCCGCCACCCGTCGTGGTGATCGAGTTGCTCTGGAAGTTGACAGCTGTGGCCGACAGG
>JADFKZ010000025.1:0-5926 GCA_022564665.1 Planctomycetota bacterium | reverse complement strand
ACATTGAGATGCAGTTGGTTCGTGGCATCTGCGTCCCGCTGAATGCTGTACTCGCCAGCTACAACCGCCACACCACTTGACCATCGGCCGGCAGCACCCGACATGATCAAATCGCCACTCAGAGTCAGCGTACTGGAGGTCGTCATGGCCCCCGTGAGAGCGAGCGTGGTGCCATCGAAGGTCAGGTTGCCCTCGCCGTCGAGTTCGGTGGTCACCGCGCCAATGGTCACCAAGCGGTTCGCAGCCTGGTTGTTGAGAGCGGTGACCGCGCCGGCAGATACCGCTGCCCATATCGTGACGCCGGCGCCATTGGTCTGGAGGAACTGGTCTGCGTCACCATCGTTGACCGGAAGCGTCCACGTCCAAGTACCGGCGGCGGCAGCTGACTGCATGGTGATGGTGCCGGACGTAGCGCCATTGAAGGTCAGAATTCCTGTCGTTGACCCTGGATCACCCAGTTGAAGCGTGCCCGCGGTAAGCGTCCCTGCGGAGATGGTTAGTCCATGGGTCAATGCAAAGATGTCGCTGGCCTCACTCCACGAGAAAATCGGGTCGCCGGTGACGCCAACGTGGATGAGGTTCTGGTCGACGTCCGTGTTCCCGAGCGTGATGTGGTAGTTGGTCGTGGCTGCATCAAGCGTCTGAGTCGCGAATCCGTGCTGCGTAACCAGGGTCGCCCCGCCGGTCATGTCTCCTACATAGAAGCCAAACCGTTCGGTGACCGTGATGGTGCTGAAGCCTGCCTCGGCGAAATAGTTGACCGCTGCAGTTATGGTTCCACTCGGTGTGCCCAGCGTCTGGAGTCGACTGTTGATCCCCTTCAGGCCGCCGCCCGAGGTTATGGGAAGGGTCCAGTTCTGGTTATTGTTCGCGCCAAGAATCATGATGACATCTAAGACGGCGTAGTCTCCACCAACGGAGGCGGTCGTCGACTCCCCGGTAAGCTGCAAACTGCCAAGTGTGACAGCCGAGGTAGACGTGAAGGTGTTGGCGCTTGTGAAGTTCCGATTGGAGAAAGGGCGGAACGAGAATATAGCGGTTCCGGTATTGTCGACGATGTCGATCTGGTTCCCGGTCCCAAGCATCCCGATACGGCCGACGTCGTCGGCCGAGAAATCAATAACGAGCGCCGTATCGCGGTCGGCGTCGACCACGGCGAAGGCGGGCTGGGTAAGGCCGTTGAAGAGTCCCAGGTCCACGCCGGCGAGACCGATGCCGATCGCGAACACCGGGACGTCGGTGCCACCGCCGGTCGGCAGACTGAGCAGCAGCGCGTTAGCGTTCGCGTCGGTGGTGTCCCACTCGAGGCTCGCCGGTCCGAAGTTGACGGGCTGATTGTCGCCGCGGGCGAAGTCCAGCGGCGGTTGGTCTACGAAGCCGGCGGTGGCCGATCCGTCGGTTGAGCCCTCGAATGGCACGCCTTCGCCTCCGCCCGAGCGTCCATGGCAAGAGACCAGGTGCGGATCTCGGCCGCCCAGGCGGCCGCGTCATGGGGCTCGCCGCCCAGCATGGTCCCGTCTGTGGACACCCATATTCCGTCGGGGGGCATTCTAACCTCCAAGTGGGCTCGCATGAAAGGGCGTTGCCCTGGCAACGGGACGACTTGGCCCGTGATGGGGTTCCTGCCCATGTGGGCATCAGGCGGCGCGCGCTGAACCAGGATGCCCTGAGCCTCCAGCTGCTCGAACCAGGCGTCGTCGGGCATCTTGGCAGGGCGGAAGCCAACGATGCAGTAGCTCGGGGAGGCCTGGCCGGGGCCCCAGTCCATCTCGATCCCGACGACGTAGCAGCCCTGCCGCACGAGACTGTCCCCGAGGCGCTGTGCCCACACCTCCGCGGGCATGAAGGTGCCCCACTCTTCCTCCAGGACTTCGATAGTGAACTCTGGCCCGGGGACGTAGCGCGCTTGCTTGGCGGCCACGCGCTGCATCTCGCGATCGCGCCGGGCCGTCTTGTCCTTCTTCTTCGCCATCAGAACATCCGTCGACCGGCGGCGACGTCGCGCTCCATCGCCCGGATCTCGTGCTCGAGGGTGCGGCCCCTGGCCTGGATCCCCGAGACGCGGCCGTGGTGAGCCCTGCAGAGGACCTCCAGGTTGCTCTGGTGGTTGAAGCAGCCGGAGCCGTAGCCCATGCCGTTGCGCGGCTCGATGTGGTTGACCTCGCGGGTGTGCTGGACCGGCCCGTCCGGCATCGTGCAGACGATGTCGTGCAGGCCCGCGTGGGCGCACTCCCCCTCCGGGTAGAGGCGGTGGTAGACCGGAGAGAGGGAGTAACCTCCCGCAAGCCGATGCGCGTGGCGGGACGCCAGGAGCCAGATATGGTGCTTGCCCCACAGGTCGACGCAGGAGCCCTCGACGGGCATGTTGTCGTGCCAGCCCCCGGCGCAGTAGGAACGGCTCCTGGCGCCCTTGAGGGACGCCCCGCAGGCATGACAGCGCTTCGAGTCGCCTGGGAACTCTCCTGCGGCCCACGTAGCACAGTAGGGGCGCCCCTCAGCGTCGCGGAGGACGTTCACGCGGGTCGGACGGCCCGGTAGGCCTTCAGCGTGGCTTCGACTGCCTCCTCGATCTCCTTGATGACCAAGTCGGCCGAGCCAAGGGTCTCATTGAGGCGCCCCTCGATGCGAGAGAACTCTTCGGGCGTGACGTTCCCGTCCGCGAGGGCCTTCACGATTTCCCCCGGGATGGTCTTCAGCGCGGCCAGGACCCCCTTGAGGTTCTCCAACTGCCCCGGCAGGTCGTCGAGCTCGTCGATGGCCTCCAGGATCACCTTGTGCCCTCGCAAGATGTTCTTGATCAACTCCCACATGAACAGACCTCCTCCTACTGTGGCTTCTCCTGGGCTTCGATGATGAACACCGGGTCCTGGAGCGCGAATACTAGCCCAACCGGCGCTTGGATGATGAGCTCTTTGCGCGTGCCACCGTCGCGGACGCCGGGGACGATCTCTTGGCCCTCAAAGTCAAGCAGGAACACGAGGCGGGCCGGTATACCGGGGATAATGGCCCCCTGGATGATCTTGCCGCCCCGTAGGGACTGGAGCGCCTTCTTGGGGTCGTTGGTGTTCGTCACGGCGCGAACACCCGGATGGCGCCTTTGTCGATGAGATCCTTGACGTCCCGGTGGTCAGGACAGTACGTGAGCGCCTCGCCTGACTGCGGGAGCGCCCTGAAGGCGCCCGGCTGGCCCCAGCCTTCCGGGATGCGGTGCGAGGTCACCATGACGGTTACCCACTCGTACCACTCCTGGTCTTTCCTCGCGATCGCGTCCTTGACCATCGCGTCGATGCCGCCGTCTTCGAGCTCCATCGTGCGGCCGCACCCGGAGGCATCACACGTCCAGACCTCTTTCGACGTCCTCGCAATCCCCATCGCGCTCCTCCTCTCTGAACAGTCCTCTACGACTGGTGAGCCTTCTTCACTATCTGCCGGACCCGCTCACGGCTGATCCCGAAGTCGCGGCCGACCTGTTCAAGCGTTCGCCCCTCGGCCCGTCGAGCTACAACCGCGATATTGCGCTCGTGCTTGGCGGTGTAGGCCGTCCGCCGACGCCGCACAAACAGACCGGGGTCGTATAGATGATGTAAGCGCATCCATGGCGACACCGCTGTCCCAAAACACCGCGTACAGCCGGGGGCTTCATGGTATTTGCGATGGTGGCAGCAGACCTTACAACGCTCCACGGGAGCGCCGTCTTGGGGGCCTGAGTATGCCTGCCATCCTCTCACGGTGCGACTGGTCATCCGCGCTCCCACTCCGGCAGCCCCAGGACCTGCAGCCTGTTGCGACGGCGGGTCTTGTAGCGCGCCAGCTGCTCGTCCGTCAGGGGCCCGCCCGTGTACCCGGGCTTCATCCCGATGATCCGCCCCGCCTCGTCCCGGTCGACCACCTCGAGCATGAAGTCCAGGTCCGGGTCGTAGGGCACGGGTGCGCCCATCATGTGGAAGTGGCCGTATGTGAACCGGCTGACCATCAGTCGTCGTAGCCCAGGTCGGGGATGTGGCTGTCGTCGTCCACGCCCACGACTTCGATGGCGGGGCCTGTGTGCCAGGCCTCGAAGACCGTAACCAGGTTGGGCCAGCCCGCCTTGATCTTGGCTCTGTTGCGCGGGTCGCTCTTCGCGTACAGGCGCAGCATGACCGAGGAGAAGTTGTCACCCTTCGACAGCTGCAGAACGTCCGTCTTGAGGCTCATCCGAACACCTCGTGGAGTAGATTCTCGCTGGTCTGCCATGCTAGATAGCGGCTCGCGGCGCGGAGGTCCATCCGGGGCGGGCGGCCGTCAAACGTGGCCTCGCAACGGTCGGAACTGAACACGACGGCGTCCCACAGCATGGCCATGTAGGGCTGCCCGCGCCGGCGCAGGACGTCGCCAAGGACGATGAGATCGTGCGAGATCATGCTGCCAGCTCCGCGAGCTCGCCGGGCGTGAAGTAACCCTTCTCCTTGTACTCCGCGATCGCGGCCAGAAGGTTGAACTTGACTAGCGGGAAGAAGCCATCCGGGTCGTCGGAGGGCCCGAAGGTGCCAATCACCTTCAGCGTGCCGCGACCCTGCGACGAGAGGATCTCTCCGAAGGGCTTCGGGTCGCGGGGGAAGTTCCACGCGTTCCGACGCGGAACGTTGACCTTCTTGGTGTAGCCACGGTTGAGCCCGCAGCACGGGCACTGGACCCTCCGAAACTCGGACGGCGGCCGCACGGCCTTGAAGCCTCTAGTCGGGCTGACCACTTGGCACCTCCAGGTTCTCCCACACGGACAGCCAGGGCAGCAGCTCGAAGACACGTCGGTCGACCTGCTCGTCCTGGCGACCCATGTCGGTCTCCACGCCCCCGAGCCCGACCTTCTGGCCGGTCTGGTAGAGCTTCACCATCTTGTTCTCGGGCCCCTGGGACCATCGCATGAAGAGGTCCGCCTGTGACTCCGTGAGGGGCTGGACGTCCTCATCGGTGGGCTCCAGGAGGGCGGAGACGATCCCTCGTCGGATGGCGTGCCAGGCGACGCCCTTGAAGTCCAGGTTGGCCTGCCTCCGGATCTCCCGGAAGATTTGCGAGACCGTGGAAGGCGCACGCGGGCGCCAGTCGTAGGCCTCCAGGTAGGGCTTGATGGCGTCGGGGATGAGGTGGTAGCGCTCACGGCCGCCCTTCGCGGTCGTCACGTACACGATGGTGTGCTTCTTGTCGAAGTCGTCCGGACCAAGCCCAACCATCGACTCCTCGTATGAGTCCCAGTAGTACGAGAGCTCCTCGCGCCGCATCCCGTAGGTGGTGCTCATGGCGAGCAAGGCGCGGTGCTCGTTCGCCAGGCCTGGCGTCGCCTCGATGAGGGCGACGATGAACTCGGCCTCGGCACTCGGCGCCCATCGGTCACGGGCGGAGACGCGGGGGCCCTCGCCACGCTTGAAGGGCCAGGGCTCCTGGTTCGCCATGAAGACGCGCCGCATGACGTGGAACTCTTTCAGGACGGTGCTGTCCTTCACCCCGACGCGCTTCCGGCTACGTCGATAGGCATCCACGGTTTTGCGATCGAACCCGTGTTCGCCCTTCTCGATGAACGCCGCGACCCGGGCGCCGATCCGAGGGTAGTCGGGAGAGACGGTCGGCCCCAGCGTCTCGAGGTACTTGTCGAGGATCTCGCTCATCTCTTCTCCTGGAGGTCGGGAGCGCGGGGTCCGGTCCCGCGCCCCCGACCAACCCCTATCCGAGCAGGGCCAGGGCCTCCCGAGCTGCCGTCGCCTGGTTCTGCGACTGCGCGTTGTTCTTGTCGATGAGATCGACGACGCGCTGCAGCTTGACGCGCACCTCCGGGTTGATCTCGGCGGGCGCCGGCGCCTCGGGCTCCGCGCCAGCCGCCTCGTCGCGCTCCTGCGTCAGCCGAACGATGTCCTCGCCGGCGGAATCGTACTTCTCCTGGAGCTCCGAGAACGAG
>JADFKZ010000024.1 GCA_022564665.1 Planctomycetota bacterium | reverse complement strand
CCCGGCGGGCCGGCCTGCTGAGAACCTCGGCAATTCGCCCGCCGATCGGTTTGATCATCGGGGGTCGGATCCCAGGGCGATCGAGATCGCGGATCGGGTCATGGCCGCCCTGGGCGGACGCCGGGCGTGGGACTCGACGCGTTACCTGACCTGGAGGTTTTTCGGTGGCCGTCGCCACGTGTGGGACAAACACACCGGTGACGTGCGGATCGAGGGTACGACCGGCAAGACGGGCGAAGCGTACGTGGTGCTCATGAACCTCCGCACCCGGGAGGGTCGCGTGTGGAAGGAGGGCCGGCCGGTGAGCGGGGAGGAGCTTGCCGGCATGCTCGACGACGGCGAGGCCGCCTGGATCAACGACAGCTACTGGCTCGTGATGCCCTACAAGCTCAAGGACAGCGGCGTGACGCTCAAGTACGTCGGCGATGGCGAGACCAAAGAGGGGGGGGCCGCCGAGATCCTCGAGCTGACGTTTGATCGCGTGGGCCGCACCCCGCAGAACAAGTACCGGGTGTACGTGGGGCGCGAGAGCGGGCTGGTCGAGCAGTGGGACTTCTACCGCGAAGCGTCCGACCCCGAACCCGCGTTCAAGGTGCCTTGGCAGAACTGGAAACGCTACGGTCGGATCATGCTCTCTGGCGGCCGGGGCGAGATGCGGGGGCGGCCGGCACGCCTCACCGACATCGCGGTCTTCGACGAGCTGCCCGCGTCGGTTTTTGACAACGCCGAGGACATTGATTGGAATCAGCTCATCGGCGACTGAGTCGTGCAGATGGAGGTGTGACGATGTCTCAGGTCCGCAGCATCGCGGTGATTGGAGCGGGGACGATGGGCTCCGGCATCGCCCTGACCGCGGCAACCGCGACGGCAGCGGGTTCCCGAGGGGGGATCAAGGTGTTCCAGATCGACGTCAGCGCCGAGCAGCTTCAGCGCGCCAGGACCTACCACGAAAAGACCCTCAAGCGCAACGTCGAAAAGAGTCGGATGACGCAGGCACAGGCGGAGGAGGCCATGGCGCTGGTCAGCTATCACAGCGATCTGGCCGAGGCCGCGGACGCCGATTGGGCCGTCGAGGCGGTGATGGAGGATATCGACCTGAAGAAGGCTGTCTTCGGAAAGATGCAGGCGACCTTCCGTCCGGACGTGGTGCTTGCCACAAACACCTCGTCGATCTCGATCACTGAACTGGCCGCGGCGGTCGGAGCCGATGCGCCGCGGGTGGTCGGGATGCACTTCTTCAACCCCGTCCCCGTGATGAAGCTGGTAGAGGTGATCAAGGGCAGGCAGACCAGCGAGGAGACGACGCGGCGCACGATCGAGCTGGCCAAGCTGATGGGCAAGTCCCCGGTTCCCGCCAACGACCGACCGGGGTTCGTGAGCAATCGGGTGCTGATGCCGTTGATCAACGAGGCGTTCTACGCGTGGGCGGAAGGGGTCGCCGAGCCCCGACACATCGACGAGATCATGACGTTGGGTTGCAACTTCCCCATGGGCCCGTTGCGGCTGGCGGACTATATTGGCCTCGATGTCTGCGTCATGATCCTCAACGTCATGCGCGAGGGTTTCGGAAACGACAAGTACGCCCCCTGCCCGAAGCTCGTCGAGCTCGTCGAGCAGGGAAGGCTGGGGGACAAGTCGGGCAGCGGTGTGTATGAATACCCTCCAAGAAGTTGAACGATCGGTTGGGCCGGCTGAAAGCGAAGAGTCACCGCCGAGGGCCGCGGAGAAAAGAGAAGGGTTCAGGGCTCAGGGTTCGGGAAGCGGGCAGTCGGCTTTCGGCAATCTTTGGGTGGCTTGGTCTGAGCGAAGCGAAGACCCGGTCTTGGCATCGACGGACCAACCGTGGCGTCGTCCCGATGCGATCGGGACTCCGTCACAGCCACCCGGAGAAGAGAGCAGAGTTCAGGGTCCAGGAGCGCTCAGATGTTATTCGTCCGATCAGCGGCGGCGGATCGAATTCGCCGCCGCGTACCAGAGCGAGTGTGCGGCCGGAGGCCGCTACGGAGCGCTCAAGACAGTTCCGGCTGTGCCGGCCGCGAACGCCGCTCCGATTCATCATTCAATTCATGGCACCGGGTCCCCCGGGGCGCATCTTCTATGGCGGTATCGCTGCGTACCCGTTGTATCATGTGCTCCGGGAAACCCGAGGAGGTCGCCAGATGCGTATTCGGTTGGTTGCTTGGGCGGTGTTGATCCTGATCGGGGCCTCGCCCGTCGCGATTGCGGCGGGGCAGGATACCGTCAATCGTCGACGTACTCCCGTCGTCGAGGTGTTTGAGACATCCAAAGACGCGGTTGTCAACATCTCCTCGACGGAGATCGTCCAGGTCCGCGACCCGTTCGACCGCCTGTTCGAGGGGTTCTTTGACCCGTCGTTCCGGTTGCGATCGCGCCAATACAAGCGAACGAGCGTCGGCAGCGGCTTCGTCATTCATCCCCGGGGCTACATCGTCACCAACGCCCACGTGGTGGCGCGATCCACCGGTTCCACGGTGACGTTCGCCGACGGCCGCGAGTTTGACACCCGGGTCGTTGCCACCGACCGCGAACATGATGTGGCGATTCTCTTGATCGACTCGCCTCGGCCGCTGGCCACGCTTCGTTTCGGGCGCAGCGAAGATCTGATGATCGGCGAGACGGTGATCGCGATCGGCAACCCCCTTGGCTACCAGAATACGGTCACGGTCGGCGTGGTCAGTGCCCTTGGGCGCGACTTGGAGTTGTCCGGCGAGGTTGTCCTGAGGGATCTGATCCAGACCGACGCCAGCATCAATCCGGGCAACTCCGGGGGCCCGCTGCTCAACGTGCTTGGTGAGCTGATCGGCGTCAACACCGCCATCCGCGGTGACGCTCAAAATATCGGATTCGCCATCCCCGTGGACCAGCTCCGTGAGCTGCTCCCTGATCTCTTGGATGTCGAGCGGCGATACCAGATCGAGAGCGGGCTGCGGCTGAGCAACGTTATCGAGCCGCGGGTGGTGTCGGTCGAGCCCGGCTCGGCGGCGGAGGCGGCGGGAATCCGGGTGGGCGACATCCTCCGCGAGATCGACGATCGCCGCCTCGTCGAGCCTGTCGACTTCCACATCGCACTCATCGGACGCCAGGCGGGTGATCGACTGCGTCTTGAGCTCCTGCGCAAGGGACGACCGGTCACCACGACGCTGAAGCTGCGTGCCCGACCGCAGCCGGACGCTTGGAATCTCACCCGCCGGCGTCTCGGCATCGAGGTGACCGAGCTACCGCGCGACCTGGCGCGGGAGCTTCGAATGCCTCGCGGCGCCGGGCTCGTGGTCGTGGACGTCGAACCTGACAGCCCCGCCGACGTGATCGGCATGAAAGCGCGGGATATCCTCGTGGGAATCGGCCGCTACCACCCCTCGACGCTCGAGGAGCTCGGACAGCTGCTGGCCTTCGTCGAGGCGAACGAGCAGGTCACGGTGAGCTATCTTCGTGTCAAGCGGCCCCGGATCATTCGCTACCGGAAGACTCTCCGCGCGCGATAGTTGGGGGAGGGGCACGCGGCGTGACCTAGAACTGTTTCGAGCGTTCCGTGGCGGCCTCGCGGCGGCTGTTTTGAGCGCCCAGTACGGCCCTCCGGGCCGACACTCGCTTTCATACGCCGACGCGAATTCATTCGCGGCGGCTGACCGGGCGTTGCCTCGCTCTGGCGGCTACGCGGCCTATCAAAATGGCCGCTACGTCTTGACGCAACCTGCGCTAGAATAGTCGCTTTGTCTTTGCGGTCCATCGGAGCCGCGGGCGTCATGAAACTGCTGCTGGACCTTTTCTCAAGCATCTGGACGGGCGTGGTGCTGCTGTCGCTTCTCTTTGCCTACAGCGCCCTGGGCAGTGCCGCTCCCGCGTTTCGCCAGATGCGGATCTTCGAGATGACGGAGTTCGAGTGGTTTCATTTCTGGCCGTTCAATACGCTCATCGCGCTCATCTGTCTGACGATGACCGTCACCACCATCCGTCGGATTCCGCTGAAGCCCGTCAACTACGGCGTGTGGATGATCCATACCGGCATCATCACGCTTGCAGTGGGGAGCGTCATCTATTTCTCGACGAAGGTGGAGGGCGACGCCCCCGTGGTTCGCCGCCAGGTGAGGATCCAGTTGCCTGGCCAGGCGCCGGCGACCCTCGTGGCCATGCCCGGCAACTCGATCGAACTCGGTGGTCCCGAGAACCCCTACCGCTTCCGGATCGCCTCGATCGACCCGGACTGGGAGATCCTCTCCGGTGAAGATCGGGGCAAGCGGGCCTACAGCGTCAGCGTCCTGGTGCAGTCCACCGAGGGTATCTTCATCCGCCAACTCCTGGCGGGGTACCCTCAATACACAGAGGACCTGGTCCGATCGACCGAGCCGGGCCCGCCCTGGACGCGTGCGAAGAAGGCCCTCGGCGAGCCGCTTGTCGATCAAGGGTTGGAACTCTCGCTTGTCTATGGGCCGCAGGAGTGGTTCTACCTGTCGAACGACATCTCCAAGAATTGGGCCCTCTACCTCCGTGAGTTTTCCGAGGCCGGGCCACCCGGACCTTGGGTCGAGCGTCCCATCGAGGGGCTTCCGCTCTACAACGACTACGTGGCGGACCCCGCCGACGTGTGGTCCACGTCGCCGGAGCGGGCCCGCCCCCTTCACGTCGAAGTACCGGCGGCCAACGCAACTGATGATCCGCTTGCCGACGTCACCATCGATGTCAAGAGCTACCTGCGGTATGCGGTGATGGAGACCCGCCGCCAGATTGGCGGAGAACGGTTTGATCCTGTGGTGCAGGTAAAGCTGGGCACCGCCAAAGGCCACGTGGAGGAGTTGCAGCTCGTTGCCCTCGATCCCCGCAGGAGGCGGGCGCAGGGGGGATGGCTCGTCTACGAGTGGGTCGACTCCGACCAAGCGTTCGAGAAGCTGCTGGAGCCCCAAGAGCCGACCCTCAGGGTCCGCGTTCCCCCTGCCTCGGTCGATATCGAGGTCCCGATCCGCACGCTCTCGCGCGATGACCCCGATCTCCCCTTTGAAACCATCGAGGGAACGGGCTACAGCTGGCGTGTCCAAAACCGGCACGACGGCCTGGTGCTTCCCACGGGTGAGGTGATTTCGGTCGCCGTCATCCAGATCAGGACTCCCGATCGATCCTTTACCAGGTGGGTCAGTGATGACCCGACCAAGACGCGTGATCTTGCCGATGTAAGCGACCCCGCCGCCGAACACCCCGACGCGGTCGAGCTGGATACCGGTATCGTGATGGAGTATTCGCCCGGCGTCCGACCGGCGCCGGTGACCATTGTCGGCGGGCCGACAGAAGACGACCTGCGGCTCATCGTGGCGAGCTTTGGCGAGCCGCCCCGGTCACAGACGATTGCTGTTGGCGAGTCCGTCAGCATCGCTTCGCAGATCACGCTCACGGTGCTCCGGCACGCGGCTCACACCAGCGTTGTGACCAGGCCGATGATCGTCCCGCGTAATCAGCGCAACCGCGACGCACGAGCCCGTCTGTCGATGATCCAAGTCGAGCTTCCCGGGGCCGGCGAGTCGAGGTCTCACTGGTTGGAGTATCACGACTGGCCGATTCTGGATTCCACGCATTCACTCGGCCGTGTTGTGTACCGGCCGCTTCGGGTCGCGTTGGACGACGGCAGGACGGTCGAGCTGATGTTCTCCCGCAGGCGGCTGAGGCTGCCGAGCCCCGTTGCCCTGGACGACTTCGTCATGGAGACCCATGTGGGCGGGTATACCGGCCAGAATCTCTCGATCCTGAACTGGACGAGCCACATCCGATTCCAGACCGATGACGGCTGGTGCGAGCCGCTGGCCGTGAGCGTCAATGATCCGAAGGCATTCGGAGGTCTCTGGTACTTTCAGGCGCAGTGGGACCCGCCCTCGGAGAGCTCCGCCGGGAGAAACTTCACCGTGCTGGGTGTGGGCAGCCGGCACGGTGTACACGTCATGCTGATCGGTTGCTGTGTGGCGGTGGCGGGGATGATCTGGGCGTTCTATGTCAAGCCTGTTCTCAAGCGTCGCTGCCACCAGGCTGGGAACACGGCGGTGGCGCTGGGTCATCGGAGAACGGCGTTGCGAACCGCCCCGGCCCCGGAACCGGCGCCAGTCGGTGCCGGCGAGGAGGGTTGGTCATGACACCCCGCATGCTGACGGTCTGGATCAGCGCCGCGATGGTGGTGGTTCTCGTCGTGGCGTGGGTGTTGCACCGTCGTGCGGACGCCCGGCCCGAACTGCCCGCGCTGTCGGCGTTCGCGCAGCAGGTGGACCTGACGCCCCTTGACCGGATCGCCGTGCAACAGGAGGGGCGGTTGAAATCGTTCGCCTCCTATGCCAGCTCGATGATGCACTTCGTCTCGGGTCCGCACACGATCAACGGCAACACGGACACCTTCACCTACCTCGATCTCATGCTGCGGCCGGAGGCATATGACGACGCAGACGCCATCTTTGTCAAGAACAAACCGATCCGGAGCGAGATCGTCGCAGCGCTGCATCGCTCGCTGGATGAGGAGCTTACCACCCGTCGCATGGATGGGACACCGGGAATCGATGGCGGCGATGTCGCGGTTCGCGGCGAGTTCGACCGGCGAATGGAGCGATTTCGACGAACGGGGATGATCTCGTCCGCCATGCTTGGGGACCCGCACGTCACGCGGCTTCTGGATCTCATGGAGCGGGACCTGATCCGGACCGCCAAGGCGGTTGGACTGATTCGCACGGCGCTGGGCGTCATGCACCCGGCGGTCCTGAAGGAAAACCTCAGGATCGTGCCGCCGCCGGGCGGGGGCGTTGATGATCCGTGGCTGACGGTTGAGGCGATCGCGTCGGCAACGCCGGCCGCAGAACAAGGGAGCGTGGACGCGGTCGTGGGCACTTTCGGCGAGCTGACCGAGGGGTGGCGACAGCAGGACCCCCAACGGGTCAACGACGCCGTGGCCCGGCTCGCCGCGCTCCTGCCGGCGGTGAGCCCGGCGCACTACCCGGCTACGGCGCGGCTGGGGTGGGAGAGCTGGTACTTCAAGGCCCGCAACATGACCTGGGTGTGGGTGGTCTATCTGCTCAGCGTCATCCTGCTGGTGATGGCGTTCGTCTACCGTTGGCCCGCAGCGCGCTGGTTGGGACTCGGTGTCTTCCTGGCGGCATTCGGGCTGCATACGTTTGCGCTGGCGCTTCGGTGGTATGTCTCCGGTCGTTGGCCGAACGCCAACATGTTCGAGGCGGTCACCACCTCCGCGTGGTTCGGCGCCTGCCTGGCTCTGCTGTTGGAGGTCTTTGTCCGCCGGTCTCCGATGCAGAACCTCTTTGCTCTGGCAAGCGGCATCGCATCGATGATCGCCCTGATGTGCGTCCACTTCCTTCCCGTGTACTTGAATCCAAACATCTCCAACAAGATGCCCGTGCTCCATGACGTGTGGCTCTATATCCACACGAACGTGATCATCTTCAGCTACTGCCTGATCGCCATGGCGGCGGTCTCGGCGGTGACGTACGTGCTGTACCGTCTCGGCGGGGGCCGCGCCGACTACGTGCAGGCGGGAGGAGCGGGGACGCTGATCCAAAAGGGACCCTCCGGCAAGACCCAGCTGGCTGCGGAGGGGTCATCGGCAGGCCAGGTGCTTGACGGGGCAACGATGGTGTTGATGGAGCTTGCGTTCGTCATGCTCTGGACGGGTTTGGTGATGGGTGCGATCTGGGCCGACCACTCCTGGGGTCGTCCCTGGGGGTGGGATCCCAAGGAGGTGTTCGCCCTCAACACGTTCATCATTCTGGCGTTGCTGGTGCACGTCCGGCTCAAGGTCGTCGACAAGGGCCTGTGGACCGCGTTGCTTGCGATCGCCGGCTGTGCGGTGATGCTCTTCAACTGGATCTTTATAAACTTCGTCATCGTGGGGCTGCATAGCTACGCGTAAGAAAGCTGTCAGCTATCAGCTTTCAGCCAGAGCAAAGGGGGAGCCGTCTTGCTTCCAAGTGCCAAGAGCCGAATCACGCCCATGCCGCGACGTCCGAAAACCGGCATGACGCACGGCCCAGATACGCTGACCGGTTCCCGGTCAGCCACAGAATGCCCAAGTCAGCCAAGTGACCCCGCCGCGGCGCCGACGGGTGAGAGCGAGGCGAGGGCCATTGTCGATGTCACCGGACGAGCTAAAGCTGGGCCTTGGGCTTCCCGCGCTGGTGTGCGGGATCATCCTGATCGCTGTGCTGCGCCCCTGGCGCCAGGGGTCCGCGAGCCGGTGGGCGGTAGCAAATGCGCTGGCGGCGGGCTTCGCCGCGGCATACCTGGTCTTGCGCGGCTGGGAGGTGAACCTTCCGCCCCGAGACGACTGGGTGTGGCTCGTCTACCTGGGCCTGGCGGCGGCGATCGCAGCGGGCTACGGGATCGACATCGGCGGCGGTGGCAGCCCGACGTGGACTGCGTGGGTGCTGTTCGCCGGGCTGTCCGCCTACCTCCTCGTTGATATCGGGTTCGACCAATCCTGGGCGTGGCGCGGTATGACGGCCGGCATGATGGTGGCCTCGATGGCCGCCCTGGACCGCCTCTCGGGACGAACCGGCAGCGGCACGTTCGCGTTTTTGCTGTGCCTGGTGGTGGCCGCTGCGGGCGTGGTGCTGAACGAGTCGCGCAACGAGACTCTGGCACAGATGGCCTGGGCGCTGTCGGCGTGCCTTGGCGTCGTGGCCATCCTGGGCTGGTGGCGCCCGTCGGTGAAACTCGAAGGGGGTGGAATGCTCGTGTGCAGCATCCTGCTGCCGGGCCTGGTCATGAGCGGGTATTTCTCCGGCGGGAGAATGCCGGTCTGGTTCTTCCTGCTGGCGGCGCTCGCGCCGGCGGCGTACTGGCTCACCGAGCTTCCCGCCGCCCGGCAGATCGTGGCGCGGCGGCCGACGGTGATCCAGATCGGTGTGATCCTCGTCACGGCCGGTGCGGCCGCGACGGGGGCGCTGATCGTCTCGAGGAGCTGAGGGCGAGCTTGCACGGACGCGTCTTCTTGCCAAGAGTCGAAAGCCAAAAGCGAAAAGCCAAAAGCGAAAAACCGATTCACAACTCCAGCACTTCTCCTTGCTCCAGCGGCCGCATGTCCGTCGTCGTGGGGTCGAAGTCGTCGGGGATGTGGATGAGCCTGATCTTCGCCCGCAGTTTATCGGGCAATGCGTTCAGCATGTCGACCGACGTATGGGGCGGTTCCGATCCGCACTCGTGCACGATCACGTCGGCGCGGCTGAGCCATTGAATGTGCGCCTCGTCAAAGGATGTGTCGCTGGACCACCCCAGCGCTGACTTCCCGTCGCTGATGATCAGCCCAATGGTCGGGATGGGATGGTTGGTGAATCGGCACTCGATCCGAAGGCCCGCCACCCACGCGGGCAAGTCAGGGTCAAGCACACTCAAATCAAAGAAGTCCTCGAGCCTCCGGGCGGGTCTCCCGCCCGCCTTCGCTCCGTCCATGGCGGGTGCCAGACGCTCCCATACGCGGTTCGCTGCCGGCCGGCTGGTGTGAAGTTGCGGGGCGCCGCCGGTGGGGTGAGCGGTGGATTCCTGGCGCTGGCGGGCGATCCTGTGCCGGAATCCGAACGACTCCAGACCGTTGCAGTGGTCACCGTGCAGATGGGTCAGCAGGATGTCGTCGATGGCCGCCGCCTCGACCGTCCACCCGGCGCGGCTGGTCGCCTCGAAGAGCGCCCGGTGGATGAGGTCGGGGCAGTCCAGCAGCATGTAGCCGTCGGGCCCTTGGATCAGGGCGCTGGAGCCGAAGTATCGTCGCGTGAATGCGTCGCCGACACCGAGGACGAGTGCGTGCATCGGTGATCCTGGAGGGAGTGAGGAAGGGAGAGGCTGCATTGTACCGTCTACTGTTTCGAGCGTTCCGTAGCGGCCTCCGGCCGCTACGCTTTGACGCAATCTGCGCTAGGCTCTGTCTGACAACCCCACTCTAGGAGTACCGGGTTGCCAATAGCCCTTCCGTGCCCTCCAATGGCCGGCGGGACGTTGTTGACGGCTCCGCGATGTCGCGATCCTTGACCAACCTCCGTCTCTTCGTCGCGGTCTATCCGCCGGCGGACGTTGCCCGCGCACTTCTCGATGCGCTTTTGGTCCTGAAGGTTCCGCCCTACCGCCTTGTGCCGCAAGAGCAGGTGCACCTGACGCTGCACTTTGTCGGTGACCAGCCGGTGGCAAAGCTCGAGTCGACGATCGAGTCGGTCACGCGGGCAGGGAGCGGTCTGTGCGGGTTTGATCTGAAGCCCGATCGGTTGATCAGTCTTCCGAAGCGCGGCAGGGCGCGTCTGATCGCGGCCGAGACCGACGGACCAGCTCCCCTTCTTGAAGTCAAGCGACGGCTGGCCAAGAGTCTGTCACAGGTCCCTAGGGTCGATCCAGGTGATCGGTTTCTTCCGCATCTGACCCTCTGTCGGTTCAGATCTCCCGCGTCGATTCCCCTCGTCGAGGAGGCGATCACCGTTGCCCCCTTTCCAGTGAGAGAGATTGTCCTCATGAAAAGCAACCTGACGCCCGCGGGGGCTCAGCATCATGAGGTGGCGGCGGTAGAACTCGGCTCTTGATGTCTTGCCTCATCCTTTCGGTCTTGTTTCACTGCCCAGAAGACCAGAGCGCAGAGATATGAGACACGACACAAGTGATCGCAAGGAGCGCTTCACGGTGAGCAACCACGAAATTGTCGTCCAAAGCGAGCACTTGGCCGCCGAGGCGTCGGCGTGGCTCGCGGGCCGGTGTCGGCTCGTCGAGTGCGGCTATGACGAGGAGCGGTTCCGAGGGGTACTCGCCGATGCCGTAGGTCTCGTGGTACGCACCTACACGGTGGTGGATCGGGCGCTCCTGGATGCGGCCGGAAAGCTTCGGGTCGTGGGCCGGGCGGGTTCGGGGTTGGACAACATCGATGTCCGAGGGTGCAGGGAACGCGGGATCAAGGTCGTGTATACGCCCGGTGCCAACACCCAAGCGGTTGTGGAGTACGTGGTTGCTCTCCTCACCGATGTCCTGCGCCCGCGTGCGCCGCTTGCCAGGCCGGTCGACCAGCGCCGATGGCGGGCGATCCGCGACGAAGCGGTCGCCGAGCGGCAGATGAGCGAGCTTTCCCTGGGAATCCTGGGGATGGGGAGGGTGGGCCGGCGTTTGGCCGAGGTGGCGCGCGCCATCGGGTTTTCCCAGGTCCTTTACAACGACGTCGCCGAGATCCCACCGCAGCAGCGTTTCGGGGCCTCGCCTGTGTCCGTCGAGGTCCTCTTTGCCCAAAGCGACGTGATCAGCATCCACGTCGACGGCAGGCCCTCCAACCGGCACCTCGTTTCTCATGGTCTGGTCGGCCGGATGAGGCTGGATGCGGTCCTTATCAACACCAGCCGTGGATTTGTTGTGGATAACGTGGCACTGGCGGAGTTCCTCCGGGCACGCTCCGCGGCACGTGCACTGCTGGACGTTCACGAGTGCGAGCCCTTCGATGCGGGCAACCCGCTCGTGGGTCTGGCCAACGCCCGGCTCTACCCCCATCTGGCCGCATGCACGAAGCGGGCCCATCTGAACATGAGCTGGGTGGTCAGAGATGTGCTCGCCGTGCTGGAAGAACGCCAGCCCGAGTATCCGGCGCCGTGACGTAGATGCCCTACATGCGAAGGCCGAAGTAGAAGCCCCCCAGCCACCGGGCCGCGACGTACAGCAGGAGCAGCCCGATTCCGAGAATCGCGTAGATGAACGCCGACCGTCTCTGCGCGGCCCGTGGTCTTGCCCAGAACTTCCGCCTCCTGCGGATCAGCCGCCACAGCACCAGCACGTAGGCTATCGTCAGGGTTGCCGGCAAGAGAAGCAACCGCAATGTGCCAGCGGAAAAGCCTCCCTGCGTCTTTGCTATCACGATCATCACGGCGCCGGTGAAGAGGGTGTGCAGACCGACGAACCCCAGCGGCAGGGCCAGGCCCAGCAGCGCGACGAGCCAGGGTCCGAGCTTCAGATCCGAGGATCCCACCTGCAGCTGAAGGCTCGCCCCGCACTCCGGGCACGTGGTCGAGTTGAGGCCCCGCAGGTTGTACGCACACACGGGACAGGAAACGTCGCTGCCGCCAAGCAGCGTGCTAAGGAGATCATCTCGTGGCGGTCCTTTGGTCATCTTTCCACGCCAGACCAGAGTTGCGGCGGCGAATGCTAGCTGTCTCGGGCGCTCCGTAGCGGTGTCGCAGCGTCGCGGCGTCCTTGCCGCTCTTGTTTGGCAGCCCTTTGGGCCGCGGGCCGCACACTCGCTCTGGCGGCTACGCGGCCGATTCAATCGGCCGCTGCGCTTTGAGGTACTCTGCGCTATTATCCCGGCCTGGCTCCCTTTGACCAACGGCCCCACGGAAGCGACACCATGGACTTTGACATCGAGGTCATCCATGCCCGGGAGATCCTCGACTCCCGCGGCAACCCGACGCTGGAGTGCGAGGTGGTGCTTGAGGGGGGCGCCATGGGAAGGGCGGCCGTGCCCTCGGGGGCCAGCACCGGCGAGCACGAGGCGGTCGAGCTGAGGGACGGTGACAAGGGCCGCTTCCGCGGCAAGGGCGTGCTGAAGGCGGTGGCCAACGTCAACAACACGATCCAGCCGAACCTGGTCGGCCTCGATGCCCGCGAGCAGCAGATGATCGATGGCCTGCTGCGAGAGCTCGACGGTACGCCCAACAAGAGCCGCCTGGGGGCGAACGCGATTCTGGGCGTGTCGCTGGCGGTTGCCCAGGCCGCTGCCCACGCCACCCATCAGCCACTCTATCGCTACCTGGGCGGCACCGCCGCCAGGGTCCTGCCCGTGCCGATGTTCAACATCCTAAACGGCGGCCGGCACGCTGACAGCACCGTCGATTTCCAGGAGTTCATGATCCAGCCGTGGGGCTTCGACTCCTTTGCCGAAGCGCTGCACGCGGGTGTGGCGATCTACCACACCCTCAAGGAGGTGCTGGCTGAGAAGGGACTGTCCACCTCGGTGGGTGACGAAGGGGGATTCGCGCCCAACCTCGCAGACAACGAGGACGCACTACGCCTGATCGAACAGGCGGTGGATCGCGCCGGCTTCTCACTGGGTGATCAGATATTCATTGCCCTGGACCCGGCCGCCAGCGAGTTGGCCAACGCGGCAAGGGCCGCTCGCAGGACGGGCTATTGCTTCTTCAAATCCGACCCCCAGCGCATCGTTACCTCCCAGGAGATCATCGACCTGTGGGCCGATTGGTGCCGGCGGTACCCGATCTGCTCGCTTGAAGACGGCCTGGCCGAAGACGACTGGGGCGGGTGGGCCACGCTGACTCAGCGTCTGGGCTCAGAGGTCCAGCTCGTCGGTGACGATCTTTTTGTGACGAACCCGAAGTTTCTCAAGCGTGGCTTCGAATCCGGGTGCGCCAACGCGATTCTCATCAAGGCCAATCAGATCGGAACGCTCAGCGAAACGCTGGAGACCGTCGACCTGGCGATGCGCAACGGCTACGCGGTGGTGCTGAGCCATCGCTCCGGCGAGACCGAAGACGCGACGATCGCCGATCTGGCGGTGGCCACGAACTGCGGGCAGATCAAGACGGGTGCCCCCTGCCGCTCCGACCGTAACGCGAAGTACAACCAGCTTCTGCGGATCGCCGAGGACCTCGGCGATTCGGCGGAGTTCGGGGGGGGCAAGGGGGCAAGGGGAAGTCACGGAGTGACGAAGTGACGGAGGGCCGCGGAGAAGAGAAGAGGGTTCATGGTTCAGGGTTCAGGAGTGGGGCCTCGCCGCTTTTCCGAACCCAGAACCCCTGACTCGGCACGAGGAACCACCCAGAGGAGGGCTGTCCGCCGGAGGTGAGCAGATCGCCGCTCCGCCTCCCGGCGTCGCTGCGCTGAACAACCGATAACCAGCAACCGACGACGACGCACAGAGTCCTCGTGTCTGCGATCGCCGCGCCTATCAAGTCGCCGACCCATCGTGCCGATGCGAGCATTTCCGGAGCATCGGCCTTGGATCTACGGGAGGAACAGATCATGCAGCGCATCGCCAACCATCCATTCGGCCTCATTTTCATTGTCGCTGTGATGACCGTTGGGCTGAGCGGCTGTGGCTCGGCAACAACGACTTCGGACTGGAGCTTCACCGACGCCGGCGGCGATATCCGCTCGCTTTCGGATTCCCGTGGCGGGGTGGTGGTGCTGGCCTTCATAAACACCTGGTGTGAGCCGTGTCAGGAGGCCGCCTTGCACCTGCAGCAGCTCCAGATGCGGTTCGCCGATCGCGGCGTCAGGATCGTCTTTGTCAGCTCCTGGGAGCGAGGCGACCCCGCCTCCTACATGGAGGACCGTGGGTTCACCTACGGCCTGCTCCTCAACGGCACCACGATCGCCAGGGATTACAAGGTCAAACGTGTTCCCACCTTCTGCGTCATCGGCGCGAACGGCCGTGAGGTCGCTCGGTTCGACGGCTTCAACAAGAAGACGATGGCGCGGTTGGCCCGTGCGATCAAGAAGCACAGTCGCGCGAACCCCGGCGAGATGCACGTTGAGCCCGTCGTCCACCACAGCGACGACGCGCCGGGACAATAGAGCCGTCGGCTCTTACCCCAGCTCGATCCGCGGATCCACCCAGCGGTAGAGAACGTCTACAAGCAGGTTGAACAGGATCAGGAGCGTCGAATACACGAGCACCACGCCCATGATCAGGGTGAGGTCCTTGCTCAGGACCGCGTTGACGAAGTGAGTGCCGATACCGGGGACGGCGAAGATCTTCTCCACCACGAACGACCCGGTCACCGCCATGGCGGTGGCGGGGCCCAGGTAGCTCAGGACGGGGAGGAACGCGTTCTTGAGGGCATGCTTGAGCACGATGTGCCGCCGGGGCACTCCCTTGGCCCGCGCTGTGCGGACGTAGTCGGCACGCAGCTCATCGATCATGCCGAAACGCGTCAGCCGCGCGATGTAGGCGGCGAAGGGCAGTGCCAGCGTCAGCGCGGGAAGGATCGTGTGGGAGAGCCGTCCCCAGCCGCCGATGGGAACGACGCCGAGCAAGAGACCGAAGACGACCAGCAGCGCGGTGCCGATGACGAATGAGGGCAGGCTGATCCCCACCAGAGCGACCCCCAGCGTGGCCAAGTCCGCCCACGAGCCCGGCTTGATGCCGCCGATCACCCCCGCCACCAAGCCAATTCCGCACGCCAGCAGAATCGCCCCCAGCCCCAGCGTGATCGAAACCGGCAGGCCCGCAGCGAGGATCTCATTGACCGTCCAGTCCTGATGGGTGAGGCTCGGGCCCAGGTCAAAGGGGCGCGGGTGCCTGCCCAGCAGCCAGCTCACCCCCGTCGCCTTGCCCAGATAATCCCAGTAAAAGGTCCAGGGGTCGTCAAGCCGGTACTGCTGGAGCATCGCCTGCATGATCTCCGGCGGTGGGCGCCGCGCCGGGTTCTCCAGGGGATTGCCCGGGATCAGCCAGGCCAGAGAGAAGGTGATCGTGTAAACCGCCCCGAGGATGATCGGCATCTGGATGAGACGGCGGACGATGAGCCGGATCATCGGTCGCGGACCTCGATCTGCCAGAGGTACTGGGTCAGACGCGGGTGTCTGCTCAGGCCGCTGAGCCGGCCCGGCTCATACATGTACACCTGGACCAGCTGGCACAGCACCAGCATGGGAACATCCTCCTGGAACAGGAAGCGTTCGCAGTCTTGGAGGATCCGCAGCCGCCGCTGCGGGTCGGGCTCGCTCGCCGCCCGCTCCAGCAGTTCGTCCACGTATGGGTTGGAGTAGCCGCGGTCGTTGTTGCCGTCACCGGTCTTGAACAGGTCGAGGAAGGTTGTGGGGTCGCCGTAGTCGCCGTACCACCTGCCCCGCCCGATCATGAAGTGACCGCTCTTGAGGTCCTCCTTGAAGAACTTGGACTCCTTGCCGCGGAGCTCGACGCGCACGCCGAGCTGCCGCTGCCACATGTCGCGAAGGGCCAGCGAGATGTTCTTGTAGCGCGGCGTGTTCGTGGAGTAGAGAAGATCGACGATCGGAAAGAGCTCGCCCTGATCGTTCTCGACGAGACCGTCACCGTCCCGGTCGGCCCAGCCTGTGGACTCCAGTTCCGCGCGGGCGCTTTCTGGGTCAAAGGGCAGGCCCTCGGGGCTCCTGTAGCCGGGAATGGAGCCGGGGGGGATGAGGGTGGTGACCACGGGCTCGTTGAGACGGGTCACGGTCTCGACAAGCATTTTTCTGTTGACACTGGCCACGAATGCGCGGCGCACACGGGCGTCGGCAAAGGGGTTGGGCCGTCCATTGGCGAGCGTCGGCCTGCAGTTGAAACTGTAGAAGTCGGTGCCGAAGGCGGGGAACAGGTGGATGTTCCGCCGCTCACCCTTCTGGGGTGGGGGCAGGGCGGCGAGCGCTTCGTCCAGCGTGCTGCCCGCGGCGAGCGCGGCTTTTATCCGGTCCGCGTAGCGGTTCTCGTAAGCAGACCGCTCGGCGAGCATGTCCGCCTGGTAGTCGACGCTGACGTCGGTCAACCAGTCAACCGAACCTGACGCGAACGCCATGACAGCGGTATTGATGTCCTCGATCGAGATGCAGGCGATCCGGTCACTGCGGATTCGCTGGGGGCTGTGATAGTGCTCGTTGCGTCGCAGTTGCAGGCCGCGTTTGTACCGCCAGTGGCTCAGGACGTAGGGGCCGTTTGTGACGAGGTGTCGGGGTTTGGTCCAGCCGTGAGACTGCTCCAGCCGGCCGGTCGCGGAGTTGAGCGTGACGAACCGCCGATCGGCGAAGGCCGGCGGCGGGACGTGGGCCCAGCCCGAGAGGCGAATTGCCTCGGTGGTCGCCTGGTCGACCCGCCAGCCTTCCACCGCGGGCCGGTAGACGGGGCAGAACACGCCGAAGGCAACGAGATCGAGAAAGTATGCCCTCGAGCGATCGAGCCTGACCTCGAGCGTGGAATCGTCGAGGGCCTTCAGACCCACGATTGTGTCGAATTGCCGTTGGGTCTCCTTCCACAAGGCCAACGCGGCCGGCGCTCGGTCCTCGGGGTCGAGGTCGGCGCTCTGTGCTGCGAACGCCTCAAGTGCCTCCGTACGCCAGCGGAAGAACGCCCGCGCCCCCGCGATGACGAAGAACATGTTGGAGTAGTCCGCCGCGGTGTCGGGCAGGATCGCACGCTTCCAGGCGTAGAGATAGTCGTGGGCGGTCAGCGGGGCGCCGTCGGACCACCGGGCGTCGGGTCGGATGGAAAAAGTGTAGATCAGACGGTCGGCGGATGTCTGCCACTCGGCCGCCGCGGGCTCGATCGAGAAGTCGGCGTTGTTCCATCTGACCAGCCCTTCGTAGAGGGCGTAGGCCATGCGGAAGTCCTGGATCCAGCTCATCCGCTGCGGATCGAGGGTAAAGACCTCACCGCTGTTGACAAAGACAAGATCTGCCCGGGGCGGCGTATCGTCCAGGTACACGACCGCCGCCAGCGCCGAAAGCAAGAGCCCGAACGGTGCGAGCAGCTTCATGGAGGGACAAGTGTAGCGAGCCCGGCTCGCGTCTCTTTAGAAGTGGTTTCCTAACCGATGCGTCGGCCCATGCCCGGAGGAGGTTATGAAGCTGTCCTAATTGCCCCCGTAGGGCGGGTTCGCCAGGATGCCCTGCCACTTGACGCGGTCACGGTCGAATCTCGGCTTGTCTTTTTCCCGCCACGCCCGGTCAAGGGCGGTCCTGGGTGGGTTTCGATCCGGCTGGACACGACCATGGATCACCTGCAGCAGCGTCTCGCTGATCTGGATCGCTCCACCGTAGATCTTTTTGGCCTCGGGGTCTTTCTGGGCCTTCTCCCAGTGCCCGTCGGCGACAGAGCAGACCCTACAGAGTACCGGGGCGAGCACCTTGCCGAAGGGCCCCTGCTTGGCGCGCGGCAACTTGATGTAGCCGTCCCGGAGGAACTTCAGGGCGGGGTACAAAGCCCGCATGAGGTCGCTTGGGCCGTTCGGGTTATCGCTCATCCGTGCGGTTGTCCGTTGGAGGATCTTCAACTGCACGTCCCGTGACACATCTGAATCGACGGAGTAGATTGCCTCGAACTGCCGCCGCAGAACCAGCCAGTGCTCCTCTCGGCAGGCGGCCTTGCCGAGGCGTCTCAGGCCGCGGCTGATTTCGTTGGGTGTAATGGCGCCCTGTCTCACAGCGGTCTTGAAGGATTCCGCGGCGCAAAGGCGGATGCCCAGGCTCTGGTCGTTGGCGATGTCGCAAAGGATCTCAAGGGCTCGGTCAGTTCCCACGACCCCGACCACCTGCGTCGCGTTGAAGGCGCTGTGTGGGTTAACGCCGCCGATGATCACCTGCAACGGAGGCAGCAGAACACCGGCGTACTCCAGACGGAACACGCCTCCGACCTGCACGGCCTTCAGCGGTTCCATGAGCTTGGCGCGCGCCCTGGCCACCGTCGCCGGGTCGCCGGCAGCCAGCTCATCGGACCAGTGCTGTGCCCAGTCGTGTATCCTGTTCTTGTCCGCTGGATTGAGGAACGCCTGATTGGCCAGTTTGGTGATCCCACGCGCTGGCGGCGCCGCCCGGGCAAGCGGTGTGGTCCCGACCACGAGCAGAACGAGCGGCACACCCCAGATGAAGCGTCGGCTGTGCATTGCTATGCCGGAAAGCTCCAGTGTTGTCTGCCAGCCTGATTTGCCGAACCTGGCAATTGCGCGACCGTACCAGCGATGGCCCAGAGTGTCAATGATTTCAACGAGTCTCCGTCCGTGCACGTCGATCCCCTTCCCGGCAGGCAGGGGGGTCCGGTAGACATGGCCGCTGAGCCCACACCGCCCTCCGGAAGGCACCCCGCGGCCAGGTTCTTCGCCCGGGCTCGATCACGCGGGGCGGCCTCGGTGTTTACTATACGGTCGTTTGGCCGCATCGGGTCTCCCAATGTACCGCCGGGGTGCATGACCGTCCCCCACCTGTGTTCCCGCCGGCTCTTGGTGACGGCCATGGCTGCCTGGGGGCTCTTCGTGGTGCAGGTGGCACCGGTTCCAGCGGCGGCGGAGAGTTCCACCCCCCTCCAGTGGCTGGCAACGCGATTTACCCAGGTGGCGATAACCGTGCTCCAGGAAGAGCCGGTCCTGGTTGAGGCCCTCGACGGGGCGGTGGTTCTTTGCCGCTTGGCGGTGGAGGCCGACCCTCAGAGCTCCGACGCATGGAGGACCCTTCTAAAGGTCGCCCAGCTCGCGGAGCGCCCCCAGCTTCAGGCCCGCGCGCTTGGCATGGTGGCGCGGCTCGATCCACATGACGAGGTGGTTCGGCTGGCGTATGTCCACAACGCCATCGATCGCTACCAGACCGTCGAGGAACGCGTGGCAATGTACGAGCGGCTGCTGTCGCCCGAGTTGCGGCAGCAGCTTGGCGCCGCCGTCGCGTCGCGGCTGGCTGGGGACGTGGCTCTGCTCCTGTACCGCCAGGGGGATGTGGAGGCCTACGGGCGATGGTTGGCGGAGGCGGTGGCTCTCGACCCGGCCAATCGCGCGGCGGCGGCAAGCGCCGCGGGCTTCTTCCGAATGCGGGTGGAGGATCCCTATGCCGAAGCTCAGCTGCTGGTGGCGCTTCTCCTGGCGGACCCCATCTCCGTCACGACTCAGACGGCGCTGGCCCAGTTGCTCCTGGAGCAGGGGGCCTATGTGGGAGCCCAACGGCTCTACCGGATGACCATACGACTCGACGACAAGGAGGGGCGGGCGCCGACAAGCGGACTTCTGGCAGACTACGCGGTTGCCCAATGGGGAGCAGGGGACGCTGCTGGTGCGATACAAACCATCCAGGAGCGCCAGGGAAAGGTCGATCAAGCGCACCGTGACCAGGTGTCGCTTCAGAACCCCACGCTGACCCTCCTTGAGCTGGCCGAGCTTCCTCCCGCGCCGCTTTCGCGCACGCTGGCCACAGTTCGAGCAGCGATTCTCAACCGTCTGGGTGACGATCAGGCGGGACCCGCGCTTCGAGGCGCCCTCGCCGCTCACGTCGCCAACATCGAGGCGATGGCCGCTGCCGAAGACCCCGTTGGGGACCTGATGGCTCAAGCGAACCTGGAGGCTGCGTGGGTGGCCATGTGGCTTGCGGGTAACGACACCGACGAAGCGGTCGGTTTCCTCGAGGCCGCGGCCGGGCTTGGGCCGCAGGGCAGGCTCCCGGAGCTGCAACGGGTGATATCCGAGGGCTGGCTCGCCCTGGGGCAGGGCGACTCTCTCCGGGCGGTTCAGCTGCTGGCGCCGATCGCTGAGCAGGACTCCTCCGCGCGGCTCGGTCTTTCCCTGGCCCAGCTTCAGCGCGGCCGCCGAGGCAATGCTGCCCGCGGTCTGCTGGCGGTCGTGCGCGACCAGCCCGGGTCGGTGATGGGCGTCTGGGCCTCGGATCTTCTGGCCCAGCTCGTCGGCCAGCGGCCGGGACCGACGCCGGAAGCGGCCCGGATGGAGGAGTTGGTGGCGGCGATCCCTGCGGTCGTGGACCGGTTCATCGATGAGCCGACCCTTGCGGTGAGTCTGCGACTGCGGCTTGCAAAGACCACGTTTGCTCCCTACGAGCCGATCGTCCTCAATCTCGAGATCACCAACAACGCACCTTTTCCACTTGCGATGGACGGCGGCGGACCCATCCGACCCAGCGTCGCCATCCTGACCACGGCCAGCGTCAGCAACCGACCCGAGGTGGGCGTGATCAGCCCGTTGATCGTGGACATCGATCGCAGGTTGCGTCTTGAGCCGTTCCAACAGCTGGTCATCCCCGTCGATCTGCGCCGGAGTGACCTGGAGGCGGTTCTCAACGCCTATCCACTGGCTGGGGCGACGGTACGGGTCAAGGTGGTCCTGAACTACATGGTCTCCACCGCCGGGGTCGTTCAGCCCGGCCACCTGGGAAGCGAGGTCCAGTCGCCGACGCTTCGAATCGACGGGGTGCGTGCCGTGCGGTCCGCTCTGTATCCCCCTTTTTCTATCGACGGGGTAAAGGAATGGGTCAAAGAGTCCATCTCGGCGATCCTCGACCCCGACACCGTAGAGGACCTTAAGACCATGGCCCTCCTGAGCCACGTGGTCGCCAAGGTGAGGCTGCCTGGCTTGGGTCAGGAGCTTTCCGATGCAGAGGCGGCCCTGGCGGAAGGCTTCGGCAAGCTCGACGGGCCATCGCGGGCCTGGCTCCTGGGCGTCATGCCTTCAGCCGAGCGGCTGGATCCTCTGCGGGCCATGGCCAGCCAGCAGACGGACAAGCAGGTACGCATCTCCTACCTTCTCTACTGCCTCACCGGCCCCGATGATCCGGTGCTCAAAGCCGCGAAGAACGGGGACGATCCGGATGTGCGAGGGGTCGCGGAGCTGATGGAGTTCGGGACGGGGCGGCCGGCGAACAGCGGAGAATGATTGGGACACGCGCGCGGCCCGAAGGACCGCACGCCCGCGTCAGATGAATCTTCCGCGCTCGGGGCCGGAGCCCATCCGGATGCAGATGACCAAGCAGCCCTTCGACAACACCGCCCTCGGGCGATCGCGGTGGCTCCGCCCGGCGGCGCTGGTCATCGGGGTGGCATTGCTGACATCTGCGATCGCGGTGGTCGTCGGGCGGCGTCACCTGATCGGTGAGGCGCTGGAAGCACTGGGCGAGCCTCGCTTCCTGGATGTCCTGGTGCTGCTCGCCGCAGTTCCGGTCAACCTCTTTCTCACGGGGCTCTTGTTCTATCTGCTCATCCGGCGGTATGGCCGTGTCGGCTTTCTGGAGATGCAGGCGCTGCTTGCCGCCTCCACCCTTGTCAATTTCGTTCCGCTGCGGCCGGGTCTCTTTGGACGCATCGCGTATCACAAGACGATCAACGCCATTCCCGCGACCGACTCGGCAAAGACCGTTGCCCAGGCGGTCCTCCTGAGCCTGCTTGTGGCGGCGTATCTGGCGGGCGCCCTGCTGGTCGGAAGCTGGGGCGGCGTGCCGCTGTGGATGGCGGTTGGGTTACCGGTGCCGTTGCTGGCGGCGGGCACTATCAACCGCCCGGCGCGTGTCTGGTGTGCCGCCGCGGGGGTCCGCTACCTGGAGGTGATGGTGTGGGCGCTGAGGTACCACGCGGCCTTCTCCCTGCTGGGGGTCGAGCTCGGGCCGACGGGGGCGTTGGCGTTGGCGTGTGTGAGCATGGTGGCCATGCTTGCGCCGCTGACGGGAAACGGTTTGGGTGTCAGGGAGTGGGCGATCGGCCTGGCCGCGCGTCTCCTGCCGCAGAGTGATCTGGTCCTCGGTCTGACCGCCGATCTTCTCAATCGCACCGCGGAGCTGATCATGGTGCTTCTCCTCGGCCTGGTGGGGATGGGGTGGCTGGCGTGGCGTGTCAGGAAGTCAACGGTCAGAAATGTTTCGAGCGCTCCGTAGCGGCCTCCGGATAACTATTTTGAGCGCTCCGTACGGCCTCCGGCCGACACTCGCTCTGGTACGCGGCGGCGAATTCATCCGCCGCCGCTGATCGGGCGCCTCGCCTGAGCGCTCCGTACGGCCTCGCGGCGTCGCGGCCTCCTTGCCGCTCTTGTTTGGCAGCCCCCTGGGCTGCGGGCCGACACTCGCTCTCGTACATAGCCGCGAATTCATTCGCGGCGGCTGACCGGACGTTGCCTCGCTCTGGCGGCTACGCGGCCTATCGAAGAGGCCGCTACGCTTTGACGCAAACTGCGCATCAAACGCCCTACTTCTTGATCCCCAGCTCGTCGACTGTAAAGAGCGACTCAAACGCGAATCCCGCCGCCTCGATCTTCTCGCGGGCGCCTTCCTGTCGGTCGATGGTGGCGATGATCCGCTCGACCGCGGCCCCGGTTTCGATGACGACCTTGGCGGCTTCGATCGCCTGGCCGCCGGAGGTGGTGACGTCTTCCACGATGACGACGTGGTCGCTGGCTTCGATTGGGCCTTCGAGCTGCCGGCCGGTGCCGTAGCCCTTCCTGGAGTTGCGGACGAAGACGCAGGGCAGATCGGAGGCCATTGACGCCGCCGCCAGAAGTGGAATCCCGCCGAGTTCGGCACCAGCGAGACGCGTTGTCCCCTCCGGAAGACGCGCCGCGATCATCCTCCCCAGCTCCGCGAGGATTCGGGGCTGGGAGAGGAAAAGGTACTTGTCGATGTAGAAGCTGCTCTTCCGCCCGCTTCGCAGGGTGAACGAACCGTGAAGCACGGCCGTCTCGGCGATTCGCCGGGCGAGCTCGTCGCGCGTCATGGCTGCGGATGATATCGAGAAAAGGATCCTCGCTCCTTTTTCGCCGCGGCAGCCATCAACCGGTCATTGAGTGCCAACGTATAGTCATGCCGCAATGGCCACCCGCCGGCCCGCGTTTACGATGCTCGAGTTGGTGATCTCGCTGGCAGCGGGGGGCGTGCTCCTGTGCATTCTGCTGCCGGCTATGGTCTCGGCCCGCGTGTCCAGCCAGCGGGAGCTTTGCTCGGGCAACCAGCGGCTGATCGGCCAGGCGTGGGAGGCCTATCTTAAGAGCCACGACGGGCGGTTCCCCACGATCTACGTGCAACCGGCGTGGCGCTATGCCGGTGTCAGGTATTCCTCAGTCGACGGCACCGCTTTCCTCGATTACGATCGGCCGCTGAACAACTACCTGCCCGCCTACCGGTCACAGGTGAACCCCGAGCAGCTCTTTGAGTGTCCGGCCGACCGCGGCATCACCGATGAGCGTGGCGAAGCGGGGACGGGACGCCGCACTGCCCTGGAGGCCTTCGGCACCAGCTTCAGGGCCAACACCCGCCTTCTGTTGCCCCGCGGCGACAGGCCGCAGCCTCCCCTGGATCGTGCGCAGATCACCACCGCTCCCTCGCGTTTAGTGGTGATGGGTGACCCGGTGTGGTTCGAGACGTTGGAGTCGACGGGTCGGCTCGCCGCATGGCACGGGACGCCGAACACCGGCAACCTACTGTTTCTCGATGGATCCGTCCGCTTCGTGACAATCAAGCCGCGCCCGGCGGTCGGGCCGGCGGTGTTTGATCCGCTCTCGCTGGAGCTGGCGTTCCCGTTGAAGAAAGGTCGCTAGGAGAAAGAGGCTGTCAGCTATCAGCAATCTCTGGGTGGATGGGGCTGAGCGAAGCGAAGCCCCGGCTTTCGACGTCGGACCAACCGTGGCGTCGTCCCGATGCGATCGGGACTCCGTCACAGACACCCAGACTGGTGATCACTCCCTATGGAGCTTCTTCACAAGGCCCGCCCGCACAGCTTTCGCGTCCGCCTGGCCGCCAGAGAGCTTCATCACCTGGCCGACGAGACGCCCCAGGGCCGCATCCTTGCCGTTGAGATAGTCCTGGACCGCATTGGGTTGGGCGGAGATCGCCTCGGTGCACCAGGACTCGAGCCGGCCCTGGTCACGCACCTGGATCAGGTTGTTGCTTCGGGCCACGGTCAGTGCGTCGGCGTCGGTCTCGCACAGGAGCCCGAACAGCTCATCGGCGGCGGTTGAGCCGATCCTCTCTTGCTCTCTCAGCACGATGATCTGTGCGATCTGGGTGGGCGTGATGCCGAGCTTCTCGATGGGGCAGCCGCGTTCGTTTGCCCTCTTGGCGCCTGCGTTGAGCAGGAGCTTGGCGGACGCCCCCCCGGCACGGCGTGCGGGGATCTTTGCCTCTGCAATCGCCTTCATCGCCTCGATCGACTCCTCAAAGAATCGGCAGAGGTTGCGGTCGTCGGTCAGGGCAAGAGCGTCGGAGGCCGAAAGGTCCAGCTCCCGGCGGTACCGCGCCCGGCGTTGGATCGGCAGCTCGGGAATGCGGGCGGCGATCTTCTGCCGCCATGTGTCGCTCACCACCACGGGCAGCAGGTCCGGGTCGGGAAAGTAGCGGTAGTCATGGGCCTCCTCCTTCTGGCGCTGCAGCACGGTCGCGCCGTTGGAGTCGTCCCAGCCGCGGGTACTCTTGTTGCCGGGAGCCTGCACGATGCCGTCTGATGTCCAGGCCTCCACCTGGCGGTGGTGCTCGTGATCGATCGCGTCGCGGATGGCGCGGAAGGAGTTGAGGTTCTTGATCTCGACGATCGGCGTTGCGTGTTCGCGGCCGTCATCTGTTGTGACGAGCACGTTGACGTTGGGCTCGAACCGCATGTGGCCGCGTTGCATGACGCCCTCAGACACACCCAGGAACCGGCAGATGTTCCGCAGCTCCCGCGCGAAGGCGAGAGCGTCTTGGGCGCTGGTCAGATCGGGGTGGGTGACGATCTCCAGGAGCGGGGTGCCGGCACGGTTCAGGTCGACCAGCGAGCCGTGGTAGGGCCTGCCGCCGGGCAGCTCGTGGCTGAGCTTGCCCGTGTCCTCCTCGAGGTGGACGCGGATGATTCCCACTCGCCTCGTGGTCCCGTCGCTCGCCTCGGGCACGGGAAACTCCAGCTCGCCATCGGCGCACAGCGGCAGGTCGTACTGGCTGATCTGGTAACCCTTGGGAAGGTCGGGGTAGAAGTAGTTCTTGCGGTCCCACTTGGTGAAGCGGGCGATCCTGCAGCCCAGTGCCATGCCCACCATCATCGCCATCTCCACCGCCCGGCGGTTCATCACCGGAAGAACGCCCGGAAGGGCCGCCACAACCGGATCGACCAGCGTGTTGGGGGCCGCATCGTAGTATTGAGGATTGGCGATGTTCGCTGTCCGGCTGAACATCTTGCTGCTGGTGGCAAGCTCGACATGGACCTCCATGCCGATCTTCAGGTGCGTGGTGGTGATGGCGGGCACGAGAGAATGATACTAGCTGACAGCCTTCTTTCTTCGCTTCGCTGGGCCCCAGCTACCTCCAGGACAACGCGCCGCAGGAAAGATTCACCGCCCAGACGCAGAGGCCGCGGAGAAAACTCAGCCAGAGATATTTGCGGCGGGCGTAACTGGGCGCGCTTGAGCACGCAGTGCCATCTGGCATCACGGCAAGACGCGGCCCTGACATCTATGATTTCAGT
>JADFKZ010000023.1 GCA_022564665.1 Planctomycetota bacterium | reverse complement strand
GCCGCTACGGGGGCCGTTTCGAGACGCGGAGACCGAGGCGGGGGTTGATGAGCACGGCGGTTTTGTCCGCCTGGCGTTTGACCTGCCGCGAGGCACCTACGCGACCGTGCTTCTTCGTGAGATCATGAAGTCGTAGCTGATAGCTGACAGCTGAGAGCCTCTTTCTCGGCGGCCCTCTGCGACCCTCCGCGGTGAATCTTCGCCTTCTTCCGGGTGGCTGTGACGGAGCCCCGATCGCATCGGGACGACGCCACGGTTGGTCCGACGACAAGAAGACCGGGCCTTCGCTTCGCTCAGACCCAGCCACCCGGAGAATGCCGACAGCCCACTTTACACCCCAACTCCATTGGCCCCGAGCACCGCGGCGATCTGCGCTGCAGGCGATGCGGCCGGGGCGATCACCTCAGCCCTCCACCCGAGTCTTTGTGCGGCGGCCACGTTCTCCTCGGTGTCGTCGAAGAAGAGGATCTCCCTGCCGGCATAGCCCAGCTGGCGCTCGAGCCGGCGATAGATCGACGGATCCGGCTTGTGCACGCCGAGTTGATGCGAGGCGAACAGGTGGCGGATCCCCATGACCGCGGGAAACTCGCCCATGCGGACCCAGTGCTCATGGTTGGTGTTGGATAGGGCGGCGGTGTCCAGTCCTCCGCGGTGCACGCGCTCCACGATTGCCCTCATACCCCGGTACTGGCCGAGCAGCCACGCGTGGTGGACGCCGAGGATCTCCACCGGGCTGTAGAGGCCTCCGGTCAGCTCGCTGACCATCGCTGCAAACGTGGGGCCGTCGATCCGGCCCGTCTGGTAGTCGAGTATCAGCGCCTGTCGGGCCGGCCGTGATTGGCGCCAGGCCGCCGGATCGCGATCGTCCAGACCCGCGGCAGCGCATCCCTCCCGCCAGTTTCGGCAGATCCGTAGAACCACCCCACCGAGATCGAAGCAGACCAGTCGCAGCGCTTGGGTTCTCATGGCCGGCGAATCCTAGTCAGCGGCGGCGGATCGAATTCGCCGCCGCGTACCAGAGCAAGTGTGCGGCCCCTCAGCCCGGAGGGCTGACAAACGAAAGCGGCCCCGCAGCCCGAAGGGCTGCCAAACATGAGCGGCCCCGCAGCCCGAAGGGCTGCCAAAGAAGAGCGGCAAGGACGCCGCGAGGCCGCTACGGAGCGCTCAAACAATTTTAGCTCCGGCGCCGGCCGAAGAACTCGCGGAGCTGCTTCTGGCACTGATCTGCAAGGACCCCGCTGATCACCCTGACGCGGTGATTGAGTCGCTCATCGGTCGGGATGCGAAAGAGCGTGCGGCAGGCGCCGGCTTTCGGATCATCCGCCCCGTAGATCACGCGGCCGAGCCGGGCGTTGACCATCGCCCCCGCGCACATCGGGCAGGGCTCGAGGGTGACCGCCAGCGTGCAGTCGGTCAGACGCCAGTTGCCCAGCGCCTTGCCCGCCTTGCTCATCGCCAGCAGCTCTGCGTGCCCCACCGGGTCCTGTGCGGCCTCGCGGTTGTTGGCCGCTTCCGCGATGATCCGGTCACCCTTGTAGACCACGGCGCCGACCGGAACCTCAGCCCGCCGAGCCGCCTGGGCCGCCAGAGCGATTGCTCGCTCCATCATGGCCAGGTCGGTCGCCGATACGTCCGACGCAGTCTGGTGAGCCGATCCGCCGTCCGTGTGGTCGGGGCGTTTGGTCAGTTGGGGATCTGGTGGCTGGCCCATCTAGTGAGACTGTCCAGAGCGCCGGCCGAGCCGCCGCAGGATGGTGCCCTCGGCCACGCGGGAGGCGGGGGCGGCTTGAAGCAGGAGAATGCTCAGCTCGTAGAGGCCGTATAAGGGTATCAGCATGATGATCATTGACAGGGCATCGGCGGGGGTGATCACCGCCGCGAGGATCGCGCAGATGAAGATCGCGTATTTCCTCTTGGCTCGAAGCTCCTTCGCCGTCACCAGTCCCATCCAACCAAGCAGCAGTATGACCAGCGGCATCTGAAAGGCGATGACGATGCCCAGCAACAGCAAGAGAACAAAGTTGATGTAGGTGGTGAGGCGGAATTCCTGTCCGATCGTTGATCTCATCGGAATGTTGATAATCTCCACTGCGACGGGATTGTCGGGACCCGTCGCGTTGGCTTCGCTCACGGCGGGTAGCTCACCGCGGCCGAGGGGACCGGGATTGGCCTCAACGGCCACTTTCATCTTGTCCTCCCGCCAGTTCAGCCAGACTTCGCCGGGCTGGGGCGAGGCCGGATCGGCAAGTCGCAATGAGATGACCGGATCAGCTTCCAGCGCCTGGGCAACGCGCGGGTCGTCGTCGGTCGGAGCCGCCCCCAGCCCCAGCGTGCTTCCAAAAAGGACCAGCACCTGGAGCATCAGCGGGAGCATGGCAAAGTACATCAGCAGCACCCCTGCCGCGGTGAGGACGGCGCTACCCGGCATCAGGAAGTAGATGAACCGCCGCTCGTGCCGGTAGAGCCCCGGCTGGACAAACTGCCACGCCTGCCAGACGATCCAAGGCAGAGCGAGGATGAGGCCGGCGATCAGGCTGAGCTTGATCTTTATGGCCAGGGCTTCGGCGGGACCCAGGACCTGCAATCCTCGTGGCAGTTCCGAACCCACAAGAACGCGGTCCAGCGGGCGATACAGCCAGACGATGAGGCGGTCGCTGGCGAAGAAGGTCAGGATTGACAACGGCAGGGGCACCGCGATCGCCCTGAGAACCCGTCGGCGAAGCTCCTCGAGGTGGTCCCCGAAGCTCATCGTGCGGTCTTTGAGCCCCTCCACCGGCTGGTCGTCTGGCCCCATCGTGTCATTCCCTCAGCCGGGCAGCGATCCTGACCGGTCACAAGGCGACAGTCTTACAGGCTACGCGGAGAAAAAATAGCCCCGGTTTCTGGACGGAGCACCCCCTCCGGGGCCATCTTATGGAGCAATGGGCTCTCGCGACAGCACGGACGAGGAGCTCATCACGCGGGCCCGTGAAGGCGATCGGGCCGCGCAGCATCAACTGTGGCGGTTCCATCGCCGCTGGGTGGCGGCGATCGTTCTGGCCCATCGCCCTCGCTCAATTGAGCTGGACGATCTTCTGCAGGACGTTGCCTTGAAGTTCATCGGAAAGATCCACACGCTCCGCGAAAGTCGGGCGTTTCGACCGTGGTTGCGTCAGATCACCCTCAACGTCTGCCGGGGGGCGGGACGAAGCATCAAGTCGACTCTCCGTCTTGTCTCCGACGACCGCCGCGACGCCACTCACCGCGAGCCGGGCAGCGTCGCTGCGCCGGTGCCGGCTACCGGTGGGGTGCACCAGCAGCTCGAGCGGCGGGAGGCCGCCGAACGCCTTCTACAACAGGCACTCACGCTTCCGATCGCATATCGGGAGCCGCTTCTGCTGCGATGTGTTCGATCGATGAGCTACAAGCAGATCAGCGATGTGCTCGGGCTGCCTCTGACCACGGTCGAAACTCGGCTGGCCCGCGCACGGCGAATGTTGCGGCAGGAGATCTCCGCGGCCGCCGATCGGCCCCGAGTCGAGTCTGCCGGGGACCCGGCGGAACCCAGGTAGCATTTCCATCATCAGCCAAGGGGGCCATCGAATGACCACGAACATGTCACCGGACAACAATGATGCTTCCTCTGAGCAGGAACTCGAGGCGGAGCGGTTGCTCGAGCGCATCGTAGACAGCGAGGCCTCGTCCGAGGATCGCGCCCGATTCGAGCTTCTTGCCGATCGCGAGTCGTTGTTGTGGCGGACACTTGCGTTGCGACAGCAGGAGATGGCGGTGCTCGCAGAGAGCGTGGCCCAGCGAATCGAGGGGGCGGAGCAGATTGACCTGTCGCTTGGCGACGAACGCCGCAGGATCAACCTCCCGGTGACCCTGTCGGGCTGGGCGGCGGTGGTCATCTTGGGTCTGTGGTGGGGCCTTCTCGGCGGAGGCGGGGGTGAGGGCGGCCGCGGCGTCGATGGGCTGCTGCCCGCCGCCAATTCCGGAGCCGGGGCATTGGCGCTGACGGCCCAGGAGTACTTCCGGAAGTATCTGGAGGCGGGTCGCCGGGAGGGTCTGGTCATCGGCGAGCTGGACCCGATCCTCCTTCAGACCGAGCCGATGTCCGACGGTCGCCACCGGATCAGGTTCGTGCGGCGCATCGAGGAGTACGCCGTTGTGGAGTCACCTCCGGCCGTGGGGGAGAAGACCGAAACCCCCCATGCCACCGAGGGCCGGCAAGAGGAGGGTGCCCGGTTTTGAGATGCGAGCACGCATATACTGCCGTTCGAAACGAATGGCCCGTGACAAAGATTACTACGCGTTGCTCGGGGTGAGTACCAACGCCAGCGCCGAAGAAATCCGCAGGGCGTACCGCGGGCTCGCCCGGAAGTTCCACCCGGATGTCAGCAAGGCACCGGAGGCCGCGACGCGTTTTGCCGAGATGCAGGAAGCCTACGATGTGCTCTCGGATGCCGAGAAGCGCAAGGCGTATGACCGGTTCGGGCACGCCGGCGTCGGGGTGGGAGCGGGACCGGGGGGTTTCGGGCACTCAGGCGTCTGGACGACCGCAGGCGTGGGACCCGACGGCTCCTTCGACCCCGCTGATGTCGCCAGCTTATTCGAGGGTGTCTTCGGACCCGCGGCCACGGGTTTCCGGCCCGGCGCAGGGCGCCGCGACCCAATGGGCCGCCCCCGTCGCGGCGCCGATATTTCTGAGACGCTGATCGTCAGCTTCATGACCGCCGCCCTGGGCGGCAGCGAGAAGATCCGGCTGGATACCGCCGACGGTCCGCAGACGATCAGCGTCAAGATCTCCCCCGCTATCGAGTCCGGCACCCGGCTTCGGATCAAGCATAAGGGTCATCCGGGTGGCCCCGGTCAGCCCGCCGGCGACCTCATTCTCGTCGTCGAGGTGGGCGGGCACCCCTACTTTCGCCGCGATGGCCTCGATCTGCTTGTCGATGTCCCCATCACCGTGGCTGAGGCCACCTTTGGTACGACGGTCGACGTGCCGCTTCTGAAGGGCACTGTCCAGATCAAGGTCCCCCCGGCAGCCGGCAGTGGGCGAAAGCTCCGGGTCAAGGGTAGGGGGCTGACCGACGCCAAAGGCCGGCAGGGCGACTTCTTTGCCGTGGTTCAGATCACGGCCCCCGAGGGCCTCTCGGAGACGGGACGCCGGCTCCTTGGTGAGCTGGCCGCGGAGTTGAAAAACCCAAGGGAATCGGCACCATGGGCTGACGACCTGAAGCGGCGTCGAAATTGACCCCAACGGTCAGTCCGCGCCGTGGCAGGTACCCTTGCCCGCCACGGGCGCCAGGCTGGATGGACTGACGTGCTCAGACAACAGCATCGCTTTTTTCTCAGCGTTCTTATGGCCGCCGATCTGGTCATCATCGTGGCGGCCGTGGTCGCAGCATATCTCCTTCGGTTTCAGTTGCTTTCCGGCGTCATTCGGCCCCAGGAGCCCGAACCCAGCTTCCGTGCCCAGGCGATTCCCCTGGGTGTCGCAGTGCCGGTGATGATTTTGGCCATGCTCTGGGCCGGGCAATACCGCCCCCGTCGTGATCAACGATTCCATCTCGAGGCGATGGCCATCATCAAGGGCACCGTCGTCGGTCTCATGGCGACCGTTGTCGTTCTGAGCCTGCTGCAGAAAGTCTACTTCGACGGCCTGCACTACGGCGGTTGGCAGTTCGTCATCTACGGGCTGACGGCCGCAGGCATGCTCCTGGCGTGGCGGTTGAGCTTCCGCATCGCGCTGCGGTTCATCCGCGCTCGGGGCTGGAATCTGAGGCACGTTGCGATCATCGGCACGGGCCGGCTTGGCCAGCTCGTCTATCACACGCTTCGGAGGAACAGCTGGACGGGAATCCAGCCCGTGTTCTTCATCAGCCATCACCAGACGACGTCGCGTCGCCGGTGCCTGGATCTTCCCATAAGGTCGGGCCTGGCCGATCTGGAGGCCACCCTTGATGCCGCCCACCTCTCCGGCGTGTTCATTGCGCTTCCCGGGCGTGGCGCGGTGGTGCTGCCCGACCTGATCATGCGGCTCGAGCGTTATGCCATCGATGTCCGGGTGGTGCCGGACATGAACCCGAAATACATGCCATTGAACATGTCAATCAACGAGCTCGATGGCATGCCGATTCTGTCGATTCGAGAATCACCGTTGAGCGGGTGGGGACGGGTTGCCAAGCGAACGGTTGATCTGGTGGGGGGCGTGCTGCTGCTGGGCGTGTTTGCCCTGCCGATGGTCGTGATTGGATTCCTGATACGGCTCTCCGGAAATGGGCCGGTCATCTTCCGGCAGGACCGGTTGAGCCTCAACGGCCTGCGATTCCAGATTTTCAAATTCCGGACCATGGAGCACGCTCAAAGCGAGCGGCAGACGCTGTGGGAGGCCGGCGGCGGCACAGAGGCATGGACAAAGTCCGGCGACCGCCGCATCACACCTGTCGGCCGTTTGCTGCGGCGGACGAGCCTCGATGAGCTTCCGCAGCTGTTCAACGTACTCCTTGGGGAAATGTCGCTCGTGGGTCCGCGGCCCGAGCGGCCGGAGCTTATCGAGCGTTTCCGCGAGAACTGGCGCGGCTACATGCTGCGGCAGCACGTCAAGGCCGGCATGACCGGCTGGGCACAGGTCAACGGTCTCCGTGGTGATACGAGCCTTCGAAAGCGTCTGCAGTACGACCTGTTCTACATCCGCAACTGGTCCCTCACCTTCGATCTGCGGATCCTGTGGCTGACGCTTTTTCGGGGGTTTGCACACCCCAATGCGTATTAGCCCGTGCTCCCTCCCAGGGCCATCGTACTGCTCTCCGGAGGCGTCGACTCTGCAACGGCACTTGCGATGGCTCGCCGGGAGGGGTTTGACTGCTACTGCGTGAGCTTTGACTACGGCCAGCGGAATTGCCGTGAGCTCGACGCCGCGCGGGCGGTGGCCTCGTCGCTTGGGGCCACCGAGCACCGAATCGTCACCGTCGACCTGCGCGCGATCGGCGGCTCCGCCTTGACCGACGACATCGACGTCCCAAAAGACCGGCCGACGGAAGCGATGGCGGCGGGCGTACCCGTCACCTACGTTCCCGCCCGCAACACGATTCTCCTGAGCTTGGCGCTGGGCTGGGCGGAGGTGCTCGAGGCGGCGGACCTTTTCATCGGTGTCAATGCGATCGACTACTCAGGCTATCCCGACTGCCGACCCCAATACATCAAGGCATTCGAGGCCATGGCCAACCTCGCCACCAGGATGGGCGTCGATGGGAGGCGGATCCGGATCCACGCCCCGCTGATCCAGATGAGCAAAGAGCAGATCATCAGGCGGGGCGTCGAGCTGGGTGTGGATTACTCGCTGACGTTCAGCTGCTACGACCCTGACGCCGCCGGCAGGCCGTGCCGCCGCTGTGATTCATGTCTCTTGCGGGCCGAGGGCTTCCGCGGAGCGGGGATTCCCGATCCGGCGATGTGAACAGCGGTACGGGTCGAGGTTCGGCGTACGGGGTTCGAGAAAGCGTTTTGTTCGCCGTCCGGCCATCGGCGCGTCGGAAAGGCTTCACGCCACGTCCGCGGCCTCGATCGTCTGCCCGCCTGAAATCGAGTTTCCTATTACTTATTCGGCGACGATGCGGAGCGTGCCGATGACCCACTCCGGCGTGTTCCTGAGATACGCGACCAGGTGACGCCGGCGTGTGAAGTAGTACAGCGCCCCGCACCCCTGGATGATGACGCTGACACACAAGATGAAGACATAGAACGCCGACATGATCGCCCGGTTGAGCTGATAAATGGGCTCGATCAGCTCGGCGGTGTCGCCGCCCGCCGCGAGGTACGAGTCATAGGGGCTGGGGCCGAACACGGCCTGCCAGATGCCCCAGCTGCAATAGAGGACGATGATCGCCAAGAGGGCGATCTGGTTGAAGCCGAGGAGGATCGGCGCCGTGTCGTCGAGCGCGCGAAGCCGCTTGGAGCCTCTCAGCTCGTAGTACGACACGATGCTGAGACCGACGCCCAGCATCAGCGACACGAAGCTGAACAGCCCGCTCAGCAGCGTGATGAACGCGAAGACCGCCATCGTCCAGCCGCTGAATGCCGCCACCCGGGCGGCGCGGCTGATGGTGCGGCCCTGCCAGCGGGCCTGGGAGATCGCATGAAGCTGCTCACCCGTCAGCCCGACGGGCTGCCGGCCGGTTGTGCCTCCTGTGGCATCCTCCGCCGGAACCGCACGTGGCGCGTCGGGGACTCGTTCGGCAGCGGGGCTCATCAGGAGACCTATCGACGCGCCCGTCCGTCCTGTTGGGCACCGATGAGCGACCATTCACCGTCGTGGCGTCTCCGCCACCGGCTGTGCCGTTCCGCCCCCCCCGGCTACGCTTGGTCGCCGCCGATAATTGCAAGAGCAGACCGGTCCCAACGAGCGCCGCCCGCAAAGCAGCGCGAGGTACGTCGTCTTGTTCGTGATGGATCTTCTGACGCGGAAGGTGGAGGTGCGGAAGTCGTGCCGATCCTCGACAGTCTCTGGGTGGAGCAGGTGGCTCGGAATCTGATCAATCGAAGGGCGCTGAGATCGAGACCTGGGCGCCGGCCGTCTCCAGCGGCAGGTTCGTCGTGAACCTGCAGTGCGAGCCTGAGGTCCGACGCTCCATGAGGAAGAAATCGAGACGGCAGACCTGGCCGTCGGTCAGCCCGAGCCGGTTCATGTCCACGAACATGCTCTTGGCCGAGTGCCGGCCGCCGAGATCGATCACCAGCTGACCCTCGATGAAGACCCAGACGTCGTCGTCGCCGGTGAACAGGAAGATCTGATTGGCGCTGGCGTCGTAGGTGAACTGTGTGTGCAGCTCGAAGGAGAAGTGGTAGTTGTGGCTGCGTCCCTCGTTGCCGAACAGTTGCCCGTCGATCGGGAAGAACCCGCCGCTGTAGTCGGGATCGGTGTCGGCGTCGAAAAGATAGGTCCCGTCGGCCTGAAGGTTGAACGTGAGCGTCAGCGTAGACGACAGGTTGACGCCGGGCACGTCGTTGAACAGCTCCGGAAAGCTCACCGTGTCGAGGTAGTCGTTCCAGGGGAAGGTCGTCTCGCCGGCAACGTCACCAGCCGCGGGCGCAAGCTGCATCGCGATGTTGCGGCCCAACGCGTCCTTCCACGCGGTCTTCACGACGATGCCGTTGTCGCTGAAGACCGGCAGGCGGTCGGCGCCCAGGGTCGGCTCGACGAGGTTGCCGATCACCCACCTCGGTTTGAGGGGGCCGGGGATGTTCGGCCGCTCCATGGACACGTGGCCGCCCGGGTAGCCCCACGCGTGGAAGTCGCGGATCACGCCGGTGAGCTGGATCTGTGCCGGCGGCGCGGCCGCAGGCGCCGGCATCGCGATAAGGAGGGTAAACGCGGCCAGGCCGGGAACGATCATTCGGGGGCCGCTTCGCGTCTGATCTTTCAAGTGTGCCTTCTGCCGGTCAGGTTTGAGATGCCTCTGCCATAAGAGAATACGATTGCAACCCGCCGGGCCGAAAAGCCGGTGCCGGTGAAGCGCCGTAGCCGGGAGGCCTCGGCGACCTCCCCAGCGCCGCGTGAGTTTGCCGGTCGTGCCGGCTGGGGGCGCTGGTCAATGCTCGTGGAACCAGATCTGCTGGTACCTTCCGGATGCCGAACGCAACCGCCAGGCGGCGGTTCATCGGGCGAGTCGTTGGCCGTGTCCGGCGCGCGTTCACGGGTACTCCTACTGGCACGGGAGGCATCGTCGCCATCGCCTGTCAATAGGTCGTCTGGTCCAGGTCGATGATGGTCGCCGCACTTGGGCGACCTTGCCGATGATGCCGGTCGTTCGGTCTGGAGGGGCACGCCCGATAGGGTCAGGGGGTCAGTACGGCGCTTCCGAGGGCGGGCGAAGGCTACGGTCGCCGAGATACGCTTTGCGCCAGTCAAACGCGGTGCCGGGCTCGTTTACCCATTGCAGCAGCGCACGGCTCTCGTCGTCGGATGCGGTCTCGAGAACGACCGGGAGGCGAGCCTCGTCCGGCGGCGGCCGAGCACGATGACCAAACTGCTGACCGGCATCCGGATGGGGCCCCTGAATCCGATTCGGATCAATCCGTATTCATGATACAGGCGCCGCGGAGCGGGATTGCCGGTGGAATGCCCAAAACAGGGCCGATTCCCCGATGCCCGCCGCGTCTGCAACCACCCGCCGCTGTATATTGACCGCCGGGTACGACTTGCGGACTCTGAAGGTCTCGAAGATGATCCATCGAGTCTTCGCGGACATCGTGCTCGTGCTGCACTTCGCCTTCGTGGCGTTCGTTGTGCTCGGTCTCGTGCTGGTTCTGGTCGGCGGGGCCTTGCGATGGCGCTGGGTGCGCAACCCGTGGTTCCGGTGGTGCCACGTCCTGGGCATCCTCATCGTGTTTCTTCACGCATGGGCGGGGATCCGGTGCCCGCTGACGATCCTCGAAATCGAGCTTCGGACGCGGGCCGGCGAGACCACCTACACGGGCGGCTTCATCGCCCACTGGATGCACGAGCTGCTCTTCTTCGATGCCCCGCCGTGGTTCTTCACCGTCGCCTACACGATCTTCGGGGGCCTCGTCGCGGCGAGCTGGTTCCTCGTGCGTCCTCGCCGGATGCGTATCACCCGCTGACCCCGTTCCTTCCCGGTCTAAATATCGAGGTTCCGCACCTCCAGGGCGTGCTCCTCGATATAGGCCCGCCGGCTCTCGACGTTTTCACCCATGAGGGTGGCAAAGAGCTGATCGGTGTCCGAGGCCGTGTCCCAGGTCACCCGCAAGAGTGTGCGGCGTGCCGGGTCCATGGTCGTGTCCCATAGCTCTTCGGGGTTCATCTCGCCCAGCCCCTTGAACCGCTTGATCTCAATGCCGCGACGGCCGATCTGGTGCAACCCGTCGAGGATCATGGGGAGGTTGGGCACATCGATCACCTCGCTCTTGGGCGAGTCAGGCTCCAGGAGCCAGGCAAAACGCGTGGGAAGCGTCTCACCGGCGACGGATTCCACCTGGACGAGCGTGAAATCGTCAATGTTGATCTCGAAGGCGGCGAGCCTGCCGAAGAGCTCTTGCAGCTCGCGGTTCTCATGAAGCTCTTGAAGGGTGGCCACCTTCTGCAGGTTTCCGTCAGCGGCTCCGTCACCGGTACTGAGATCGTCGAGGATGAAGTTGTTGGCGGTGATCAGCTCCTGCGCCTGCTCCTCGGACCAGCACAGCTGCTCGCCGTCCTGCCAGCGGAGCCTGTGCGTGGGCAATTGGCGCTGGCCGGTGGGATCCTGTTCGCGTGATGCCAGAAGCGCCGTGAAGGGAATCCCCCGGCGCTGGGCGACGTGAACCAGCTCCTGGAGCCGGGTCAGTACCTGGAGCAGCTTCTTGAGGTCTGTGCCGTGGATCCGCCGCTGCTCGTTGCCGTGCTCGTCACGGAGCAGCAGGACGGCGTTCGCCAGCGCAAGATCGGAGAGCACCTTCGCGAGCTCCTTCTCGTTGACCACGTAGTGACTCTTCTTGTTCCTGGTGACCATGAAAAGCGGAGGTTGGGCCAGAAAGATCTTGTTGTGCCGGAGGAGTTCGGGCATCTGGCGGAAGAAAAACGTCAGAAGCAGCGTCCGGATATGAGAACCGTCTACATCCGCATCAGTCATGATGATGACGCGGCCGTAACGGAGCTTGGAGATGTCGAAGTCCTCACCGATGCCGCACTGCAGCGCCTGGATCAGGATGCGAATCTCCTCGAACGCAAGCACCTTGTCGATCCGCGCCTTCTCCACGTTGAGGATCTTGCCGCGGATCGGAAGGATCGCCTGGGTCTCGTGATCCCGCCCGCCCTTGGCCGACCCGCCCGCCGAGTCACCCTCGACGATGAAGATCTCCGACCGGTCGACGTCACGCGTCGCGCAGTCGGCGAGCTTCTGTGGCATGCCGCCCGATTCCAGGGCGCTCTTGCGTTTGATCAGCTCCCGGGCGCGGCGCGCCGCTTCGCGGGCCTGGGCGGCGAGGACGGCCTTCAGACAGATCTTTCTCGCCTCGGTGGGGTTCTCTTCCAGCCAGGACTTCAGTTGCCCGGCGACGGCGGCGCTGACCAGGCCCTCCACCTCCGGGCTCAAGAGCTTCTCTTTGGTCTGGTTGTTGAATTGCGGCTCGGGAATCTTGACCGACACGATCGCCGTGAGCCCCTCGCGGAGGTCATCGCCGGTGGGCGTGACGTCCTTCAGAATCTTGTTGCTCTTGGCGTATTTGTTGATGGTACGGGTGAGCGAGGTCTTAAAACCGGAGACATGGGTGCCGCCGTCTGGGTTGTAAATGTTGTTGCCGAAGCCCAACAGGAGCTCGTTGGGCGAGTCGGTGTACTGCATCGCAATGTCGACGGATATTCCCTGTGACTCATCGACTTGCTGGATGCCGATAAGAGGGCTGACGACCGTTTTGGCGCGGTTGAGGTGCTCGACGTAGCCCAGGAGGCCGTTTTCGAAGCAAAACATGTCCTCGCGCGGCTTGCCGCTGCGGTCCACGCGTTCGTCGATGAGGCGGATGGACGCGCCGGGGTTGAGATAGGCCAGCTCACGAAGGCGGTGCTGAAGTATCTCGTAGCGAAAAGCGGAGTCATTGAATATTTTCGGGTCGGGCAGAAAGCTGATCTTGGTACCCGATTTCATGGGGGTGTCGATCGCGTTGTCCCGCGTCGCCAGGACATGCAGAGGCTTGACGATCTCGCCACCGGCAAAAGTGATCAGGTACACGCGACCGCCTTTTAAAACCTCGACCTCCGTCCATGCCGAGAGGGCGTTGACGCACTTGACGCCGACGCCGTGGAGACCGCCGGAGACCTTGTAGACGTTGTCGTCGAACTTTCCCCCGGCGTGCATCTCGGTCATGATGACCTCGACGGCGGGCCGGCCGTTGATCGCCGGATTCTCGTGAACCATGGGGTCCACAGGCATCCCCCGGCCGTCGTCGATGACGGTGCAGGAGCCGTCGACCCCGAGGCGGACGGTGACGGAGGTGGCAAAGCCCATCATCACCTCGTCGATGGCGTTGTCCACGCACTCGTAGACGAGGTGATGCAGGGCGGAGAGGCCCACGCCGCCCACGAACATGCCGGGGCGTTTGCGGATTGCTTCCAGCCCCTCGAGCACTTGGATCGACTCGGAGGTGTAGTCGCCGGTTGTGCTGGTGGCTGCGTTGTCGCGGTTGGCCATGTGTCGTCTAGAGGGGGGGTGAAATAGTCCCCTGAAGGAACTGGAATTATAGCCGGCCTGATATCTTTTCGTCATTGCGTCCGTCGTCCCATGAGCATGGCATGGTGGGGTCTGAAGGGTTCCAGACAACGTCCGCCGCGTGTCTCCCCGCGCGATCCTGAGGCCCCTCTGCGTACGGTGATAGTGGAGCGTTTCCGGAACCGGGGCCGATACCTCCGATAACCTCGGCCCGGCTGCGGAGGATGGTCCGGTCATGTGTGATTCACAGACTTCAGACAAAGAGAATCGTTGTGCGCCGGCCGGTTCCTGCTTACGGCTGGGGTTCCTTCTGTTGGCGGTCGGTCTCGTGGCCGGCTGTTCCCGTCAGATGCTCACCCGCATACCCCCACCGCCGTGGGAGGTCCCCGTCAACGGAACCGTGCCGACCCAGGACCCGCTTGCCGGCCCCGGTGGTGGCGTGGGCAAGACGGCTGAGACATCGTGGCAAGCGGGGGTGCTGTCACGGTCCCTGTGGGCGCGGGAGCGCCCCTCGCCAGCGCGAATGAACCGGATGACCACGATACGGTACATCACGGTGCACCACGACGGGATGGACCCATTCTACGGCACCGACATTCAAAGCGTCGCCGCGCACCTTGAGCAGATCCGCCAGCTGCACCGCAACAAGGGTTGGGGTGACATCGGCTATCACTTCGCCATCGATCGCGCCGGCCGTGTCTGGGAGGCCCGATCGCTGTTGTATCAGGGCGCCCATGTCAAGGATCACAACCCCGGCAACATCGGTGTGGTGGCCCTTGGCAACTTCGAGATGCAGATGCCCTCCCAACCGCAGCTCGCTGCCCTGCAGCGCCAGCTCAGGGTGTTGATGCGGGCCTACGCCGTGCCGCCGGCGCGTGTGCACACACACCAGGAGTGGCAGGGGGCCGCCACCGCCTGCCCCGGCGGCAGGTTGCAGGAGTTTGTGGAGACAACCCGGCGCAGAGGCGGGCTGGGTTAGGAATGCTGTCGGCTATCGGCTTTCAGCTGTCGGCCGGTGATGTGCCTGTGCCGGCCGCCGAAGAAGGCAAAGATTCACTGCGGAGGACCGCGGAGAATAGAGCAGCGTTTAGGGTTCAGAGTTCAGGAAGAGGGCTGTCGGCCAACTCTGGGTGGCTGGGTCTGAGCGAAGCGAAGGCCCGGTCCTAGGCGCTAATTCCAGCTCAACCCCTTCGGCCAGCTGCGGTACGACTGGCGGTCGGCTCGGCCGACGAGATCGTCGAGATGCGCCAACTCGTTCTTGATGATCACGGCGCGTCGTACCGGGTTGGCCTCCGCAAGAAGACGGTATTTCAGTTCGCCTTCCGCCAGCAGCGCGAACCCGATGAGCTCCAACAGGGCCTGCGTCGAGACCTCGGTCCGATCGAACCACTGCATCACCGACTCCACGGCGCGGAGCCGGGCCAAGTGGGGGCGTGACAGCATCTGGCGGAGCTGCTCGCGGATTTCTTTCATCTGCGGCGGCTGTGCTTTCACCGACTCCAGCGGTCTTAATCGAGCCAGCCGGTAGCGGCGCCCGTCAGCGGGCTCGAACATCTCGAGGATCCTGGCCCGGCAGACACCCTGCAGCACGATGGCCTGGCATCCGCCTCCAAGCGGTTGATGCTCGATGATCTGGCCGACGCAAACCGCCGGCCGCAACCTCGCGAGCCCGCGGCGGCCTCTCGTGTGTCCATTGCGCGCGAAGCTGGCGACCGCGATCTGCCCGGCGCTGTCGAGCACGTCGTTGACCAACTGGGAGTATCGCGGTTCGATTATGTGCAGAGGCTGGACTGCGTGCGGCAGCAGGACCGCCTCAGGTAGCGGGAAGACCGGCATGGGCCGGCGGAAGTTCACTTGAATCGCTACTGTCATCCGGACAATGATAGGCTTGAGGCTGAGGGCGGAGGCCAGAGGACCCCAACGACCGTTGTCACGAGCGACAGGTGGTCAGCCGAAGGTGGATTCAATGTCATGATACGCCTTGGGCAGGGCGCTCCTGACGGACTCGAGCTGCTCTATGGTGATGCCGAGGTCGGCGATCGTCTCGGGGTCGATCTCAATCTCCGGCAGATCGCTCCGGAAGCCGAAGCCTCCCTCGGCTGCGAGGCGATCGGCCACGTAGACGATCGACGTCAGCATGCGGTTGGGCACCGGCAGCGCAGCGGGATCGTGGTGGTGGCGCGTGACGTAGGTGAATGATTTGGGGAATTTCCACGCCTCGCACAGCCCGGCACCGAACGCCTCGTGGTCGGCGCCAATGATTCGCCGCTCGACCTCGCGCATGTCGCCGCAGGGAACACCGTTTTTGTCGAACTTGAGCTCGTCGAAAACCTGGAGGAACTCGTTCCGCATCGCCTGCACCTCGACCATGATGCCGATGTCGTGTATGAGACCCGCCAGGAAGGCCTCGTCGGACAACCCCAGGTGCAGCTCATCACACACCAGCTTGCTGCCCACGGCCGTCGCAATGGAGTGAATCCAGAGATCCCTCGCCGAGAACTCCCGGCACAGGTCACCGCCGCGGAAGAGCTTGGTGAGGCTCGCCGCGATGGCGATGTTCTTGACGGCATTGAGCCCAAGGAGCACGATCGCCCGGTTGATGGATCCGATCTGTCTCGGGAGGCCGTAGAAGGCGGAGTTCACCACCTTTAGGATGCGGCTGCATAACGCCGGATCGTTGCAGATTATGTTGTGGAGATCCTGAGCTGTGCTGCTGGGATCCTCGACAAGCTCGATGATCCTGAGCGTGATCTCGGGAAGCGTGGCGATGTGGCTGATTTCCGAGATGGCTGAGGTCACGATCGCTTGCTGGTCATCGCTACTTATGGTGCCCATAGCGGGTCCCCTGGTACGAAAGCCCGATTGGATAATCGAACCCCGGGCCAGGGGACTTGATCGAAGGTCCGGAGAATATCGTTGCTCTGCCCCCGACGCCGCCAGCGGGCGTTCCCGCGGATCGAAGCCAGGAGCAGGTTGTGAAACCGCTTATAGCCCGGATTATTCATGAACGTCGTCGCGAGGGCGCAGCAAATGGTCATGAATAATCCAGGCTAGAACACATTGAGCTTTGCGAGCGGGTGCTCGGAGAAATCCAGGGTGGCCAGCAGTTGGGCCGTCCGGAGCCCGGCTCGGCCTCCGCCGAAGGGATGGGAGACCCCGTTGGAGGGCTCGGCCAGGCCTCTTGAGATCGCTGCCTCGATTGGCCCCATTTCCCACTCGGGAACGTCGATCACGTTATCCGGAAGTTCCCGGCCCGCCTGGCGGGTCCCGACGTTTATGCAGCGGACCCCGAGGGCGGCGCACTCGATAAGCCCCGCGCTGGAGTTGCCCACGAGAAGCTTCGCCCGCTTGAGCAGGCGGATGAAATCGCCCCGGGGCAGGTGTGCCTCGCGCCGGCACCCTGATTCCCCGATCGCGGCGATGATGCCGTCACGGCCCGCATCGTAGTTGGGGTCCATGGCCAGGACCCGCCCGAACCGCGCGCATGCGGCAAGAAGACGCTCGGCCCGCCTTCGCTCCTTTCCGGCAGAATCGCCGGCAGGATGCAGCATGAAAAGGATTTCCGGGCGGCCCAGGGCCTCAAAGGTGTCGTCGTCCAGCGGCGGGACCTCCCTGAGCCCGTCGACGGCAGGCGAGCCGACGAGGTGGATTCGCCTGGGTTCCTCACCCAGGGCCGCGATCCGCCGGGCGGACTGTTCGGTTGCGGGCAGGTGAACGTGGGCCAGCTTGGTTATCGCATGTCGCAGCGACTCGTCCGCGATCCCTTCGGCGCGGTCGCCACCGTGCATGTGCGCGACTCGAACCCCCGCCACCGCGGCTGCTGCTGCTGCTGCAAACGCCTCGATGCGATCCCCCAACAGAAGCACGATGTCGACGGGTGTGCGGGCGAAAAACGCCCCGAGACCACAGATGCCCCGCCCCAGGGCGATCGCTTCGTCAGTCCGCCGCCCGCGGCCCGCCTCCTGCATCGGAATCGTCGCCGCGACCTCGAACTCGGCGGCGACCTCTTGATGCGTCCCGGCGGCCGGCAGCAGGTGGGTGCCGGTGGCAAGGACAAGCAGGTCGAGGTCCGGGTGGTCTCGAATCGCCCGCATGACTGGACGAAGGAGCCCGTAGTCCGCCCGTGAGCCGGTCACAACCGCCACGGTACGAGGTGATGTCACGCCAGGTCTTCCTCGCGCAAGGGCACGTCGGCTTCGACCGACCGCGACAGACGACGCCCCAGTGTCTCAGAGAGACGTGACGGCTCGATCCCGAACCCGGGCCGTTTGATCGTGAGGTCGTCACGGACCAGCACGCCCCCCGCCCTCAGAGCGCGCCTCGTGGTGAGACTCTGACGCGACGCGGCGCGGACATCAGCTTCGATGGTCAGGACGTGTTTGCACCGCGGGCCCAGCATCCGCCACGCGCGGTGGACAAGCTCTACGTAGCGAGCGAACTCCTCCGGCTCCAGCGAGGCGGCGTGGTCGGGGCCGGCGGTCCTTCGATCGGCGGTCAGGTGCTTCTCGATGACGCATGCCCCTGTGGCCACGGCCAGTGCTCCCGTGTCGATCGCAGTGGTGTGATCGCTGTAGCCCAGGGCGTTGAGGCTCGCGTCCATGATCGCCCACCGCCCCGCCAGCGAGGCGGACGTCTCCGGCACGGGATAGGCGCTGACACACTGCAATAGGATGTTCGGATGCTGATCCAGCCAGCCCGCCGCCGCGGCGATCTCCTTCAGCGTGGATGCTCCCGTAGAGACAAAGAGCGGTCTGCCCGTTGCCATCAACGCCTCCAGGAGCGGGCGGTTGACGATGTCGCTTGAGGCGGTCTTGTACGCGTCGAAGCCCAGCGCCTCGGCGTGCTGGACAATCTCGACCGAAAAGAGCGTGACGATGGTGTGGAGCCCTCGTTCGCGGGCGAACTGGACCACGCGACCCAACCCAGTGGCATCAAGCTCCAGCGGCCGGAGCATCTGGAAGGGGTCGCGAGCGCCGGATCGTTTCTGATAGGACGCCAGCCGCGCGGCTCGGCTCAGCAGCCGGTCGGTCTCAAACCACTGGAGCTTGACGGCGTCGGCGCCTGCGGCGTGGGCCGCCTCCACAAGCTTCAGTGCAGCCGGGACTGACCCGTTGTGGTTCACCCCGAGCTCGGCAATGACGTAGGGCGGCTGCAAGGGGTCGATGACGCGTCCGGAGACGATCATCGTCGGGCTCCTGTCGCATCAGCGGAGAGCAGGGCTTCGGCCACCGCCAGGTCCAACGGTGTGTCCACGTCGATGACGTCGCCGGGTTGGGTCTCGAACCCAAGACGCCTGCGGCCGAGAAACCCGTGCGGGCCCTCCTGGCCGGGCCTCAGGAGGCTTGCCCGGGTCACCGCAATCACACCGCCGTCGGGGAGGTACAACGGAGGAAGATCCTGCCGCCGGTCGACCCCGTTGGGGCAATAGGGCCTGACCATGCCGCTTTCATCGAGCCAGACCATCCAGTAGGGGTGATGTGAGCCCACGCGTCGGTAAGACTGCACGCTGTCGGCACCCCGCGCGATCAGGAGCCGTACGGCCCGATCGATCAGCCCATAAGGCCGACGCGGCACGTTGGCATACAGGATGACAACGTTGCGAAAGGCACCCGGCGTCCCGGCAACGGCGTGCCGGGCCGCCTCGTCAACCGGGGTCGTGTCGGTGGCCAGCTCCGACGGCCGGTGAAGGACCTCGATTCGATCGTCCCCCATCGACTCAGCCGCGACCGCAATCCCATCGCCGTCGGTTGAGACGATGATCCTGCTTATCGTCTCGGCCTCAAGGGCGTGGGTGATGGTGTGGCAGATCATCGGCCGGCCGGCGATGGTCATTTCGTTCTTGCCCGGCAGTCCCCTGCTTCCGCTTCGAGCGAGTATGACCGCGACTGCCTCGGCCCCGCTTGTCATGGCAGAAGGACCCCAGCAGCGCCGTCTGTCCAATCGTGATCGATGAGCAGGCGACGGCGGGCGAGCAGGTCCTGCCACAGCCCGGTGAGCGGGCCGTCATCGATTCCTCCGATCGTCCTGCGTCCAGCGAGGTCCAGCTCGCTGATCGGAATCGATCCATCGCTGTAGACCGTCATTCGCCGCCGCCCTTCGTCGATCATGACTCGCGGCGGTGTGACGGCTTTCGCGAGCCCGTTGTCGGACGTGGGGCCGAGCGGGGGCCTTCCCTCGATGATCGCCGTTCCCAGAGAGGCCTGCCAGCGATCGAAGAACCCTTCGATGTCGTCAATGGTCTCGATCCGCCGCTGCAGCCGCGGCACGATCCACGGCAGGCCGAACGCAGCCGTCTCGCCGTGGTCGCTGAAGCGCTGACGATTGCTCAGGAGGTACTGGATGTTCTCGACGACCTGCCCGAAGCGATCCAGCCCCATCATTCGGTGGTACGTCTGGGGGCTGTCGGCGTGAAGATCAACGCTGACGACATCAACTCCGCACGCCAGCAACCGTTTCAGCGTGGCCCGGTCCGCCAGAAGCTCCGTCCGCACGTGGACGCCCAGGATGCCCGCCTCCTTGGCGTCGCGGACGATTTCGTCGAACCGCTCGTGGAGGAGCGGGTCGCCCACCCCGCCGAGGGTGACCACGGCATCCCCGGCGGCCGCGAGCTGTTCAAAGAGTCGTCGGGCGCGATCGGCGGTCAGGGGCGGGCGCCGGCAGCCGGCGAACCCGTTGAGCCGGTTTCGGCTGAACAGACCGTGGCTGGTGCGATCGGTGCACAACTCGAGGATGACATGCTGGGGCAGCTCGTCGGGGAACTCATTGAGATGCCGCTCGAGGTCGGCGACGATCCGAACCGTTTCGGGGTCCGGACCGTCGGCCGTCGGTCTGAGCAGGGCGGTGAGCCTGCGCCGGTATCTGGGCGCGTCGAATGTTGCCCGGATCCGCGATCGGCTCACCCGCTCGTCGATCTGGACATTGAGACTCCGCGCAATCGGGTCGTGCTGGGGCAGACGGGGCTGGTAGGCAAGCAGACCACCGGTGGTCGACAGCCGGTTCCTGTCCGACAGCTCCTGCATGAGGCTGGCGGAGATGACGCATCCGGACAGTCCGGGCGGAGCCTGGCTGAAGACAAGGTTGTGTTGCTCGGGAAGCTCCAGGTGCCGTTGGATGATCGCATCGCACCCGCTGGCGGCCGACACATCCACAAGCGGCCAGTCGGGCCCGACAAGCAGGGCCGCGGTGAGCGCTCTTTGGCGCATGATCCGGCTCATGACCTGGGGGCAGAGCACCTCGTCGTAGACGGTCAACCCCCCGATGCCGCCGCGCCAGGAGTTCGGTGACCATCCGCGCGCGGCGGCGATCGCCGCCTGTTCGTGGCCAAAAGGTGATCCGTCACAGTGGTGAACCTCCACTGGAAGTGCGATGCGATCGCGGTCGACAATGGCCTCGACATCGAAGTCTCGAGGGCTGATGAGGATGATCGCCTCGAGCCTTTGCGATCGGCCGAGCCGCTCAAGCGTCGCCTGGAGCACAGAGCGATCGCCAAACGACGTCGCCAGGGACCGCTGGACACCAAGACCGTTGCGAGCAGGATCGATGGGCACGAGGGCCGCGACCCGCGCCTTTGGCTGGTCCGGCCGGGCGACGGCGCGGGCGACCAATGCGCTGGACGAGGGCCCGGCTTCGACGGGTCGGCCGGCAAGCAACCGCTCCGTCCGGTCGAGCTGATCGAGCATTTCGTGGGCGGCATCGTTGATCCAGATGACGTTCTCCAGGTCGCGATCCAGCTGTGCCCGCTGTCGCTTCAAGGGATCCAGACCCTCGGTCATCTGGAGCCGCCGGTCGGCGCGAACGCGCTTGAAGCTGCCGAGCTGATTGAGGTGGCTGAGTATCGAAAAGGCATCAAAGAGCCGATCGACCTCGTTGCGGTACTGCTCGATCTTTCTGAAGTGGCGGTCCATCTTCGCCGGATCCTGCTGGTCGGCACGCATCAGGCGGATCAGCGACGCGGTTCTGCGCGAGGTTTCCTGGAGAATCGCGATCTTCCGACGGACTGATGCAACGCGGTCGCGGGCGAGCCGGAGCCGCTGGGGGTCCAGCCCGCGGGTCGGTTTGGGCAACGGAGGCAACGGTCTTGACGCATGGCGGCGCAGGACCTCCGCCAGCGGCATTCGGGTCGTGTGCTGCTTGGCAATGCCGCCTTCGGTGGCATCAATGACCGTCACGCCTTCTTTTTCATAGCGTGAGAAGTCGCGCTCGAACTGCTGCAGATAGGCCAACATCTGCCGGTCGGTGTAGATGGGCCTGCCATGGACGTCACGGAGTTTCTTGAGGTGCACACGATGGCGGACGATCCGTTGCCACTCCATCATCTCGATCGTGTTGAAGGGGCTCAGCTCCGGTGCCCACACCTCGGCGATCGCGGTGCCCGGCGTGTAGTACAGCCCGTCGGTAAAGGCAAGGTCCTGGCCCGTCAGGACGATCGGGTCGCAGCCCAAGAAGCGGGCCACGTACACGGCGAGATGAGCCACCGTCGCACCCGCCGGCAGCGTCCCCATCGGTCGCTGGTGCTCACCGAGAAGTTGATCGAGAAACGCCGACGAGCAGCACCGCAGCGGGCCGGGATAGGCATCGAGGATCACCGGGTGTGCCTTGGGATCGGCGATGAGCGTGGTGTCGTCGACCTGCTCAGCGGCCAGTGAGACGTAGAAGCGGCGGGAGATCTCGTGGAAATCCAGCGCGGTGACGAAGTGCGGCCGGACGCCGGCGTCCAGCAGCGGCTTCAAGGTCGTCTGCGCAGCGATGATCACGCAGCGGGAGCGCACCGCGGGATCGGCGAGCTGGTGGATGTTCCTCTGGAGGCTCGGTCCGGCGGAGACGACGATCGCCGGGTATCCCCTGGCCGCGTCCTGAAGCTGAGTCATGCCCGCTCCGGCCGCGTAGTGGTCGAGGTTCGCCAGGAGGTTGCGGACGGTGTCGGCGGCCCGCATGAGCGTCGTCAGGAAGGTGACTTTTGCGGTGTTGACAAACTCGGCAAAGACCGAGGCGAACCGGCTCGCCGGCTCGGCGAGACGCTGGCGGCTGGCGGGGTGCTGGAGGTAGGTCACGCCCTGGGCGATGATCGACTCGGCACTCTGGAGCTTTGCGCCCAGCACCCCGCGGTCATCGGGGTCCGTGATCCAGATCACGGGGGCGCCTCGCAGCCAGGAGGAGTGATCGATCCGCTCCAAGACGCTTCTGAGCAGTGCAATGTCCGGCTCGAAGATGATGATGACGCCGGTCTTCTTAAGCAGGGCCGCCAGACGCTCGACGTGGTAGCCGGCGCCGAACCCCAAGACGATGACGACCGCGTGCTCGAGAACGTCGCACTGCTCGGCGAGACGCTGGGCCTCGTCGAGCGGCCGATGGCGGCTGCACAGGGGGGTTCCGCCGAGGATGACTGCCGGCACGCCCTGCGCTGTCGGCTCGAACCTGATATTCGGGCACGGACGGGTGTTGGCGAGCTTCTCGGCGAGGTCCGCATTCCGCTCGCCGAGGCAGTCGATATTGCTCGACAGAGTCGAAGGCGTAGCGATCGTGTGCGGCACTATGATCTATCGGAACAGCCTTGGACAAGGCTACAACAATGCCAATTCCCCTCGCCGCGGGTTTCTTTACCCTCTACATCCTTGAAAATCCCTATCCGATGGGGCTCGTGCTGCTGGGTTTCGGTGGCGGTTGGATGTGGGTCGCAATGCGAGTCGGGCGTCGGGAGCGACTTCCGGTTGCCGGTGTTCTGATGGTTGCCGGGGCCGCGGTCTTTGGGACCGCGCGATTGGTCGTCACGTCGGGCGAGCACGCCCGCGAGCTGACCTTGGCCCTGGTCGGGGCCGCGGTGGCCGCGGACATCGAGCGTGCCGGGGAGCTGTTTGCGCCCGATGCCACGCTCGCCTTCGGCGCGGCCACCAACCCACGTCATTCGCGGGCGGCCATCGAGCGTCTCATCGAGGAGCTTGACGGCCGGTGGCGAATCGAGTCGAACACGATCTGGAAGCTCGATGCCCACAGCCGGACACGGCGGACGGCGAGGGTTGAGCTTTCCTGTGTGACGACGCTTGTTGGGGGCTATGGACCGCACCGGACGCTGTGGGTGCTGGAGATTACCAGGCAGCCTGACGGCACCTGGATGGTGACACATGTCCGGTGGGCAATCATCAACGGTCGGCCCCCGGCTGCCGGTGCGCGCTAGTGCCTCTTCCAGCAGGAGACTTTCGCGTTTCGTTTGCTCCGCAGAAACGCCACACTCCCAGGACGTTGCGTGCGGGTCGGTATCCTCAGCACACGTGAAGGATTCACCGCGGTGAGTTCTTCTGAGCGCGAAGCTGGCCAAGTGGAAACGGTACCAGTCTCTTTTTTGTCTTGGCGGCGTCAATTCTCCAGCAGCGCCGGGATGTCCAACACGCGGTTCAGACGCGCGCTACCGCCTCGCTCGGTGACCCCGAGGTGGATCCTGCTGCCGGCGAGAATATTGGCGCCCCCTTCGAGCCGGAATGTCCGCACGGCGGTCTGGCCGGCGTCGAGCGTGGCGAACGGGCGACGGTGCTGGCTGATCCCCGGCGCCGACACATAGGCCTGCAGGTACAGGGGCTCGGCGCCGGTGTTGGTCACCGCCAGGCTTACGATGAGATCATCCCCGGCCACGCGCCAGCCTGACGCAAACTCAACGTTCTTCAACCCGACCTCCAGATCAGTGCTGATCACGAGGCGGTAGTCGCGATCGGCGGTCAGCTGGACCTGCGCCTCAACGCGGGCGGGCCCTGCAAGCATGTTGCGGCCGAGGACCACCTCGATCGGCAGCTGCGTCTGCTCGCCGGGCGGGATCGAGAACCGCTGGCTGCGTGGCATGATCCGCCACCCGGGGGCCGGCTGGAGACGGATCGTGCCCGAGATCGCCACCGGCCAGGGGTTGCTCATGATGATCCGGTGATCTTGACGCTGATGCCGTGCGGGGACGAAGCTCGGCTCGATGGAAAAGCCTGCTCGGAACCGCGCGAGCGAGCCGTTTATCTTCTCGATGAAAAGGGGAAGTCTGCCCAGCGTCACGGTGTGGACGCCATCGTGGGGTTTGATCGACCGGCGGTTACCCAAGAGGTCGACGACGTCGACGGGACCGCTGGCGAGATGGAGCCGGATGTGGGGCTCCTCGGCGTCGTCCCGGTCGCTCCACGCCACGAGGGCGGTGTCGCCGGAGCCGGGCGTCGAAAGGATCCAGCACTGGACGCCCGCTGCGATCGGAAGCGGGCCGGCAAAGGTGCGACCCTCCAGCTGCTGGGCCAGCACCCGCCAGGCGGCATAGGACGGGTCGGGCATCATCTGGGGCCGCGGCCGGAGCTGTCGTGTCCAGGGTGGGGTGATCGCCATGTGGGGCAGACCCGCCTTCCAGCCGTAAAGCGTCCGGAGGGACAGGTCGATCACGCGCTCCAGCGGTGGATAGCTCTCAGGCGGCAGGCGGATGAGCGTGGTATGAAGCGGGTCTTGTTCGATCGGCCACCGGGATGCATAGAGCTCCAGTGCAGCAGGCTGAATCTGGTAAGGCACGGTGACCCAATAGCGGTTGCCCCGCGGAAGCGGCACCAGCTCTTCTTCCGCCCACGCTGGCACGTAGATGATCGGCGCCCGCAGGAATTGCTCCAGCGCCTGCCGGGTGGATTTCAACAGTGATTCCAGCCGGGTCTGAGGCATCGTCCGGAGCGATCCCGGCATGCCCAAGAGCCAGCGCGGAACCTTCAGCCCCACGTTGATTGGAACCATCTCCAGCAGATCCCGCCGGTGTGCCTGCTCCCGCCCAAGCAGTTGAAGCACCTGGGTGGGGTCAAGACCCGCCTGTGCCGACAGGTCGGCCGGCAGCCGCTTGACCGACATCGTCAGCTCCATGTGGTTCAAAGAAAGAAGCTGCTCGACCAACTGTTCGAGCATCGCCTTGGAAACGCCGCCGGCGCCGGTGGTCTCGGAGGTCAGCGGGATGGTGGCGGACCCGATGTTGAGATGTCGGACCATCTCCACGATTGTGGGGATGTCCTCCTGGGGCATGGTTTTCAGCACGACGCCGAAGAGGGGTTCCCTTGTCGCTGACGACCGACGCCGTGGCGGGAGGAGGGTGATGTTGAGCGAGTGGCTTGCCAGGACGTTGTCGCGGTCCGAAACCTCCAGGACCGCGCGATACCAGCCGTACTCGAATTGCCTGAGCTCCACCTGGTTCCGCCACACGCCCTGGGGGAGCTCGAAGCTCTCGTCGTGGACTGGTTCGCCCCGCAGATCGTAGACCCGCAGGCGACCCATCAAGCCGCCGGGAAGGGGATCACGGACGAAGAGGTTCAACCGTGCTGTCTCCGTCGCGCTGACGACGTTGCCCGGAGAATCCGTGGTGAGCTCGATCCGCGGCCGCTGCCACGCGGCGACGTCGTCAAACCAGGCCTGTGCCGCAAGATCCTGATGAAGCGGCTGGGCGGGGCCTGCTTGGCGCCGGGTGAACTGCTGCGGTTGCAGCAGCTCCAGCTCCACCACCAGGTCCGCGGCATCCTCGAAATCGCCGTAGAGCTCCACCGACACGTGCTGCCAGCGGCCATCGGTCCGGCACAGCGGGCTGCTGACGCGGCTCTCGGGGATGAGATTGCCCCGGGCGTCGTACAGCCCGGCGGCGATCCGGGCCCGGGCGTGGGTCAGGCCGACGGTGCGTATCCAGGCGGAGACGACATAGTCGCCACCAGGCAACACCCCAAGCATCGCGGTTGGCACCCGGGCCGAGAGCGACCCTCCGTCCGTCTCGAACCGAAACGACCAGCGACCACCGTGGGCGGACTCGCTTGTCAGCTGCATGCTGCCGAACT
>JADFKZ010000022.1 GCA_022564665.1 Planctomycetota bacterium | reverse complement strand
CAGCAGCGTCGCCCGCAACTTCGGCCAATCGCACAGGAAACCCTGATAGAACTGCTGATCGCCGATCTGGACACTCCGGGCAAAGACCAGCTCATCGGCTCCGTCTCTGCCGGCGCTCGACCAGAAGGGAACAAGCGAGCCGACGTCGACCACCGGCCGCTGGACGGCATCGGCGAGCCCCCGGTTCGTCGGCGGCAGCGGGCTCGCCTTCTGCTGGACCGCCTCGCGGGAGGCGCCTTGACGCTTGACCCAGTCCTGTCTTGCCCCCAGCTGCTGGGCGATATCCTCCTGAAGCGGAGAGACCTGAACCGGCTCGGTGGCCGGCGTTTCGACGAGGTTCTGCGATTCGAAATCGGCCACGCAGGCGACCGTATCGCGCTTCAGGTTGCTGAGCCGGTTCAACGTCGAGGCGTTGGTGACGATCTGCTCCGCCGGCAGATACACATCCTCCGCAAGTCGGCGGAGGGCGCCGCTTGGGACCTGCGGCGAAGTCACCCGGCCGTCGGGGGCCACCTGGTAGTGAAGGGGGAAGTACTCCGACTGGTAGGAGAGCAACGGCGAGGGCGTGAGCACCTCGCCCGACTCGATCGGATTCAGCCCGCTCGTGTAGGCGCTCGCCTGCGGGTAGAAAGACTGATAGTCGAAGTAGGGACGCGCCGCCTCCCGCGCAAGAAGCTGGGCCAACCACGAATCCATCCGCCACAACGCCAGTCGCAGCGCCTCCTGGTGGCGTGCGTCGGCCCGAGCGGCCGCTTCCGCACGCTCCAGATGCGCAACCGTCACCGTGATCCAGGCCAAAGCCGCGAGCACGATCGCCGCGCAGAGACCGAAGACCATCCACCACGACCGCCGGGACCTCACGATGCAACCTCCCCCACTTCCTGGACCGTCTCGGCAAGCATGTAGCCCTTGCCGCGGACGGTCAAGATGATCCTGGGGTCTGCCGGGTCCTCCTCGATCTTCTCGCGCAGCCGGGCGATGTGCATATCCACCGTCCGCGTGTGGATTCCCCTGGGGTTGAGCCCCCAGACGTGCTGCAACAGCTCGCGCCGGTCGACCGCCCGCTTCCTGCTGACGGCCAGATACCGCAGGATCGCAACCTCGCGGTCGGTGAGCTGCCGCGTCGAGCCGTCCGCCGACGTCACTTCCCGGCGGGCGAGGTCGATCATCCGCCCGTCGAAGCGAAGCGCCTCGACGTCCGCCGACCGCTGCGGCGAACGACGCAACACGGCATCGACGCGGGCCAGCAGCTCCTTTGCGCTGAAGGGCTTGACGACGTAGTCATCGGCCCCGTCGGTGAGCCCTCGAACACGATCCTCCTCTGCTCCGCGCGCGGTCACCATGATGACCGGTAGCGTGGGCTGGCTCCGGCGCAGCTCCTTGAGAACACCAAAGCCGTCGAGCTTTGGAAGCATCACGTCCAGCAGCACCAGATCGACCGGCGACTCGATCGCCAGCTCAAGACCCCCCGAGCCGTTGTCGGACTCCAGCACCTCGTAGCCCGCGTAGCGCAGGGCGTCCACCAGCCCACGACGGATGGCCGTGTCATCTTCAACGACGAGGACGACGGGGCGTGACATGGTGCTAGGAGTATAGAGGCACAGGAGCTTCTACCTTTGCGGGCTATCGGCTATCGGCAAGAGAAGAGGGTCGGGACATCTCCGGCTGATAGCTGACAGCTGACAGCCCTCTTCTACCCGTCATTGAACTCGAACCCTTTCGCTTCCGCCTGCTGCCTGACGGCCCGGCGGATGACGCTGTCAAACCCCTTCGAGTCGTCCACCGCCTTCTTCTTCATCTCGGCCTGGACGAAGGACTGGCGTTTGGCGGTCAGCTCGGCGATCTGCTTCTGGATTGTGGTGCGCTTGCCGGCCTGGTCGTCGATGTATGACTTCCGCTGGGCGAGCGTCATATCGCGCATCGGCTCGGGCAGGTCGGCAATGCTGACCTCCTCGAGCTTGATCTCCCCTGCGCGGCACGCGTCGACCAGGTCCCAGGAGCAGTGGTAGAGCCCCTGCGCCTTGGTCAGGGCGCGGGTGGCGGCCGCAGCGGAGTTGAGGCTCTCGGCGTTCTTATCCTGCGCCGACTGGTTGGCAAGACCGCTCGCACCGCGTGCCCCGATGGGAAGGTAGGTTGCGTTGAGCGCCGTGCTCAATGTCGCCAGCTGCTCATCAAAGGGGGTCTCGACGACGATCGTGCCGTGGTTCTGGTCAATCGACGCAAACTGCCCGTCGGCGAGACGTGCCACCTCCCGCCAGCCCGGGGCGATCGAGTCGGCGGCCGGTCCGCAGTAGATCGAGTTGATCATGACGCCGCGGCCGATGAGCGTCTTGCACATCTGGCGAAACGGCACCTCTTGGTCCTGGTCGGCGGATTCGTTGCCCGCCACCACCACCAGCTTGAAGGCGTCGTCGGAGGGGTGCCAATCGAGCTGCCCGGAAAACTGGAGCACGCGTCCGACGTACTCGGTCCCGCCGTTGGTGGTCAACGCAAAGAGCTTCTTGGAGATCTGGTCCAGGTCGTCGGTGAGCGGACTGTCGACCCGCACCCAGCCGTTCTCGGGGTCATGATCGTTGTTGCCGTATGTCAAGAGCGCCACCCGCAGCCTCGGCGTCGGCTCAACCAGGGCCAGGTCGTTGACGATCGCCCAGAGCTTCTGCTTGGCGGCCTCGATCAGACCGCTCATGCTCCCCGACGTATCCAGGCAGATGGCCAGGTCGATCGTCCGCGGCTCGCGGGGGACCGCGGGTGCATCTTTTGCGTGGGCTGTCGGTTGATCGAAGAAGCCCCCGAGCGCAACCGAAATGAAACCGGTGAGGACGATTGCCGTGTTACGGGAGGCGGTGTGGCCGAAGAAAAGGGTCATTTGGTTGCTCCTTGAGTTGGCGGTTCGGGGTTCGGGGTTCGGGAGTGGGGGGGTGGGGGGTGGGGGGTGGGGGGTTGCGGTCAGCAACCATCGGTGATCAGGATCGCTCTGCCGTCGACCTCCAGGAGGATCTCGCCCGCCAGGGACAGGACACCCTGGCGGCCCTGGCGCTCGAGCCTCCGGAGAAGTTGGAAGTGCGGCTCGCTCCCGATCATGAGGATCTGATGCGGCTCGATGAACTTCGAGACGGCCAGCAATCGCGAATCGATCCACCGGTTGCCACGCCGGAAGAAGGCTCGATCACACATCTGCTGCACGGCTGTAAACTCGATGAGCTCAAGACGCTCGTTGACGAGCTTGTTGGCGCGGTTCTCGACGACCTGAGCCTTCTGGCGGTTGTAGTTGATCCCCTGGCTGACCGCGCCGGCGCCCCAACGCGTGCGCAGCGCCTTCTCGTCAAGCTCGCGGCTGCATCGGGCGGCCAGCTCCGGGAAATCGGAAAGGTCCGTCCCCTCCCTCGCCAGGAAGGAGGTGTACTCGGTCAGGATCCCGTAGGTCGTCGACAGCCCAACGATCTCGTCGACGAGCTCCCGCCAGCGGCCGGCCGCCAGCGACACGCCCGTTCCCGACGAGTCCGCCCCGGCCTGCCGGATCTGGTCAACGAGATAGGCGATCCGCCGGGTGGCCCACAATCGCGGGACGAATGCGTACCGCGTCGTGGCCTTCGTCGTGTCGAAGGTAAAGGAGAAGGTCCGGGACCGCCCCAGGTAGTTGCCCTTAAGCTGGAAGGTGATCGGGCCGCGTTGGCGGTACTGCCCAAGCACGATGAGCTGGTCACCTTCGAAGAGATCGGGCAGATCGGCGGGGATCAGCTCGCCGGCAAGACGCGTGCTGAGGACGCCGTCGGCGTCGAGTGTCCGGAGTGTCGGCTCAGCAAGAACGGGGCCGTTCAGCCGCTTGAACACCCGCGCGACCTTCACCTGGATATCCTCGCCGGGCAGGACGTAGGTGGCCGTGGCCCGGGTGACATCGGCGATCCGGTCCAGCAATGGGACGTTGACGTCCTGGCCCACACCAAAGGTAAAGACGCGGCGACCGTGGCGGTTGGCCTGCTCAACCATCCGGCGAATGCCGCTCTCGGAAGTCCTGCCGATCGTGGCCAGGCCGTCGGTCAAGAACAGGACGATCGGAAGCGTCCCATCGAGGGGCTCCTGCTCCAGGGCTTCAAGCAGGGCGTCGTGGATGTTCGTTCCACCCGCGGGTCTGATCGACGCCAGGTATCGCCGCGCGGCGCGCACCGTGTCGGGGTTCTTGTAGACGGGGCGCGGCGCAAAGGAAGCGATGGCCGACGCGTAGTCGATCACGTTGAACGCCTCGCCGTCTTGGAGACCTTCGATGATCTCTAGCGCTGCGGCGCGTGCCTGGTCCAACTTGACACCGGCCATGCTGCCGGAGCGGTCGATGACGATCGTCACCTCCCGGTTGAGCCTGTTCGTGGTCTGGCCGACATGTGCCGGCAGACCCGCAACAAGCAGAAAGAACCCGCCCCCGACGGACGGGTCGGGGTAGCAAAAGAGCGACGAGGTCACCCCCTCACGCTCACGCAGATAGGAAAGTCGAAAGGACCCTGGCTCGAGGCTCGCGGCCTCGGCGAGCGAGACGGAGAAACGCCCGGGCCCGAGCCGCGTCGAGAGGATCTCGTGGGTCGGCGAGTAGACAGTCGAGATCGGGTGACTGGACGTGATCTCGACGGAGATCTGCCAGGGCCGTCGCCCTTTCAGCGATTCACTGCGGGCAAGCACGTAGTCGACCCGGTCGCCGTCGACGGCGAGCAGGTGCTCATAGGTCACCTGCACCTTCTGCGTGCCATGGGCGGCGACGGGGAAGACGCTCGAACGGATCAGGTTGTAGCCGGCAAACTCCAGGAGCGCCGGGTCGAGGATCTTGGCCACGAGGGCGTCGTAGAGACGCCTGGCGTCGTCGGCGAGAAGAACGTCCCAGGTCGGCTCCGAGGCCGTCCCTTGGAAGGCAAACCCGCTCACCACCGCGCCGCGCGGCACCGGCAGAAGCACGATCGCGTCATCGCGGCGGCCGGAGGTGTTGACGAGCGAGATCTCCAGGGTCGTGCGGGCGGTCTGCTCGAGGATCTCGACGCGAGCCTCCACCGATTCGATCTGGACACCCTGCGACTCGGGCGTCAGACGGAAGGATCTGGTCTGTGGGATCACGACGGAGGTGGCCCGGCCGAGGGAACCCAAGGGATCGGTGGTCTGGGAAAGCCCGACTCTTGCAGGCATCAGGGCCCCAACCAGTGCCAGGACGGTCGACAGCGGGCGAAAGTGTGTCAGCATGCCGGATCTCCCTAAAGAGTGCGTCATCACCTCCATAAGAAATACGTCCAAAGCGGCCCGGGCTTGGTAACAGGTGTGTAACGATGAAGCGGCTGTCAGCCCTCTCCCTGAACCCCGAACCCCGAACCCCCTTGACTCCCGCTCGAAGACCCACAAGCCTCCAACCCTGGACATCCCCGCGACATCAACAGAAGATGAACGAGCCGCGTGTGGCACCTGGAGGAAACTGCGCCGTGGGCCGAAACGCACTGCTCTTGGGGCTGGCCGCTTTCTTGACGGCGTGCGCGACGGCGCCCCCGGGCCCGCCCCGGCCCGCTCGCATCAACCACCTGGCCTTCTTCAAGCTCAACGACCCCGCGGACGCCAACGAGCTGATCGCCGATTGCGACTCGATGCTCGCCACAATCCCCGGGGTGGTGTCCTACTACGCGGGCAAGCATCTGGAGGTGGGGCGTGACACCATCGACGGCGACTACGACGTGGGCTTGTACGTCGGGTTTGCCACCGAAACCGATTACGCCGGCTACGTCGCACACCCCGCGCACGTTCAGGTCGTCAACAAGTGGCGGCCGCGGTGGCAGTGGATCCGCGTCCACGACGTCCTGGACAACACCCCGTAGCGCACGGCGGTGCCGGCCGCCTCCGGCCACCGAGAATTGGTGCTTCGGGCCACGGTGACACCTGCGTATTGATGTTCTGGCGTTTTACCCTATCCTTCCGACGGTATCGATCGCCACCAAAACAAAAGTCCGGACTGGAGCTCAGGTATGTGTCGTCGCTTTTTCATTGGTATGACGATGCTCGCCTTCGCTCTGCGCGGGACGGCACTCGCGCAGCACGTCGAGGTCGAGTCGCTTCTCCTTGAAAACGGCATGGAATTCCTGTTGGTCGAGCGGCCCGATCAGCCCAACTCAATTACGGCCGGCTGGGTGGCGAAGGTCGGAAGCGCCAACGAGCGGCCGGGGATCACCGGGATCAGCCACTTCTTCGAGCACATGATGTTCAAGGGCACGCGGACCATCGGCACCCGCGACGCCGAACGCGACCGTCGGCTCATCGAGCGGCAGAAGGCGGTCAAGGACCGGCTCAACGAGCTGGTCTTCTCCGTGCAGTACCAGCGCTGGCGGCGGGGCATGATCGACGATCCCTGGGATCCCGCCCACGACACCGAGGAGATGAAATCGCTGCGGGCGAAGTTGGGACAGCTCATGGATGAGCACCGGAAGGTGATCGTCAAGGACGAGTTCGACGAGGTGTACACCAAGCTCGGCGGATCACGCATGAACGCCTTCACCACGCACGATCTGACCTTCTATTTCATCAGTGTTCCCAGCAACAAGTTCGAGTTGTGGGCGTGGATGGAGTCCGACCGTCTCCGCGACTCGGTCTTCCGCGAGTTCTACGCGGAGCGGGACGTGGTCCACGAGGAGCGCCGGCTGCGGACCGAGTCCACGCCGACCGGAGAGTTCCGCGAACAATTCAACGCCATGTTCTGGCAATCGTCGCCCTACTCCTGGCCGGTTGTCGGCTGGCCGAGCGACCTCAACAGCTACACGCGCCCGCAGGCCGAGCGTTATTTCGAGACTTATTACCGGCCGAACAACATCGTGGGGATCGTGATCGGAGATTTCCAGGCCGCTGCCGTCAAGCCCGTCATCCGCCGATACTTCGGCCGGCTCTCACGGCCCGAGCACGACCCACCCCCGGTGGTCACCCTCGAGGTCCAGCAGAAGGCACAGATGAGGATGCTCGCCGAGTGCGACTGCCAGGGGCAGGTCGAGGTCCGCTACCACACCGTCCCCTTCAATCACGCCGACAGCTTCGCGCTGGAGGTGGCGGCCCAGATCCTCAACCAGCGCACCGGCCGGCTTTACAAGTCGATGGTGGAGGGACGCGAGATCGCCTCTTCGGCGTCGGCTGGCCAGGACAGCCGCAAGTACGCCGGCTCCTTCTCCTTCCGCGCCCAGATCAAGGGCGAAGCCACCCCCCAAGAGCTCGAAGAGGCGTGGTACGAGGAGATTCAGCGGCTTCAGACCGAACCCGTGGCCGACCGCGAGCTGGAGAAGGTCAAGAACCGGATCGCCGCCAACGCCTACCGGCGGCTGCAAAGCAACTTCTCTCTCATGGTCCAGTTGGGCATGTATGAAGCCCTTGGAAGCGCGTCGGGGACGGGGTGGGAGTACATCAACGACAGCCCGGCCAGGCTCCAGGCGGTCACCGCCGACAGGATCATGGACGTGGCCCGGAAGTATTTCGACTCCACCAACAGCGCCGTGGCGATCTACACCCGCAAGGCGACCGCCAAGCCCCCGGACCCCGAGCTTGCCGCGATGGACGAAGCGTCAAGCGCGATGGTCAGGCAGACGCTCAGCTGGATGAGCCAGATCCAGGATCCCAGCCAGTTGAACATGATCATCGCCGGGCTCCAAGGGCGGTTGGATACCACCGAGCCCGGGAGGGCACAGGCCGCCCACTACCTCATCAAAAAGCTCCGCGAGCGGATCGCCGAGCTTCAGGCGGCATCCGGCAACTGACACAGCGAGCCACTACACCATGCGCCGACGACACTGGACTTTCTGTATCACCATCTCGACCTTGATCGGCGCGGCGGCCGGCGGCGCCGCCGCCGGACCCGACATCCCGCCCCATCCCGACGAGATCGTCTTCCCGCCGCTTGCCTTCGAACCACCAAAGGCGGCCGACTTCCGTCACACCCTCTCCAGCGGTGTGCCGGTCTATCTCGCCCCGAGCCACGAATTCCCGCTGATCAACGTGGTCTTCAGCTTCAAGGGGGCCGATGACCTCGACGGCCCCCAGGAGACGGGCCTGGCCGCCTCAACCGGGGCCATGATTCGACGCGGCGGTACCACGAGCATCTTGGCCGAAGATCTTGATGAGGAGCTCGACTTCCTGGCGGCCATTGCGTCCACGTCCTCGCGCGGCACACGCTCGGTGGCAACACTGAACTGTTTGGCGTCGAACTTTGACAGGAGCTTCACGCTGTTCCTTCAGATGCTCCGCAGTCCCGGCTTCCAGGCCGACCGGCTCGCCATCTATAAGCAGCAGGTCATCGAGCAGCTCAAGCAGCGCAACGACCACGCCGCGTCGATCCTATCCCGCGAGTGGCGTTCCCTGCTCTACGGTGACAATCACTTTGAGGCCGCGCAGCCGACGGCGTCGTCGATCGAGTCGATCACCGAAGACGGCCTGAGATCGATGCACCGACGGATCTTTCACCCGGGCAACCTGATCGTGGCCGTCACCGGCGACTTCGATCCGCCGCGAATGCTGAAGCGTCTCGAAAAGGGGCTGGCGGGCTGGGAGGCGGCAGCGGCCGTCCCCGATCCACCGGCTCCCCGGGCCACCTTCGTTCCGGGCGTCTACCACGTGGAAAAGGACATCCCCCAGGGCAGGGTCTCGATCGGTCTGCGGTCGATCCGCCGCGATCACCCCGACTATTTCGCCCTGATCATGGCCAACAGGATCCTCGGGGGAGGCGGGTTCACCAGCCGCATCGTCCGCCGCGTGCGCAGCGACGAAGGGCTGGCCTATTCAGCCCGCTCGACCTTCAGGCCCCGTGTCCACTATCCCGGCGAGTTTCAGGCGTCCTTCCAGTCCAAGAACCGCACGGTGGCGCTGGCCGCCAAGATCATCTTCCAGGAGATACGCAGGATCCGCAGTGAGCACGTCGGGACCGAGGAGCTGGCGACGGCCGCCGGCGCCCTCATCGAGACCTTCCCGCGGCGGTTCGAGTCCAAAGCGGGCATGCTGAGGCTGTTCGTCGACGACGAGCTGACGGGACGGGACCCTGCCTTCTGGCAGACCTACCGGAACCATGTGCGGGCGGTCACATCAGATGACATCATGCGGGTGGCGAAAAAGTATCTGGTCCCCGAGGAGATGGCGTTTCTGGTGGTGGGCAGGTGGGACGAGATCGCCGCCGGCGACCTCGAGGGCCGGGCCCAGATGAGCGAGTTCTTCGGCGGAAGCGTTACCCATCTGCCCCTCCGCGATCCGTTGACGCTGGAGCCGATCGAGTAAAGGGAAGGCTGACAATAATTGACCATGAGCAAGCCAAAACCGGCACGCCGCCGGAGCCGGCGGACGGCCGCCAGCAGCAATTCCTACGAGCTGTACGAGCTCTCCGTCCAGAACACCGAGGCCGAGTGCGACTTTATCGACCAGGTGTGGCGGCAGCGCCGCCGGCGGCTGGCCCATCACGTCCGGGAGGATTTCTGCGGCAGCGCCGCGACCAGCATTGAATGGGTCAAGCGGCGCCGGAAGAACACCGCCATCGCCGTCGACATCGATACCAGCGTACTGGACTGGGCCAGATCAAAGCTCGCCGAGCGGCTGACGGCCGATGAGCAACAGCGGCTGTCGCTCCGCAAGGGTGATGTGCGGCAGGTCAGGACCCCCCCGGTGGACTGCGTCCTGGCCATGAACTTCAGCTATTACCTGTTCAAGACGCGCCAGGAGCTGCGCCATTACTTCCGGCGGGCGCACCGGGCGCTCGTCGACGACGGCCTCTTCGTGATCGACGCCTACGGCGGCAGCGACGCCTTCCGCGAAATGGAGGAAAAACGCCGGGTGGCGGGCTTCACCTACATCTGGGACCAGCACTCCTACAACCCGATCACCGGCGACGCCCTCAACTACATCCACTACCGCTTCCCCGACGGCTCCGAGATCAGAAAGGCCTTCACCTACGACTGGCGTCTGTGGACGCTCCCGGAGCTACAGGAGCTCCTCCGTGAGGCGGGGTTTGCCAAGGTGACGACGTATTGGGAGGGCACGGACAAGAAGACCGGCCAGGGAAACGACGAGTTCACCCCCACCGTCGAGGGCGACGCGGACGCCGGCTGGATCGCCTACCTCGTGGCGGATAAATAGGAGCGGTTTCACAACCTCCTCCTGGCTTCGATCCGCGGGAACGCCCGCTGGGTCTGGCGGTGCTGAGGACGATCGCCGCTTTTAGGCTCCACGACGTAGCCTGCCAGCTCCTGGGCGGCGGCGGCCGGTTTCTCTACAATTGGCGACCCCGATCACCACGCCCGCCTCGAGCCTCCTTACGGCCATGCCCGGCATTCTCAACCTCGCCCAGATCGACCTCCCGGTGGCCACGGTGCTCACCGAGCAACTCGAGGAGGTCGTCGTGATACTCGAGCGGCAGCTCGCCAGCGATCATTCGGCGGTCAACGCGCTGTGCCGGCACATCGAGCAGTACAGCGGCAAGCGGCTTCGGCCGCTGCTCCTGCTATTGACCGGGCTCGCCGTCGGCCGGCCACCCTGGGACAGCTCGGAGCTGACGGAACGACATCGCATCGTGGCGGCGGTCGTGGAGATGATCCACCTCGCCACGCTCGTCCATGATGACGTACTCGATGAGGCCCGAATCCGCCGGAAGGTAGCCACCTTGAACAACCTGCGGGGCAACGAGACGGCGGTCATGCTCGGTGACTACCTGATCTCCAACGCCTTCAGCCTCTGCTCCTCGGTCATGGATCCCGCGATCAACCTCTACCTCGGCGAGGTGACGAACACCATCTGCGAGGGAGAGTTGCTCCAGCTTCACCATCGCGATGACTGCGACATCGACGAGCGGACCTATTTTCAGATCGTCAGGTCCAAGACCGCGTCCCTGATCGGCGAATGTTGCCGGTTGGGGGCAGTGCTCTCCGGCGCTGACGCCACCCTCTGCGAGTCGATGCGGCTCTACGGCCTCTACCTCGGCATCGCCTTTCAAATCCAGGACGATCTGCTGGATATCACCGGCGATGAAGCGGTCGTGGGCAAGTCCTTGGGCCGTGACCTGCATTCGGGCAAGGTGACGCTGCCGCTGATTCGCTATCTGGCCACCGCCGAGCCGCAGCTGCGAGTAGAGGCCCTTGGAGAGTTCACCAGCCGCAACGCCCAGAAGCTTCGCCTGCGGCTGGTCGAGAGCGGCGCAGTCGCCGACGCCCGCGGCGAGGCGACCCGGTTTGTCGAAGACGCCAAGGGCCGTCTCACGAGCCTCTCACCCGGACCGGCGCGGGACATGCTCGAGACGCTTGCCGAGGCGGTGATCTCACGAAGGTATTAAGGAGCTAGGGTCCTTTTGCGTCATTCGACCGTGCGGCATAGATGGATGAGCGCTTCGATTTTCTCGCACAACGCGGATGCTTCCGCTTCCTCGCCAAGCAGCAGTGAGTCCAGCTGATCCGCCATCTCACGAATAAGGCGTTGGTCGGATTCGCACGTCAGACCCTTCAGCTGGGCGACGAGGAGCTTTAGCTGGGCGGACTCGCCCGCCTGCCAGAGATCGTGGATGTTGCTGCTGTGGCCCTGGAGCTGGCCGAGCAGGTTCTCCAACCGGTGCATGACCGCTGAGGTCGGCCGCTTCGACCCCTCAGGCCTCTCCTGGGACCCACCCTTTGTCGACATTGGAACCTGATCGGCCGACGCCGACGCGGAGTTGAGCGCTGTCGGCTGCCAGCGATCTTTGGTTGGCGACCAAACGACGGCAGGACAATCGATGCGGCGTCGCCCCAGCCGCGCCCGGCAGGACGCCAAGCGGCGGCCAACCCCGGCAGGATGCCGGGTATCCCGAGGGGCGAAGCCCCGAAGGCTCAGCTGCGCAGGCAAGGACGCCAAGCAGCTGACTAGACTAAACGTAATACGCCTCCGGGGCCGGTCTGACCGCTCGCGTGAACCACAGGGGCCGGCGGAGGCCCTCAGCCGAGGGCCCGGGCCGTGTCATCTCAATCCATCGGCGATACACGTCCATCGATTTGTTCGTGTCCACCACGACATCACCATAGCGATCGCCGGCCGGGGCCCGGCTCACCGTCACCCGCTGGTGCCAGCAGTGCATCCCGGAGACGGGATCGGGCTGAACGGGAAAGGTGAGGTTTTGATGAACACCGCCGTCGGTCCACCAGATGCGGCTGCTGTCGGGGTCGTCGCTGACAAAAGGCCTGACATCCTCGACCCTGCGGAAGCGCACGACACCCGGCGCGATCTCCTGCCGAACGACCCTCACGGTCGCCCACCTGCCGGCGTCCGCCTCGTCAGTGAGCCGCCATCTGCCCAGATGATGCGAGCAGGCGACGACTTCCGGTCGAATGCCCTCGGTCACCCACGCCTTGTTCACGAAGTGCCCGATTTGTGTCTCCACCCGCACAAGACTGCCGGTCTCGATCCCGAACCGGTCGGCGTCGGTAGGGTGAATCCACAAGGGGTTCGTATTCGAAAGCTCGCAGAGCCACTTGGCGTTGGCCGAGCGCGTGTGGATAAGCGTGGGCAGGCGAAAGGTCGGCACCAGGACGATTTCCCCCCTTTCCCGGTCAAGCGTGCTTCTGTGAATGTGGCTCCGGATATACCCGGGCAGGGCGTGCTCAGGCCAGCCCCACTCAGCCAGGGTCTTGCTGTAGATCTCCAGCCTGCGTGACGGCGTGGCAAAGCCGACGCGGGCCCGGCCGGCGACCACGACGCCCACCGGCCGACCTTCTTTGATCACCGTTGAGTCGGCCGCCGTCTCTCCGGCCTCGGCAAGCGGCGTCATGTGGCCCTCGTAGGTCTCGGCCTCCACGAGAAATGCGCCGAACTTCCGCATGTACTGAAGCGGCGTCAGATCATGCTTGGCCGCCTCCTCGGGCAGTCCGGGCACGGAGTTGGCGAAGATCCACCGGTAGTACTCGTCGATGGTGATTTTCCGGCCCGGCCGATAGGGCGACTCGTAGTATTTCCGGATGCCCAGCGAGCCGTCGGGATCGATCCGCCAGGAAAGCTCGATCCAGAACTCGTCCTCCTCCCAGACCTCGCCGGGATTGGCATCGGAGGTTCGCTCGACGCTCTTGCCCAGACGCTCCATCGCCACCCGCACTACCGGCTGGCGGAAGCTGATCCACTTGGCCGCGTGGGTCTCCTGGCTCATCAGGTCATGCCGCTCGGCGCCCAGACCCATCGGAAGAACGTAGTCGGCGTACTGGGCGGTCTCGCTCCAGACCGGCGTCAGCGCCGCATGGAGCTCGATCAGCGATTCATCTGTCAGCACCCGCTCCCACATCAGCCCGTCAGGGTTTGTCCACAATGGGTTGTAGACGCGCGTGAAATAAGCGGCGATCCTTCCCCGGCCCTCGCTGAGAAAGTGGGGCAGCAGGTACGAAAGCTCGTGGTGGGCAAGCGGATACTCCGGGGGGTACAAGAGCTCGTTCCACACCCTCTGCGGCGGCGGCGTCAGAAAGGGCGGGGGCACGAACTTGCTTTCCGTGTTGAGGTGGGTTCCCCCTTTCGTCCCGACGGCGCCGGTGAGCACCACCAGCAACTGCAGGCAACGCGCCACCTGCCACCCGCCGAGGTTGCCCGCGGCGGCGTTCCGCCAGACGTGCGTGGCCACCGCGCTTCCGGCCCGCCCGATCTCGCAGGCGATCCGGCGGATCCTCTGAGCGTCCACGCCGCACTCGGCCTCCGCCGCCTCCGGCGTCGCGAACGCATAGTGCTCCTTGAGCTGAATGAGGAACTGGTCAAACGTCTGCGGACAATCGGGGTACAGCTCAGCGAGGAACTCGCGCCAGTTCACCCAGCTCTCGAGAAACGCCCGGTCATAGAGATCCTCCTCGAGAATGACGTTGGCCATCGCCAGCAGCAGCATCGCCTCCGTCCCCGGCCGGGGCGCGAGCCACTCGTCGGCCATCGACGCGGTGTTGGAGAGCCGCACATCAATGACGCAGAGCTTGGCGCCGCGGGAGCGTGCGGCCATGATCCGCTGGGCGTGCGGGTTGAAGTAATGCCCGGTCTCGAGGTGGCTTGAAAGCAGCAGGATGAACTTGGCGTGCTCGTGGTCGGGTGATGGTCTGTCGGCCCCGGTCCACAGGGCGTACCCGAGCCGGGCCGCCGCGGAGCAGATGTTGGTGTGGGAGTTGTGCCCGTCGACACCCCAGGACTTCAGCACTCGGTCCATGTACCCGTCGTGGCCGGCGCGGCCCACGTGGTACATCACCTCCGTGCGGCGACCCTCGACGAGCGCCCACCGGACCTTGGCCGCAATGGCCTGGAGCGCCTCGTCCCACGTGGTGCGGTCGAAGCGACCCGAGCCGCGGGGGCCGACACGCTTGAGCGGGTAGAGGATCCGCTGGGGGTCCTGGATCTGGTTGAGCGTTGCGGGGCCTTTTGCACAGTTCCGGCCGCGGGATCCGGGATGGTACGGGTTGCCCTCCAGCCTGCGGATCTTCAGCGTCTCTTTGTCGACGTAGGCCACGAGCCCGCACGCGGCCTCACAGTTGAAGCAGGTGGTGGGAACGAGCATGTAGCGGCGCTTGACCTTCCGCGGCCACGCGGAAGCGTCGTACTCGACCCAGTCGTCCCACCGCTCGATCGGCGGGAAGGAGGCCATGGGGGTGACACGGTCGGGAAAAGGCATTGATCTTCTGGCGGGTAGTGTTTCTAGGAAAGGGGCGGCAGTTGCCCGGCCCTGACAAAGGCGTGCTCGTAGAGGTAGAGACCCGCCAGGGCCGGAATGAAGACGATCGCGGGAGCAACGAAGACCAGGACAAGCGAGAGCCCGACGCCGATGAGCAGACCCTCGCGCCAGGGTGACAGCGGGCCGAGCCTGATCGAAGTCAGAAACGCCGCTCCCTGGCGAGCGTTGGCCGTCTGGTGGCTGCGGACCCGCTCAATCACCGCCATCAGCGCATGCGCGAGGGACGCCCCGATGAAGATGGCCTTGAGGCCCCCGCTCGCCGGCGCCCATGGCAGCAGACAGACACTCCCGCAAAGCAGCGCCTGAGCGATGAGATGAGGCAAGAGAAGCCTGCTCTCCCAGAGGTCCCGCCCCTTGCACTGTCTAAAGAGAAACGCCGTGTAGCCGGCGGCGGCGACGCCGAGTGCCGCCGTCGGCCACCGCAGCGTCTCGGCAAGGACCCCGCCGCCCGCCGCCCGTGCAACAATCCCCGTGGCAAGCAAGAGCCCCAGGAGAGAGAGTATGACACCGCCCTTGACGAGCCAGCTCGAGAGGTTCGGCCGGGTCAGGAGCCTGTAGAACAAGAGCGGCCTGGCGAGATCCCCCACGAGCAGGACAAACGTGGCGACGAGGAAGACCGTCGCAAGGACCTCCGGCACCCAGCCCGCCGCGGGACCCGCCAGCCCCAGGCTCACCGACCACGGCGCCAGCATCGCCACACCCGCGGCGACCCCCTTGGTCAGGAGGTACGCCGCCACCGGCCACCCCCACTCGATCCGGTGGCCTTGATCCAGGACCACCGTCGCGTCCTCGACAACCGGCAGCGAGACCGGCCACGCGTCGGGCTTTTCCGGCGGACGATCGCTCCAGAGGTACATGGACGGGCGCGAGGCGCTCCCCGGCTCCAGCGCCACCTCCGCCGCCCCAAGGTAGTGGACGTTGGGGCCGGTCCCCTGCTCGGGACGGCGCGTCTTGGCCCCGCTCTGTCGCGCCAGCTGCGCGACTCGCGAGGAGGGGTCATCCAGGTCGCCGGAGATGATCGCTCCCACGGGGCAGACGACCTCGCAGGCGGGGGCGAGACCGTTGTCGATGCGGTGTGCGCAGAAGTGGCACTTCTCCACCGCCCCGAGATCCTCGTTGAGGTAGATCGCGTCGTAGGGGCAGGCCTGCATGCACGCCTTGCATCCGATGCAGGCGTCGCGGTCGACATCAACGATGCCGTCGGGGCGTTTGTCCAGCGCGTTGACCGGACAGATCGTCACGCATGGAGCGTCGGTGCACTGGTTGCACCGCTGGACGAGAAAATGACGCTTGATGTCGGGAAACCGGCCTTGCTCTACATACTTGACCGAGGTCCTGAAGCGCCCGAGAGGCACGTCGTTCTCGGCCTTGCATGCGACTGTGCAGGCGTGACACCCGATGCAGGAGTTGTGGTCGATGACGAACCCATACTGCATCCCGGGAGTGTACCATGACCGTCTCGTCGCACATGTCGTACGCGTGGACCTTCCTTCTGTTGTGACTCGTTCGTCAAGCGGCTTCCACAACGTCCAAGGAGTAGAGCATGAAGACGATTCAAAAACTCCTCGCCGTAGGGGGACGGCTCCTCCTTTCGGCGATCTTCATCTCCAGCGGGTATCACAAGATCACTGGGTGGGAGCAGACCGGCGACTTCATGGCCACCAAGGGGCTGCCGCTGGTGCCGGTCCTCCTGGGCGGCGCGATCCTCTTTGAGATCGTCGGGGGTCTTTCCATCGTGGTGGGGTTCAAGGCGAGGATCGGTGCCGCGATGCTCATCGTCTTCCTGATAGCGGCAACCGTCATATTTCACAACTTCTGGGGCTACGAGGGTCCCCAGCAGCAGGACCAGCTCATCCACTTCATGAAGAACCTCGCCATCCTGGGCGGTCTGATCCAGATCGCGGCGGTGGGACCCGGGCCGTGGAGCATCGACAACAGGTAGGGCCGCGGCGACCTCCGGGCCCCCACTTCCTCCGCGCGGCCGCGACCCGGGCCCAGTCAATTGCCGGGTCGAAGTTGATCAGATCCCTTTCCTTTCGCGCTCGTAATGTGCAGGCCGAAACCCGGCACCCAGGCAAGCACCATTGACTCGACATGAGTCACTGCGGTGACGACGTTCTTTAAGAATCGTTTGAATGGTTTTCCCTCCAGTTCCTGCTCCAAACCGCCTGACGACAATGACCGGCCTGACCACGCAAGCATTGTGAAGTAGCCGACATCAATAATCTGTCCAAGGAGATGTCCGCTTCCCTGCATATCAACAACAGTAAGATCACTGTCTTTGAGAAGGTTGCGAATATCCGGCAACGTAAACTGCTGAATATGTCCGGCCAAGCGCTCTTTGGCTCGCCACCCTAGTTTTCGCAGCCAATAGTGCAGGCTGTACACGGCCCCTTCGAGTGGAATGAAGGCGTGAAACCTTCCTCCTTCCTTGAGTATCCTGGATATCTCACGAGTCGCGTTGCGGGGTTGAGCCAGATGTTCAAGGACGTCCTCAATCACGACCGCATCGAACGTGCGATCGCCATAGGGCAAGCTGCAAATATCTCCAACGCGAAAGATGACGTTGCCCGGCTCGGTCTTGGCACATTCGATTGCCTTCGCTCCGAGATCGATCCCATGCACTTCCAGATCAGGGCGGTACCGCTTGATGGCTTTTGCAAAACCGCCACCGCCGCAGCCTGCGTCCAACAGTCTGCCGGTGACGGGGCGCAACGCCCCCAAGCAGTATTTCAAGCGAAGGTACCCAAGGTAGGTCGCCGACAGGCGAGGCACCGTACCGCCCCAAACCATCTTGTGGTAATCAACAGACGTGGTGATCTTCGTGCGCCTGATTCTCTGTCAACCCGATGCTCGAGGCCGGTGAAGGTTCGATCGCCCGATCGCGGTCCGGCGCCCGCGCCGGTCCGGCCGGAGGGGCTGTGAGTGGCTTGGCGCCTGATCGGCTCACCTCGCCGACCCCCTTAAACAGCTCCTCGTACATCTGAACCGTGCTTGAGAGGTCCAGGAAGCGGAAGACCTCCTCGGCCGAGCGAGTCGTGTAGTCCTGCTGGTATATCACCTGCTCGATGGCGATGGCCAGAGCATGGGGGTCGCGCCGAGGAACGACCTTGCCCATGCCGGTGCGTTGAACCACGGTTCTCACCCCCGGCAGATCGCTCGCCACCACCGGGGTGCCGCGCAGCATGGCCTCGACCTGCACCATCCCGTACGCCTCCATCGCGTCGATGCTGGGCAAGGCCAGCACGTCGATGAAGCGGTAGAAGGCATCCACTTCGGCATCGTTGAGGCGACCGGTAAACCGAATGCGGTTGTCTTGGGCACTGAGATAGCGCATCAACATGTGCTTGACGCTGCCCCCCGCAACGTCGGTGTAGTCGCCGGCAATGATGAGGTAGAGATCGTCGTGCTTCTTCTGAAGATCGGTGAAGGCATGAATGAGGAAATCAATCCCTTTCTCGTAGACGATTCGACCCAGAAACCCTATGACTTTGGACCCGGGCGGTATGTCCGCCCGGTAGCGAAAGTAGTCGGCCTGCATCTGTGCCGCTTCGTCGCTCGACACGGGGTCGATCGGTGGCGGGATGATCGTGACTTTCTCAAGAGAATCGCTCAAGTCGCTGTTGTTCGCCGCGTAATCGAAGCTGCTGCTGACCGTCGTGGCCGCTTGCGCGATCGCCCGGCGAAACGAGGATTTGATCCCTCTTTCCATCAGGCGGCCGAGCAGGGTCCGGTTGTTGAGCCGGATCTGGCAGTGATACGTCAGCACGGTCTTTTTCGGCAGCAACCGGGCAATCGGCCAGGCCTCGACCATCGGCAGATGCAGGTTCACCACGTCGGAACGCAGGCCGAGCCGGATGATCGTGGGAAGGAACGAGCCCATGATCACGCCCTTGTCCAATCGGAACCAGACAGGGACGCGAATCACCCGAACTCCCTTCACCTCCTCCTCGGCATCCAGATCGCGATCGTACCGACTGGTGACGATGGTCACTTCATGCCCGCGTGCGAGCATGTGTTCAGCCAGCTTTCGACAATAAATCGACAAGCCGCTGATGTAGGGATAGTAGTAATACAGGGCGCAGATAATCTTCATCGTTTGATCGTCCGCGCGAAGGCCCCAGACGTGCTGGCAACAACAACGAGACAGTCACACCACACGGGGAAATAAACAGGCATCGGCCAGCTAGACGCATGATAGGAAGTCGAGTGGCCCTCCGTGTTCAGCTCTTCTTTCAATGGGCTTCGGTCGGGACGATCGCGAGAACTCGTACGGGGCTCCCGCTTCCATCGACGATCTTCAGCGGTGCGGCGATGACGATCGCCCCCGCCGGCGGCAGTTGGTCGAGGTGGCAGAGGCTGGCCAGACCGAGCTTGCCCGCGCCGTGCATGATGTGATGGCAGGGAAAGGGCGGATCGAAGCCCGCGGCCTGTCCGGCATCGGTCCCGATCGTTTCCACGCCCACACCGAGAACGTCGCGTTCGTGGGCGAGCATTGAGACCGCCTCAGGTGCGAGGCCGGGGCTGTGCGGCCCGTCCTCGGCCTCGTTGAGAAAGGCCTTCGGATCCTGGCGCTTGCTCCATCCGGTCCAAAGGAGCACCCACGATCCGGAAGCAATCACGCCGTGGTCCGCCTCCCAACGTTCAATGTGAGCGGGCTTCAACAGAAAGTCGGGATCGGCGGCGACCTCGTCCACCAGGTCGATCACACAAGCTGGGCCGATGAACCGCCGCGCGGGGATCGTCGCGCAGGTGTTGTCCGGCCGGTCCTTGCCTGTGATCCAGTGGACGGGGGCGTCAAAGTGCGTCCCCGTGTGCTCCCCCATGGCGACGGCGTTCCAGTACCACGCCGGACCGGCTTGGTCGTACCGGCAGATCGTCCTGAGCGTGAACCCCGGCGACGCCTCAAACTGGGCGGGGAGGTGAATGACGGGTGTCCCGGGATGAAGCGGCTGGGTGAGATCGACCACCTTCAGCCGCCCGGCTTTGAGCTCCTCGACGAGCTGCTTCAGTACGCTGGACATATCGGCCTCTCTTCGTACGCACTCGGGGAAGGATCCACCGCGTTTAAGTCTCTTCTTGACGAGGCGCGTGTCAGGATGTCGCCGCGCTCAACCATCGCTGGAACTGGAAGCGGTTCTCCAGGAGCCCGAGGTCGGTGACGAACTGCGCGGGACCCGTCGCTTCGACCTTTGCCACCAGCGTCGTCAACTCGCCCCCATCGAGGGCCGCCCCGAACGCCTTGCGAAACGACTCGACGGTGCGGGCGGTCCCGACCCGCTGGATCCCCGCCGCAGAAGCAATGCCGGCAAGGTCGCTGCCGGTCGAGGTGGCGGTGGGAAAGCCGCCCACGGAGAGCAGGCTCTCGTTGTCAAAGACGACGTGCAGGAGGTTGCCCGGCCGGTAGCGGGCCATCGTGGTCAGGCCGCCCAGGTTCATCAGCAGCGACCCGTCGCCGTCAAAGACGACGACCTTCAGCGCCGGCCGGCTCAAGGCGATCCCCAGCCCCATCGACGAGGCCAGCCCCATGGCGTGCTGAAGATAAAAGAAGTTCCGGCGGTGTCCGATCGACTGGAGCTCAGCCGCCACCGCCCCCATGATCGTCACCACGGCGCAGCCCTCCAGCCGCGGGTAGACCGCTCGGATCGCCTCGATCCTCTTCATCAGTCCTCCCACATCAGATCGCGGGTCAGCAGAAGCGCCACAGGTCGAAGCGCCGCGGTCGCCAGCGTCTGCGCCTTGTGAACCTGGCGCGCGACCCCGGCTGGATCATCGAGTCGCTCGCAGGGAATCCCCAGGGCGTCCAGCAGCGGCACCGTCACCATCCCGCCCTCGGTCTGCCAGGGATCGCGCTCGCCAAACTCGCCCCGGTGGCTGATGACCATCAGCAGCGGAATGCGAAAGAGCTGTGCCAGCGACACGATCCCGTTGACCGATGCCAGCAAGCCGTGGTTCTGCATCAGCATGGCGGACTTGACGCCGGCGAGATGCGCGCCGGCGGAGATGCCGACACCTTCCTCCTCCTTTGCCAGACGCACCAGTATCGTCTCGGTATCCTCCTCCGCCATGCGTATCAGGTGTACCAGCCATGTCTCGGGCAACGCCGAGATCACCCGGACACCACACGCCTTCAGGGCGTCGAAGATGATCTGCGAGCTTGTCACGGAGACCGGCATGGGCGTCGGACAATCTACCAGCTCAGCCACCCGTAGATAAGCATTGCCGCGATCCCCAGCGGCATGACGTACTTGATCCAGTAGAAGAAGAATCGCGGCACGGCAAGATCGCCGCTGCGGGCGATCTCCTGGAGGGCCCGTGCCCGCCCCACGCACCAAGCCAGGGCGACCACGGCCAAGGCGCTTCCCAGTGGCTGCATCGTGGTTCCCCAGATCAGGTCGCTGTACTTGATATAGCTTCCGATGAACAGGCCGGGGACGGCCAGGGCGAGTTGGAGGGCGAGGATCAGACGCGCCGACCGCCAACGCCGCCAGCCCAGGGAATCGGCGGCCGCCGCAACCAGCACTTCATACGCCGCGATCAGGGAGAGCAGCCCCACCAGGAACACCGAGAAGAAGAAGACCGCGCCGAAGAGGTTCCCCGCCGGCATCTGGCCGAAGACCGCGGGCATCACCTCAAAGAGAAGCGAGTACCCGGTGTCCAAATCCAGTCCCATCGCGATCACAGCCGGTACGACGATCAGACCCGCCATGAGCGCGGCGGCAAGGTCCGCCGCCGCTGTGGCGAACGCAGTCCGCGGAATCGAGTCCTCCCGGCGCATGTAGCTGCCGTAGACGACCATGAAGGTGCCGCCGAGACCGAGTGAGAAGAACGCCTGGCCCATGGCGGCCAGCACCGTCGCTCCACTCAAATCGGCGGGCCGCGGGCGGAGGAACGCCCGCAGACCCTCCATCGCACCGTCGAGGCTCAGCACACGGACGATCAGGATCACGAACAGACCGAAAAAGAGCGGAAGGCCCCACGTGCTGAGCTGCTGGATCCCTCTTCGCACGCCTGCGGCGACGGCCAGGCAGCCAAGCCCGGCGGTGACGAAGACCAGGACCATCTGCCCGGAGAAGCTCTCACGAAAGGCCGCAAACGATGCCGGCTCCGAGCCAAGGGCGCCCGCGATCGCAAATGAGGTCGCGCAGAAAAGGACCCACGCCAGCACGATGCCGTAGTAGGACGCGGCCATCAGGACGGTCAGCACCAGCAGCCCGCCAATAACCCTTCCACCCGGCATGGAAACGGCGGCGTAGGCGCCCATCGGACCCCGGCGAGTGTGGCGGCCCAGCGCGCACTCGACCATCAGCCCGGGGACGCCGAAGGCGATCACCAGCGCCACGTAAATCAGCAGGAACACGCACCCCCCGTACTTCCCCATCATGTAGGGGAACCGCCAGATGTTGCCGAGCCCGATCGCCAGGCCGGCCGTTGCCAGCACAAGCCCCCAACCCGTCGAGAACGTCGGTCTGCTGGCCTCGTCCTTCACCCGCAGCCCCTTTCGCTACAGTGCCTGCAAAACGTCAAAGATCATAAATCAAACGCCGCTCCATCAAGCCCATGACCACGCTGATCATCAACCAGGAGGAGGTCCGCCGCCTGCTGAAGATGGGCGAATGCATTGATCTGATGGAACAGACGCTGGCGACCCTGGCCCGGGGTGATGCGGTCCAACCGTTGCGGACCGCCACCTGGATGCCGGACCGGAAGGGCCTGCTGGGAACGATGCCCGGATTCCTCGGGCGGCCCCGGACGCTGGGCATCAAGGTGGTGACGGTCTTCCCCGGCAACCACGGAACCGAGCTGGACGCCCATCAGGGTGCGGTCCTCCTCTTTGACGTCTCCAACGGCTGTCTGCTGGCGATCGTCGATGCCAGCGAGATCACGAGCATTCGGACCGCCGCCGTCAGCGCGGCCGCCACAAGGTGCCTGGCGCGCGAGGATGCATCGACGCTGGCGATACTCGGATCCGGCACCCAGGCACGCACGCACCTCGAAGCGATTCGGTTGGTGCGCGATCTTCGGCAGGCCCGGGTCTGGAGCCGCAGCCACCAACACGCGCGCCGCTTTGCCGCCCGCGAGTCCGCAGGGCTGCACGTTCAAGCGGTGCCCACCGCCCGCGAGGCGGTCGAGGGGGCGGACATCATCTGCACGGTCACCGCCTCCCGGGAGCCGATCCTCTGCGGCGAGTGGATCTCGCCCGGCGCGCACATCAACGCGGTGGGAGCGTGCCTTGCCTCGATGCGCGAGCTCGACGGTCAGGCTGTCGCGCGTTCACGCCTCTTCGTCGACCGCCGCGAGTCCGCCCTCAACGAAGCAGGCGACTTTCTTCTGGCGAAGGAGGAGGGCCTCCTTGGCGACGAGCACATCCTCGGCGAGCTCGGCGAGGTGTTGCTGGGCCAGGTTGAGGGGCGTCGCGACCCGAACGAGATCACGCTTTTTGAGTCGCAGGGTCTGGCCGTCGAGGACCTCGCCGCCGCCGGCCGGGTCCACCAAAGGGCTGTTCAGGAGAAGGCGGGGACCACGGTCACCATCGGGGAAAAACGCCATGCAACCGCTTGAGCAGATCCCGATCGGCCAGATCCGCGCGGCCCGGGCGCGAATCTCGGACCTGGCGCTGCGGACACCGCTTCTGCGTCTGAACGTCGAGGACGCGGCGGCCGAGATCCACCTGAAGCTCGAGAACCTCCAGCCGATCGGATCCTTCAAGGTCCGCGGCGCGACGAATGCCATGCGGCTGGCGAGCCCCCAGATGCTTGCCGAGGGCGTGTACACCGCAAGCGCCGGGAACATGGCCCAGGGTGTGGCCTACGCCGCGCGCCGGCTCGGCGTGCCCTGTCGCGTCGTGGTGCCGGACCACGCGCCCAAGACGAAGCTCAAGGCGATCAAGCGTCTCGGCGCCGAGTACATCAAGGTGCCCTTCGATCAATGGTGGCAGGTGATCCTGACCCACCGCTTCGACGGGCTGGGGGGTCTGTTCATCCACCCGGTGAGTGATCCGGCGGTGATCGCGGGCAATGGGACGATCGGTCTGGAGATCCTCGAGGACCTGCCGGACGTCGACGCGATCGTCGTTCCCTACGGGGGCGGCGGGCTCAGCAGCGGGATCGCCTCGGCGGTCCGCGCGGTCCGGCCGCACACGAAGGTCTTCGCCGCCGAGGTCGAGACCGCGGCGCCGTTGGCCGCTTCGCTGGCCGCCGGAGAGCCGCGCGAGGTCGAGTACGTCGCGAGCTTTGTCGACGGCATCGGCGCAAAGAGCGTGCTCAGCGAGATGTGGCCGCTGGTGCAGACGCTGCTCGACGGCTCGCTGGTGGTCTCGCTGGACGAGACCGCCGAGGCGATCCGGCTGCTGGCGGATCGAAACCGCGTCATCGCCGAGGGAGCCGGGGCGGCGTCGGTGGCCGCGGCCCTGGCCGGGAAGGCGGGGGCGGGCACGGTGGTGTGTGTCGTCTCCGGCGGCAATATCGACGCCGCGACCCTCGCGGCGATCCTCGACGAACGCGGTCCCTGACGCAATAAAACCTTTCGAGACCCGATTCACACTATGATTTGACCCCATCGCCGGGGCGGTCCCGGAGCGATTCGACCAGGAGAATACGAGATGCGCCCATGCGTACTGATCGGTCTGACGGCTTGCGTCCTTGTCATGCAGGGCTTCCAGAGCACACGGCCCGCCGCCAGAGAGGAGGCCCCGCCCATGGATCTGACGGGCAGGAACGAGACGATCTGGGAATACCTCCAGCAGAAGTACGACGGCGACAACGACGGGCGGATCACGCCCGATGAGTACGACCGAAAGGGGGGTCAATTTGACCGCCTGGACCGGAACTCAGACGGCGTTCTCACCGACGAGGACTTCGCCTCGGGCCGCGGCGGGATGCACAGAGGCCGGATGATGCGGGGCATGCGGGCCCAGGGTATCGTCGCCACCTACTTCCAGGATGACGACGACCCGCAGAGCCTCTCCCTGGACGAGCTCAAACGCGCTGTCGCGGCCTATGACACCGACTCAGACGGCACGCTCCGCCGAAGCGAGTTCGAAGCGCGGGCCGAGGGCCGCAAGGTCAACATGCCCGGCCGCATGGGACGCATGATGGACATGATGATGGGCGACGCGGAGCCGTGGGAGGTCCTCACGGAGACGGTGGATGCCAACGGTGACGGCGATATCGCCGGCGAGGAACTGGTCGCCTTCTTCAAGGAGCGGGACGAGGCGAGGAAGCGCATGCGGGCCCAGATGGAACGACGAGCGCGAATCCCCAAGGGCGAATTGGCAAAACTTGCCCTGGATGTCACCGAGGAGCAGTGGCGCAAAATCAGGCCTAGACTCTTGAAGGTTCGACGGTTGCAGGATGAGAGCCGCGTGGGCATCGGCATTTTTGCCGGAGGTGGCGGGGGCGGAGGCTCCTCATCAAGTCGAAGCTCTCGGGGATCAGCCGACCAAGACGGGCCGCGGCCTTTTTCGTAAAGGTAACGAAACCGAGCGGCCACGGAATGGTCTACAGTTATGGCTACAACTGGTCGGATGGAAACTACGGCTCTCAAAGTGCCTACCAGGCGCACGAGAAATGGCCGCTCAGGGAGAAGCTCCAGAAAGCGAAAAGTTAGTTGGCGGAATTAGAAGCGCTCCTGGCCCAGGAAGGATCGAAGTGGAAGAAATGGCGGCTTTTCCGCTCCATAAACGGCAAACTAGGCTCCATCGAACGAGCTGTCAAGAGTTACAAAAAGGAAGGGCTGGTGTTGGAGTACGGCTATACCGCCTTCGATGTTGCCAACCGGATTTATCGAGAAGTGGTTCTGCGCGGAGAAGGACTTCCGGCGTACTGACCGGTAAAGCCGTTGACGTTAGTCGCCGAAGACATCGGCGTCGATGAGGGCCTGATAGACGTTCTTCGCCAGGAGGCGGTTTCCCACGGGCTTTAGGTGGTCGTCGTCCTCCATATACTTTGTGCGTCCCTCCTTCTCCATTAGTCCGCCGAAAAACGCCCTATTGTCGATCACGGGAAGGCCGTGCTTCTTCGCGACCTCTCGGATGATCCGGTTGGCGCCTTTATACGCGACCGGATAGTTTTGGAGGATGACCTTCACCCCCTTCTCCCGGCTCATCCGGACGATCTCGTCCCAGGTCTCCAGCCGCTTTCGGTCGACGTAGCGATCCATCTCCTCGCGATCGAGGAGAATCTTCTCGAAGTGCCGGAAGTAGGAGTTGTTTTCGAGATTCGGATGCTTCTCCCGAGCCGCCCTCAGCACCTTGAGGACATCGTCGGCCGTGTACTTGCTTTGGACTTGATAGGTCTGAACGAAATGGTAATTCGACGAGTTGAAATAATCGTTCCAGAAGTCGCGGGGGAAGGTCTCCGCGATATCCAAGAGCAGCCCGAAGAACTCGTCGTAGCGGTGCTGGGTGGTGTAGACCCTCCCGGCGTAGTCGGTCAAGAGGTCGGTGAAATCGCCGGGGATGCCGATGTCGTAATCGGCCTGTTGGATATCCCCCGGGAAATTCTTCTCCAATTGTTCCACGAGCTCCGGAGCCAGTTCCTCCC
>JADFKZ010000147.1:3840-7770 GCA_022564665.1 Planctomycetota bacterium | reverse complement strand
CTGCTCGTCGAGCGTCTCCTCGTCGAGACCGAGATCGCGAAGCGCTTCGGCAATTTTCTTCTGTGTCTGGTGGGCCTCGGCGGTTTCCGGGGGCGGGTCCGCCGACTGTTGGAGGTGCGAGGCGATCCGACGAAGCTCCTCGGCGAGCCTCTGACGGGTATCGGGCGGCAGCTTCTCGATGTGGTCGATCAGCTCGTCGAACCGATCGGCCGCCTCGTCGAGGTCGCCCCGCCTCAGCGCCTCGGTGAACTGGCCAAGCTTCGGCGGAACCTGATCGAGGGCGGTCGCATCTGGAAGCCGGGCAAACCGCCGTGTGGCCCGGTCGATCGCGTCGAGGCTCTGCTGGGCCTCGCGAGCCATGCGGTCGGACATCTCCGAAAGCTGCGCCGCCGACTGGTCGCGGGCCTGCGCGGGGTCCGGGGGGTCCGGTTCCGTCGGGTCCCCGCCCCCGGAAGCCGAAAGCTGCTCAGCAAGACGCTCGAGTACCCCGAGCTCCTGCTGCTCCTGGTCGGTGAGGAACTCCTGTGGGATCTCCTCTTTCAGGTCGGACACCACCTCACCGATCACCGTCGCGATCCGCTGTCGCTCACGCAGATCACCGGCGGGTGCGAGACCTGAGCTGGCTGCGATGCCGCCGAACGTCGGCAGGTAGGCCACGCCCATGAGTCCAGCCACGGCCCCGGCGGCGGCAAGCCAGACGCGTGTCACGCGGATGGGCGTCGCGGGAGCGGGGTCGATCGATTCGGCCAGACGCGCGGCGTCGTCGAGGACCAGGGCGCCGAAACCGTCGTCGGTCAGACCGCCTCGTCGGATCGTCTCCGCGGTGCCGAAGCGGTCCTTGAGGTCAAGCCGCCTGTCGAGCGTGACCGCCATCTCGAATCGGCCGGGGCGCCTCGGGATGGAAGCCGCGGACCCGGCCAAGAGCCCCACCAGCAGCAGGATGAGGATCGGGTAGGTCTCCTGGTCGACCGCAAGCACACCCAACCGGTCGGCCAGCAGCAGCCCCGCCGCGGCGGTGGCGGCACATGCCAGCCCCCAACCCGCTCCGCGGATGGCCAGGTCGGCGGTCGCCCGGCGACGGGATCGGCGGATGATGCTCTTGAGAGCAGCCATGGTTTGGTCCCATCTGCGTCCGCTGGGGCCACGGGTCCCGCGTATCACATCAGGGGGAAAGTAGGGTGGGCCGTATCAATCATATGGGCTGGGCCGCCCCGGTCGCGGGTCGCTTTCGTCTGTCCGCCCTCAGGGCTGCGGGGTCCGCCTTTTTTTGGGGGGAACGGGAGACTGGCGTCGGCGTCGGACCATGTACATGGGGGCGCTGCAAGAACCTCTTTCAACGGAGAACAGCCATGCGCTGGATCCCGCTTCTGGCAATCGTCATTTCAAGCCCGGCTCATGCGGCGGGCCTGCTCACCCCCACCGATCAGACCCTACCGCCCCTTCGGATCACCGATCATGTCGTGGACATACGGATTCGTGATCGGGTGGCGCTGACCGAGGTGACCCAGACCTTCCACAACGACACCAACCGGCGGTTGGAGGCCACCTATATCTTCCCGCTTCCGGAGCACGCGGACCTGACCGACTTCCGGATGACCTTCAACGGAAAGCTGGTCAAGGGGGAGGTCCTGCCCGCCGACAAGGCCCGCCAGGTCTACGAGTCGATCGTCCGGCAGACGAAGGATCCCGGGCTCATCGAGTTCATCGGGCGCCGGCTTCTCCGGATGCGGGTCTTTCCAATCGAGCCGGGGAGCGACACCACGATCAAGATGCAGTACCAGCAGATCACCCGCCCCATCAGCGGGATGCACGGGTATCACTACCCGCTTCGGACCCGCAAGACCTCCGGTCAGGCCTATGGAATGGTTCGGTTTTCGGTCTCGCTGCGGACGACGGCGCCGCTGAAGAATATCTGGTCGCCGAGCCACGCCGTGGAGATCGTCCGCGATTCAGAGTACGCGGCCAAGATCGCCTATGAGGCCTCGGGCGGCAGCCTGGAGGAGGACTTCCTGCTTCTCTACGAGACCGACGAGAGTGACCTGGGGCTGGCCGTGGTCGCCTACAAGCCCGACGCCGCGGCGCCGGGGCACTTTGTTTTCATGCTGACCCCGAAGCAGCTCTGGCCCGAGGCGGCGTACCAGCCCCAGGATGTCGTCTTCGTCGTCGACACCAGCGGGTCGATGGCCGGCGAGAAGATCGCTCAGGCAAGGCGGGCGATTGCCTTCTGTATCGACAAGCTCGATGACCGTGACCGGTTCAACGTGGTGCGGTTCTCGACGGGCTTCGATGTCCTCTTCGAATCCCTCACGGCCGCGACCGCGGAAAACCGCGCCGCGGCGCAGAAGTTCACCGGGTCGTTCTCCGCAGCGGGCGGAACCAACATCGCCGACACACTGACGCACGTGATGGGGATGGTGCCGGCGGCGGAGCCGGGCGCCGCGCGTCCCTTCGTTGTCGTCTTTCTCACCGACGGACAGGGCAACCGCTCGCCGGATGAAATCCTTGAGTCACTTGGCGCAGCCGCGGGCGATTCCAAGAGCCTGCGGATCTTTCCCTTCGGTGTCGGCCACGACGTCAACACGATCCTGCTCGACCGGCTGGCCAACGGGTATGCCGGGCGGACGACCTACGTCCAGCCGGGCGAGAACCTGGAGCTGGTTCTCGGCGACTTCTTCGCGGTCCTCAGCCGGCCGGTGCTGACCGACCTGCATCTGGCGCTGCCGGCGGTGGGGGCGACGGAGCGTTTCCCCGCGACCCTGGGCGACCTGTATCACGGCCAGCAGCTCATCCTGGCGGGGCGGTTCGCAACGGCGGCCACTGGCTCGGTGACGCTGACCGCGACGCGAAACGGGGAGCGTGTTCAGTACACCTGGCCCGGTGTCGCGTTCACCAACACGCCAGAGGCGACCTACGTACCCACTGTGTGGGCGGGTCGGAAGATCTCCTACCTGATCGATCAGATCCGCGCCCACGGCGAGTCCAAGGAGATGATCGCCGAGATCGTCTCCTTGAGCCAGGAGTATGGGATCCAGACGCCCTACACCAGCTGGCTGGTGGTCCCCGAGAAACAGGAGCAGCTGGCGCGGACGCGCCCCTTTGGGGGTGGGGGGCGAGGAGGAGGTGGTTGGGGTCGCGGCGGTGGTAGCGTTTTCAGTGCACCTGCATCTCAGCATCTGGCCGACAGCCTGGGATCCCTTGATATGTTCGTTCCCGCCGCGCCCTTGACCGGTGAGATTCCGCTGTTCGGCGACGAGTTCCACGCCGTCAAGGCCATGGACGCGGCGCTTGCCGTCGGTGAGGATTCAGGCAAGCTGGCGAACCTGATCGCGCGGACCAATGCGAAGCTGAAGGAGCTCCGCAGCCGCGACGAGCGTCGGCTGGACCTGAGCCGGCTGCCGATACAAAAAATCAACGGCCGCTGGTACCACCGCTTCGGCGGCTACCTTGTTGATGGAGCCATCGACGAGAAGACCGAGCTGATCCTGGTCCGCTTCGGCTCTGAGGCCTACTTTGATCTCGTGGTCGGTCGGCCCGACCTGCGGGCGGTGCTCGCGACCCGCCGCCACGTGGTGGTGATGGTCAACGCGTCTCAGGCCCTGCTCATCGCCGACGATACCGGGATCGAGGAATATTCCAACCAGCAGGTGAAACAATTCGGCCTTCTGGCGGGTTGATCCCCAAGTCCTTCTTCTTTCCCCCCGAGCGGCCTGGCCGGGCGATAGCCCGTTCAGGTCGTTTCTTGTAGGGCCGGCTGTGCCGGCCCCGAAGAAGGCGAAGATTCACCGCGGAGGGCCACGAAGAAAGCGTTCAGGGTTCAGGAGTGGGAGCCCGCCGCTTTCCCGAACCCCGAACCCCGAACCCCGTCTCTAGAATCCATGGCGATTCGACTCATTCCGGAAGCATTTCACGACCGCCTGCTCGTTGGGCTCG
>JADFKZ010000147.1:0-3830 GCA_022564665.1 Planctomycetota bacterium | reverse complement strand
CCGAAAGAAACGTCAAGTCCTTCTTCTTTCCTCCCGAGCGGCCTGGCCGGGCAATTGCCCGATCAGGTCGTTTTTTTTCGACCAGGGTGGTTCAGGGTTCAGGTACATCTGGCTGCCCCGAACCCCTGCTCTAGAATCAGTGCGATGCGGTCTACCCGCGAAACATTTCACAATCGGGTATTGGGAACGCTTGTCGGCGTGTTGCTCCTTATGGCCGGACCGATACTGCCCGCCGCCGGCCAGGTCCGGTTGTCCTGGTGGGATCGCACTCACCCGCAGCAGGTCGGCCATTACTGGATCAAGTCGGATCTGCCCGCCGACTACGCGGGCGCGCTCGCTCGGCACCTCAACACCATGTACGCCGAATATGACCGGCGGCTCGCCTCGCTGCCGCCGCGGGCGCCGGAATCGCTGAACGTTCTGATCTTCCAGCGCCGCCGGGACTACCTTCAGACATTACAACGTCGCTATGGGGTAGATGGTACCGCGACCGGCGGCCTGTTCTTCGTGACGCCGTCGTCCGGACACGCGTTGGCGCTCTGGACCGAGGGGCTGGCCAGACGCCGCATCCTGAGCGTCCTGCAGCATGAGGGATTCCACCAGTTCGCCTACAGCCGTTTCGGCGGTGACCTGCCAGTCTGGGTCAACGAGGGCCTGGCGGAGTTTTTCGGGGAGGCGATCCCGGTTGGCCGGACGCTGATGGCGGGCGGCAACAACCCGCGGGTCATCGAAGCGGTCAAGGACTCGATCGAGCTGGGCACCTCCATCCCCTTTGAAAAGATGCTTGCCATGAGCAGCCGGCGGTGGGCACAGGGACTCAGCGAAGGCACCGCCATGGGGCAGTATCAACAGGCCTGGTCGATGGTTCAGTTTCTCATCGCCGGCGACAACGGGCGGTACGTGGATCGCTTCGAGACCTATCTGCGTCTGCTCCACGCCGGCTTTCCGTCCCAGCACTCCTTTATCAAGGCCTTCCAGACCAGCGATATCGAGGCCTTCGAGCGCCGGTGGCAGCGCCACGCACTGGCCGCGCGGCCCAGCGGTTTTCTTGCGGCGCTGCAGCGGATCGAGTTCCTGGCCGAGGGGGCCCTCGAGCTGAGCCGGCGTGGTGTGTCGCCTGAGTCGCTCGTCGAGTTGCGTGATGCTCTTGTCGCGGCCGGGTTCTCCCTCGTCCTTCACAGGCATGCCCAGGAGATCGAGCTCCCAGCCCAGGACGAGGCGATGTATCGGATCCCGGGCGGCCGTCCCGGTGAGCAGCCTCCAGTGTTTGTGGTCCGGAAGGCCGCCCTGAGCAGCCTGACCGAGCCGCGGCGCCGGCCGGAGGACGACGTTCAGCCGACCCCGCCCTCGATCCACACCGAGTACCTGCGACCGTTCAACGCGTCGATCCGCTGGCGGCGTGACCCAGATACGAACGAGCTGAGCTACGAGATTATCGTCCGCTGAAGAGAAGGCTGTCGGCTATCAGCCGAAGCGGGGACCGAACGCAGCGCAGCAGGTTCGTCCCGGCAGGATGCCGGGTATCCCGAGGGGCGGAGCCCACAGGGCGCAGCCCCGAAGGCCTCAGCCGCGAAGGCACGGATGCCAAGCGGCTGACAGAACAGACCCCGGCCGGAGGCCGTACGGAGCGCTCAAAAACAAAACAGCCCGCGGCTTTGTATCCGCGGGCTTCCCGGTCTCCAAGACGCTCTGGTGGAGGAAGCGAGAGCAGGGCCTACTCGACGATGACTGGTCCGAGAAAGGCCATGGAGTTGGCGGAGGTCTCGGTTGCCTCGTCGTCGCTTTCGATCCCTTCGAGGAAATCATCCAGGCGTTCGCTGGTCTGGGGCTGCCCCATTTCCAGCTCGAACCGTGCCCTGTCCTCGTAGTTCTGCCGGACGCCCGCCTGCTGGAGGGTCCGGATCTGCGCCTCCTGGAACCTGCGCAGCTCCGCGAGCTTGGACTCAAGCTGCTTGAGGTTGCCGACCTTGCCCCATTGATCGTACGTGTCGAGGGTGGCCTGCAAACGCCTGGTCATCTCGATCATCCGCTCGTTGCGCTCGATTGCATCGATCTGGCGATCCAGCTGCCAGGTCTGCGTCTGGAAAGTGGCAAACTCGTCGGAAAGCGTGTTGAAGATCTCTACGAGTCGGGCCTTCTGCTGTTGGAGCATGCCAAGCTGCTGCCGGTTGCACGCCACCCTGTCCTGGTAGTTGATCATGATCCGGTTGATCCGCCGAGCCTCGTTGCGCGCCTGATCCCTGTCGAAGCGAATGCCTTCAAATCGGATGAAGACGGCGGCGCTGGGGACATCGTCCGCCCGGGTGATCAGCGACTTGAGCTGAGCGACGTCGTCTGAAGCCATAGCGACCACCCGCTGGGCGACCTCGCAGTCCTCTTCATACTCCCCGATCTGGTAGTCGACCTCAGCGATCTCAGCCTCGACCGTGCCGATCCGCTGCGGGTACTCGTTGGCGAGCACCTCCAGCTGACGCCGGAGGGCCATCGGGTTGTCGGTGGCTTGATCAACCAATGACTGGGCCTTGGTACGAAGATGCGCCAGCCCACCCGCCACGCGTTGAGGCCCGATGAGCAACGTCACGCCGCCGAGAGCCAATCCGCTGATGAGGCCCCATCTCAAAACGCAACGTGAGATACTGAACATGATTCGATCCTTTCAGATTCCAGCCTCTCGGCCGTATTGGGTTCACGCGGGGTCGGATCAGGTGACCCGGTTACCTCATTGGGAGCCGGTTACACCGGGTTTCAGCGCCGGGCCGCCTTTTTCTTCTTTGGCGCCGCCTGCGGGGAGCAAGACGCCCTGATGGTCCTGAAATGCGGTTTTTTGGACCGCTGGGGGTTCCGGGAGGGCCGTACACTTTCTTGGAACGGTTTCCGGCTCAAGCCAACCCTGAGGTGTGGTGTGGGTCTGGTCGGGCGTGATCGGACTTGGATTGCTGAAAGGAACGCCCCGGCCCGCCCAACAAGCTGTTTGGATGTGATGAACACGCTCACGACATCTTTTATTCGGCGTCTGCGCCAGCGTGACGAAGCGGCGTGGTTCGAGTTGTGGGAGGTCTTCGGCCCGGTCCTTCGGGCCCAGCTTTCCAAGTGGGGCCGTGGCCGCATCGGGCCGGAGACGGTCCGCGACCTGACCCAGGAAACCCTGGCGGCGCTCTCCGACTCGATCGACCGCTACGACCCCAGCCGCGGGGCGCGGTTCTCTACATGGCTGCTCTCGATCGCCAAGCATGCCCTGGGGGACGAGATCGACCGTCGCATGGCGCTGAAGCGAGGAGGCGGCCGCAAGCCCGCCGAGTTTGACGAGCGGTTCATGATGCAGGCCGCCGGCATCGAGGCTGACAATGTGTATGAGCAGAACGTCTTCGGGGCCAAAGTCTACGCGGCGATCCGCAAGACCGAGGCGGCCTCGGAATTCCTGCAATTCCAGGTCTATCGTATGCGCGTCTTTGACGGCCTTTCCGGGAAGGAGGTCGCCGAGCAGTTGGGAACCAGCGAGCCGACGGTGAGCCGGTATCTTCAGCGGATCCGCGCCATGCTCCGCCGGCGGCTGGCGGAAACGGTCGCAACCTACAGCTTTACCGAGGATGAGCAACGAGAGGCCCAGCGCGCCGGCCTCGGCGATGACGATCAGATGTTCGACGAAGCGCTGCGGGAGATCTACCTCGAGCAGTCGCATTTGGTTATTGACGATGAGCCCGCCGCTTCGCGCTCTTTTTAGGAAAGACCCCAACCCCGCCCGGCTTCGAGCCCGGGAGCCTGGAGAAAGCACACAATGGCGACAATCGGTGGAATACTCCTGTTGCTGTTGGCCATCACGCTTTTCGGCT
>JADFKZ010000146.1 GCA_022564665.1 Planctomycetota bacterium | reverse complement strand
GTGGTGGTGATGGCGGCGTTATCGTCTGTGACGTGGCAGCGTGCCGGCGTCTACCGGAGCCCGCAGACGCTGTGGCGCGACACCCTCCGGAAAAACCCCGACGCCTGGGCCGCACACAACAACCTCGGCGACACCCTTTGCGCAGCGGGCGAGTTCGTCGAGGGAATCAAGCACTTTCACCTGTCGCTCGGGGTCAACCCCGATCAGCCTGCCCCGCACTACAACCTGGCGCAGGCGCTGGCGATACATGGCAAGCTGAAGGAGGGCGCGTATCACTTCCGGGAGGCGATCAGGCTCGGTCCCGGCTATGCCAACACCTACAACAGGCTGGGGAACGTGCTCATCGCACAGGGAAACCCGAAGCAAGCAATCCATCGCTTCCGGCAGGCCCTTGTCTTGAAGCCCGAGTATGCCGACGCCCACTACAACCTGGCCAACGCACTGCGGTCACAGGGCCTGCTCAAGAGCGCCATGGGCCACTACCAGCAGGCGTTGGAGACCGACCCACAGCAGGCCCGGGCCCACAACAACCTCGGCACCGCGCTGATGGCCCAGGGCAGGCTCGACGACGCGATCAGTCACTTTGCCGAGGCGGTCAGGATCGATCCCTCTGAGGCGGGGACGCACTACAACCTGGGCCTCGCCCTCTCGGCGCAGGGAGGGACGGACAGGGCGATCGAGCACTACCGGGCCGCCCTGGCCCTTGCGCCCGACGACGCCGCAATCCACAACAACCTGGCCGTCGCCCTGCAGGCACAGGGCCGCCTGGCCAATGCGGTCAGCCACTATGTCGAGGCGCTTCGGCTCGATCCGGCGTACGCCCTGGCGTACTACAACCTGGCAGGTGCGCTGGAGCGTCAGGGCAGGCTCGCCGACGCGATCCGCCACTACGCCGTGGCTGTGGCGATCGAGCCCGGTTTTGACGCCGCCCAAAGAAAGCTATGGATGGTACAGGGTCTCGACCGCCACGAACCATGATCGGGTCCCTCTGCCAGTGAGCCCATGACGAGTCCCTCATCCAACGTGGCGAAGCACTCGAGTTCCACGACCCGGTCGCGGGCAGTCCCCGTCGCGTGCCTGCTTCTGGCAATCACCGTCGTGGCGTATCTGCCGGCTCTGGAAGGCGGATTCGTCTTTGACGACGGTCTCTACCTCACACAAGACGTCCGCATGGAGTCGCTGGCGGGTCTGGGGGAGATCTGGACCCAGGTCGGGGGGCCTCAGTACCGGCATCAGTATTACCCTCTGACGGGGACGGCCTTCTGGCTCCAACACCGGTTGTGGGGCGACAATCCCTTCGGCTACCACTTTGTCAATGTGCTGCTGCACGCGGCGAACGCCCTGTTGCTGTGGCGTCTGCTCTGGGTCCTGGGGATACCCGGGGCATGGGTGGCCGCAGCGATCTTCGCCGTCCACCCGGTCAATGTGCAATCGGTGGCGTGGATCAGCGAGCTTAAGAACGTCTTGTCCACGCTCTTCTTTCTCTTGTCCACACTGGTGTTTGTTCGGTTCCTGGGGGTGGCGGACGCCCGGCCATTACCGCGGGAGACAGGACACAGGTGGAGGTTGTACGGCCTCGGACTGGCGCTCTTTGTCTGCGCCCTTGCAAGCAAGACCGCGACCTGTTTGCTCCCGGTGGCGTTGGGGTTCATCCTGTTCTGGAAGCGAGATCGGATCTCCCGCCGTGATCTGGCGGCCCTGGCACCGCTCGTGTTGCTCGGCCTGGCGTTCGTCGGCCTGACCGTCTTTCTCGAATCGCACCACTATGCGCATGGCGAGGAGTTCTCGCAGTCGTTTATCGAGCGCGTGCTGATCGCGGGGCGGGCGGTCTGGTTCTACGCGGGCAAGCTGTTGTGGCCCCATCCCCTCTCGTTCATCTACCCGCGGTGGGAGGTCGACGCAGCTGTGTGGTGGCAGTACCTGTACCCGCTGGGGGTGGCGTGCGTCCTTGGGGGTTTGTGGGTGATGCGGACCCGTATCGGAAAGGCGCCGCTGGCGGCGGTCGCTTTCTTCGTGGTGGCGGTGGCGCCGATCTCATTCGTCAACGTCGCTTTCACACGGATGTCCTACGTGGCTGACCATTGGCAGTACTGGGCGAGCATGGGTCTGATCACCCTGGCGGTGGCGGTGGCATCGAGGGGCGGGGCGGTGCTCCTTGGGGCCCGAACGCGACGATGGGCGCTCGCCGGAACGGCGACGATCGTCGTGGCTGTTGGGTCGGGTCTGACCTGGCAGCGCGGCCGTGACTATGAAAGCTCCGCAACGCTCATGAGCGATACGATCGCCAAGAACCCGCAGGCGTGGCAGGCCTATTACAACCTCGGCGTTGCCCTGGCCGCCGAGGGCAGATTTGAGGAAGCGACCGCGAGGTATCACGAGGCTCTTCGTCTCAAGCCCGACTATGCCGCCGCCCGCGTCAACTTGGGCACGGTGCTCCAAGCGCAGGGGAACCTCCAAGAGGCGATCGACCACTACTTCGAGGCCTTGAAGTTCAAGCCCAACTATGCCCTGGCCCACTACAACCTGGGCGGCGCCTTTCGATCACTGGGACAACTCGATGAGGCGATCATGCACTATCAGCGCGTCGGGGAGCTGTCGGGAGGCTCGGCCGCAACGCACAACAACTTGGGGGAAGTCCTGCATGCAGGGGGCCGGCTCGACGAGGCGCTGGCTCAGTATCGGCTGGCGCTTGAGTTCGACCCCGATTCCGCCCTCGCCCACTACAACCTGGCCGTTTCCCTGCGATCCCGGGAGCGGCTGGCGGAAGCGATACACCACTATCGCAGGGCCTTGCAGGCGGCACCCGACGCGCCTGAGGTGCACGGGAACCTGGGTGAGGCACTGAAGCGGCAGGGCAATCTCGACGAGGCGGTCCGTCACCTGCGGCGGGCGCTGGAGATCGACCCGGATGTTGCAGCCGCCCACTACAACCTGGCGATCGTCCTGCGGTCACAGGGCCGGTTTGAGGAGGCGATCGACCACCTTCTCGAGACGGCGCGGCTCGCGCCGGACTCCGGCGAAGTTCACAACAGCCTGGGCGAGGCACTGAATGAAAACGGCAGGCTCGCCGACGCGATCGATCACTTTTGCAGAGCCATCGAGCTGGTGCCGGACCATGCGGTGGCACATATCAATCTGGCTCTTGCGCTCTCGGCGCCGGAAGTTGAACGCGAGGATTCAACACGGAGGGCCACGGAGGGCCACGGAGAAAAATTCGTAGGGCCGGCTGTGCCGACCCCGAAGTAAGGCGAAGTACTTTTGATGCCCGAACTCCGAATCGAACCCCTGATCCCCTCATCGGACGGTGCCGCGTGGCCGCGCCGCGTCGTCAACCGACTCTCGGGTGCGGTCCCCTTGGCCTGTGTGCTTCTTGCGGTGACCGTGATTGCCTACCTGCCGGCGCTGGATGCGGGGTTTGTCTTCGACGACAGCGTCTATCTCACCGAGGACGCCCGCATGGGGACGGTCGGCGGTCTGGCGAGAATCTGGACGGAAGTGGGAGGGCCCCAATACCAGCACCAGTACTACCCGCTGACGAGCACCGCTTTCTGGGTGCAGCAGTCTTTGTGGGGGTCGAATCCTGTTGGCTACCACCTGGTCAACGTGCTGCTGCATGCGGCCAACGCGATTCTCCTGTGGCGTCTCTTGCGCAGGCTGGGTGTGCCGGGGGCGTGGATCGCGGCGACGATCTTTGCCGTTCATCCGGTCAACGTCCAGTCGGTGGCCTGGATCAGCGAGCTGAAGAACGTCCTGTCGACGTTCTTTTTCCTCGCTTCCGCCCATCTGTTCGTGGGGTTCCTGGCTCTGGACGCGGCCGGGGCAGGCGCCGACCGCCCGCTGTCGGGGCGGGATTCGCAACGGTGGAAGACCTATGCGATCGGGCTGGTGCTCTTCGGCTGCGCGCTGGCGAGCAAGACCGCGACCTGTTTGCTGCCTGTGGCGTTGGGGCTCATCCTGTACTGGAAACGTGACCGGATCCGGGGTCGCGATCTGGCGGCCCTCGCACCCCTTGTGGTCATCGGCCTGGCGTTCGTCAGCCTGACCGTCTACCTGGAGTCTCACTACAAGGCAGGGGGCGAGGCCTTTTCGCAGTCGTTTATCGAGCGGGTCCTGATCGCGGGGCGGGCGGTCAGCTTCTACGCGGGCAAGCTCGTCTGGCCGAGTGATCTGACCATCGTCTACCCGCGCTGGGACGTCGACGCAAGTGTGTGGTGGCAGTACCTATACCCTCTGGGAGTGGCGCTGGTGGTCGCGGTCCTGTGGGTAGCTCGCAGACGAATCGGCAAGGGCCCTCTGGTGGCGGTCGTGTATTTCATCGTTGCCGTGGCGCCGCTCTCTTTCGTCAACGTTGCATTCACCCGGCTCTCCTACGTGGCTGACCACTGGCAGTATTGGGCGAGCATGGCTCTCGTCTCTCTGGCGGTGGCGGTCGTCGTCCGGAGCGCCGGCGGAATTATGGTCGTCCTTGGGGCGATGGAGGCCGGCGTGGCTCGAAGCAGAGCCGGGGCGCGATACGGGGCGCAATTGGCGGCGGCGGCGATCGTGGTGGCGATCCTCTCGGGTCTGACCTGGCGGCGAGCGGCTGTCTTTGAGAGCCCCCGGACGCTCTGGAGCGATGCGGTCAAGAAGAATCCACATGCATGGCAGACGCAGTACAACCTGGGCGTGGCCCTGGCCGACGAGGGTCGGTTTGACGAGGCGGTCCACAGCTTCAGGCAGGCTCTTCAGATCGATCCCACCGTGGCCAAGGTCCACAACAACCTCGGGTTCGCCCTGCGATCACAGGGAAGGCTCGAGGAATCGTTCCGCCAGTATCAGGAGGCGGTGCGGCTGGTGCCTCGGTTCGCCAAGGCCCACAACAACCTGGGCGAGGTGTTGCACACCCGTGGTCTTTTCGAGGAGGCAATTGCGCACTATCTGGAGGCGATCCGGCTCGACAGCAGTTTCGCCGGTGCGCACTACAACCTGGGTGTCGCGTATCGATCCCGGGAGCAGTTGGACAAAGCGGTCGATCAGTACCGCAGGGCGTTGGCCATCACCCCGGACGCACCGGAGGTGCACGGCAACCTGGGCGAGGTTTTTGCGCGGCTGGGTCGGCACGACGAGGCGATCGAGAGTTTGCAAAACGCGATCCGGCTGGATGGGGAGTCCGCTGCGGCCCACTACAACCTGGCGATGGTCCTGAGGTCGAAGGGTGATCTGCCGGGAGCGATCCGCCATTTTCGGCAGACCGCACGAATCGCACCCGACTCGGCCGAGGTGCACAACAGCCTTGGCGAAGCGTTGCAGGCGTCGGGGGAGCTGAAGCAGGCGATCAGCCACTTTCGCCGGGCCCTGGATCTGGAGCCCGCTCATGCCGCGGCGAGCGACAACCTGCAGCTGGCCCTCTCCACGGCGCCGGGCTGAGATCCCGGTTGTCAGTTGACCGGCCATCAGCCTTGGGCCAATAACCTATGGCCACAAGACCAAAAGCCACTCACGAATTACCACCGCCGGGTTTTGAGCCGAAGTACCGATCACAAGGAGAACGCTATGGCGCTCAAGATCTTGAACACGATGGCACTGACTCTGCTGGCGGCGCTGGTCGCGGTCGTCCCGGCAACCCTCCTGGGGCCGTTCCTGCCGGGTGTCTTCAACCCGCACCTGCAGCGGCTCGCGTTTGCGGCCTGGATGTCGGGCCTCATCTGCTGGTTCGTGGCCAGGACGGTGAGCCGCAACGAGCAGCAGGCTGCCAGTAAGGCTTCGGGCCCATCGGCGGTGGTGGTCACCGCCGGCGTCCTGGTGATCGCCGTGGGCGTCGGGGTGGCGCTGCACTTCTTTGGTGACCGGCTGCTTTAGGACTATTTTGAGCGCTCCGTACGGCCCTCCGGGCCGACACTCGCTCTGGTACGCGGCGGCGAATTCATCCGCCGCCGCTGATCAGACCCCTCGTTCGAGCGCTCCGTAGCGGCCTCGCGGCATCCGTGCCGCTCTTGTTTGGCAGCCCTCCGGGCTGCGGGCCGCTCACTCGCTCTGGTACGCGGCGGTGAATTCGATCCGCCGCCGCTGATCGGAGCTACCCTATCGGCATGACCGGCTCAATCGCCGCCGATCCTGCCCTGTATGCCGACTGGCGTGTCGTCGAGCCGGGCGCCGCGGACGACTCCTTTATCTTGACTGAGAACCCGGCGCGGGCCGAGCCCATCGCCGCCGTCCGGTTGCAGAGCCCGGCGGAATACGACCGGGTGGTCGAACGCGCTCAAGCGGTCGCGGTTCACTGGCGGCGGTTGCCGGCGCCGAAGCGGGGCGAGATCGTCCGGCTCATTGGCAACGCCTTGCGCACCAGGATCGAGGCGCTGGGCGAGCTGGTCAGCATGGAGGTCGGTAAGATCCGTGCCGAGGGGATTGGCGAGATCCAGGAATCTATCGACGTCGCTGATTTCGCCGTGGGGCTCTCGCGTCAGCTCTACGGGCTGACGACCCACTCCGAGCGACCCCGACACCGCATGTACGAGCAGTGGCACCCGCTGGGCACGATCGGCATCATCACGTCGTTTAACTTCCCCGCCGCGGTCTGGGCGTGGAATGCGATGGTGGCGGCGGTGTGCGGCAACGCGATGGTCTGGAAGCCGAGCTTGCAGGCGCCCCTGGTCGCATTTGCCATAACCAACGTTGTTCACGAGGTGATGCGGTCCCAGGAGATCTTCACACCTCCCCAGGGCGATCCCTGTGACGTTTTTGGCCTGATCGTCGGCACCGACGAGGCGGTGGGCAAAGCCATGAGCGGAGACCGGCGACTGGGGTTGCTCAGCGCGACCGGCTCGTGTCGTATGGGGAGAAGCGTAGGCCAGGCGGTGGCGGCGCGACTGGGCCGCAGCCTCCTGGAGCTCGGCGGCAACAACGCGGTGATCGTGATGCCCGACGCCGACCTCGAGCTGGCGGTCAGGGCAATCGTTTTCGGCGCGGTGGGGACCGCCGGGCAGCGGTGCACGACCACCCGGAGATTGATCTGCCACGGCACCATCGTGGATCGGTTGATGAGCGGGCTCATCGAGGCCTACAGGTCCGTCAGGATCGGGGATCCGCTGGACCCCTCGACGCACATGGGTCCCCTTATCTCCTTTGGCGCGGTCCAAGCGATGCGCGAAGCGCTGGGGCGGATCGAGGCTGAGGGGTGTCGGGTGATGTGTGGTGGTGTGGAGGGGATCGACCGGTTGGCGGGCCGCAGCGGCCACTTTGTCGAGCCCACGATCGTCCGGGTGCCGGCGGGCAGCGATCCGGCGATCGCACGGGAGGAGACCTTTGCCCCAATCCTTTATATGTACGAGGTTGACAGCCTCGACGAGGCAATCCGGCTGCACAACGCCGTCGACCAAGGCCTCTCCAGCGCGATCTTCACCGACAGCGTTCGCTGGGCTGAGCGGTTCCTTTCCACCGATGGCTCGGACTGCGGGATCGCCAACGTCAACATCGGCACTTCCGGCGCGGAGATCGGTGGCGCCTTCGGTGGTGAGAAGGACACCGGCGGCGGACGCGAGTCCGGCTCGGACGCCTGGAAGGCCTATATGAGGCGTCAGACGTGCACGATCAACTGGGGCTCGGATCTTCCGTTGGCACAGGGTGTGGAGTTTGACGTGGGCCCGGAGAGCGACGGCCCCGAAGAACTCACCGCGGAGGGCCACGGAGAAAGGGGCTGTTAGCTGTCAGCAACCTCTGGGTGGCTGGGGCTGAGCGAAGCGAAGCCCCGGTCTTCGTGTGCCGAGCATGTTCGTCAGCTTGGGGGTGAAAGTCCCCTGCACAACCT
>JADFKZ010000145.1 GCA_022564665.1 Planctomycetota bacterium | reverse complement strand
AGGATGGCGAGCCGGGCGGGATCGTCATCGTCAACGACGACGAGTTCACCAAGGGCAACTTCCGAAAATGCGGCTACGAGGATGGATACGACCCGCTGGAGGACGACGAGCTGAACCGGCGATACCAGATCTACCGGGTGCCCATGAGCCGGCTCACCCGGGAGTCGCTGGTGGACTCGGGAATGGGAGCCAAGGAGGTCGACCGGTGCCGGAACATGTACGCGCTGGGCATCGTCTATTGGCTCTATGAGCGGCCGATCGATACGACGGTCCGATTCTTTCAAGACTATTTCGGCCGGCAGAAGCAGCGGCCCGACCTCGCCGAGATCAACACCAAGGCGTTGAAGGCCGGGTATTTCTTCGGCGAGACTGCCGAGCTGTTTCCCGTTCGCTACCACGTCGCTCCGGCCAAGCTCAAACCGGGCACCTACCGCAAGATCAGCGGCAACGAGGCCACGGTGCTGGGCTTCGTCACCGCGGCGGCGAAGGCCGGCAAGCAGCTGCTGTATGCCAGCTACCCGATCACCCCGGCCTCTGACATCATCCACGGGCTTGCCCGGCTCAAGCACTTTGGTGTCAAGACCTTCCAGGCAGAGGACGAGATCGGTGCCGTCTGCGCAGCCATCGGTGCGTCCTTTGCGGGCGACTTCGCCCTCTGCGGGACCTCGGGGCCGGGGCTGGCGCTCAAGAGTGAGGCGATCAGCCTGGCCGTCATGCTCGAGCTGCCGTTGGTGATCATCGATGTCCAGCGGGCCGGGCCATCCACGGGAATGCCCACCAAGACCGAGCAGGCAGACCTGCTCCAGGCCATGTTTGGACGCCCCAGCGAGTCCCCCTGTGTGGTGATCGCTCCCTGCAGCCCGGCTGACTGCTTCCAGATGGCGATCGAGGCGTTCCGCCTCGCCGTTCGCTGCATGTGCCCGGTGCTATTCCTCTCCGACGGCTACATCGCCAACGGCGCCGAGCCGTGGCTGCTGCCAGATCTGGATGCGATTCGTCCCATTGACATCCATCATCCCGCCGAGACGAACAATCCTGGCGGTCCGTACCTGCCGTACCAGCGTGACCCGGACACGCTGGGTCGTCCCTGGGCGGTCCCCGGCACAGCAGGATTGGAACATCGCATCGGGGGACTGGAGAAGGAGGACGTGACCGGCAACGTCAGCTACGACCCCGACAACCACGAGCACATGGTGCGGACGCGGGAGGCAAAGATCCAGAAGCTGGCGGCGATCATTCCACCGCTGGAGGTCCGCGGGCCGGCCTCGGGCGAGGCGCTGCTGCTGGGTTGGGGTGGTACTTACGGGGCGATCACCACAGCCGGGGACGAGCTTCGCCGCCGTGGCTACTCGGTCAGCACGGCCCATCTGCGCTACCTCAACCCGTTTCCCGAGAATGTGGGCGAGGTGCTTGGCCGCTTCCGGAGGGTGATCGTTCCCGAGATCAACCTCGGTCAGCTTCGCATGCTCCTGCGGGCCCGCTTTCTGATCGACGCCCTCGGGATCAACGAGGTCCGCGGCAAGATGTTCCACGTCGATGATCTGGTCGCCAAGACGCTCGTGCTCATGAACGACCCGGACAAGGCCGCCGAAGGCGGCCGGGCCTGATGCACTGGAACCCATGATGCCCGATTCGAGCCTCCCAACCTACACTCCCAAGGACTTCACGACCGATCAGGATGTGCGCTGGTGCCCCGGCTGCGGTGACTACGCGATCCTCAACGCGGTACGGAAGACGTTGCCCAAGCTCAAGACTCGCAGGGAGGACTACGTTTTCGTCTCCGGGATCGGCTGTGCCGCGCGCTTCCCCTATTACATGGAGACCTACGGTCTGCATTCGATCCACGGCCGGGCGCCCGCCTTCGCCACCGGCCTCAAGCTCGCCAACCCGGATCTGGAGGTGTGGGTGGTTTCCGGTGACGGGGATTTGCTGTCCATCGGCGGCAACCAAACGATGCACGCGCTCCGCCGCAACGTGGACTTCAACATCCTGCTCCTGAACAACCGAATCTACGGCCTCACCAAGGGCCAGTACTCGCCGACGAGCGAGTTCGGCAAGAAGACCAAGTCCACGCCCGCCGGCTCACCTGACTATCCGGTCAACCCGTTGAGTTGGGCCATCGGCGGCGGCGGCACCTTCGTCGCCCGATCGATCGATATCGACGTCAAGCATCTCGAGCAGGTGATGCTCCGCGGCGCCGCGCACCGGGGAACGGCGCTCATCGAGGTCTACCAGGACTGCAATATCTACAACCACCAGACTTGGTTCCACGCCTCGCAGAAGGCGACGAGGGCCGAGTGCACCGTCGAGCTCGAGCACGGCAAGCCGTTGATCTTTGGGGCCGAGCGGAACAAGGGCCTGCGGATGAGCGGCACCCGCCTGGAGGCTGTTGAGCTTGGCAACGGAATTACCGCCGACGACCTCCTCACCCACGATGAGACCGATCGCGGTCTGGCGTTCCTGCTCAGCCAGTTGGCGCATCCGAAGTTTCCCGAGCCGCTGGGCGTGCTCTATGCCTCCGATGAGCACGACACCTATGACCGCGTCGTCCACGAGCAGGGGCGGCAGGCGATCGCCTCCCGCGGCGCCGGGGACCTGAAGGCGCTCCTGAACGAGGGCCGGACCTGGGTGATCGAGGAGGACGAGTGACGGACGTCATTCATAATTCGCTTCTGGCCGATAACCGACAGCCGACAGCCGACAGCTGATAGCTGATACCCCCATTGCACCCCTATTACCACGTCATCGTCATCGGCGGCGGACACGCGGGCGCCGAGGCGTCAGCGGCGGCCGCTTCCGTGCTTGGTGAAGAGGGGCGGGTCGCTCTGGTGACGATGGACCCCGCCCGCATCGGGCAGATGTCCTGCAATCCGGCGATCGGCGGGCTGGCCAAGGGGCAGATGGTCCGCGAGATCGATGCCCTCGGGGGGCTGATGGGCCTGGCGATCGATTTCACTGGCATCATGTTCAGGATGCTCAACACCTCCAAGGGCGCCGCGGTCCGCGGGCCCAGGGCCCAGGCGGACAAATACGCCTACGCCGCCGAGGTCCAGCGGCTCATCTCGACCCGCTGCCAGATTGACGTCATTGCCGGGACGGTGGACGACATCGTCGTCCACGACGGAAGTGTGGCAGGGCTGAGGCTCTCGTCCGGAGCAGGCGTGGTTGTCGCCGACGCGGGGTTGATCGACCGGAACCTCGCCGGCACCGACATCGCCCGACCGATCTATGCCAGCTGCCCAGAGAGGCCCGGCACAGAGCCGCGGGTCATCCGCACCAACGCCATTGTGCTTACGGCGGGAACATTCATGCGCGGTCTGATGCACACCGGCGAGGAGCAGAGCCCCGGTGGCCGGATCGGGGAGGCCTCGGCCGAAGGCATGTCGGCGGTGCTGCGGCGTCTGGGGTTTTCGCTTGGTCGGCTCAAGACGGGGACACCGCCGCGGCTGGCGGCGGAGTCAATCGACTTTGCCGGGCTCGATCGCCAGGAAGGGGATCCGGAGCCGACACCCTTTTCCGACATGAGCCCGGTGCAGCTTCCCGGGCAGCGCTTCCCGCGTATGGCCCAGATCGCGTGCCACCTCACTGCGACAACGTCGCAGGCCCACGACCTGATCCGGGCGAACCTGCACCGGGCGCCGATGTACAGCGGTCAGATCAAGGCGTCGTCGGGACCGCGCTACTGCCCGTCGATCGAGGATAAGGTCGTACGTTTCGGCGAGCGGGAATCGCATCACGTCTTCCTGGAGCCGGAGTCGGGGTACACCAACGAGATCTACTGCAACGGCATCAGCACCTCGCTCCCGACCGACGTCCAGGAGCGTCTGGTACATCTGATGCCGGGTTGCGAGCGCGCCCGTGTGCTGCGGTGGGGCTACGCGGTCGAATACGACATGATCTGGCCGCACCAGATCGATTCGACCTGTATGGCCAAGAGGCTTCCGGGGCTCTTCCCGGCCGGGCAGATCAACTGCACGACCGGCTACGAGGAAGCCGCTGGCCAGGGCGTGATCGCGGGACTTAACGCCGCCCGCCTCGCCCTGGGCAGGGACCCGGTCCGACTGCGTCGCGACCAGGCCTACATCGGTGTCATGCTTGACGACCTGGTCACCAAGACGCCGCGTGAGCCGTATCGAATGTTCACCAGCCGCGCGGAGCACCGTCTGATGCTCCGGGCGGACAACGTCGATGAGCGGCTGACGCCGTTGGGACGGAACCTCGGGCTCATCGACGAGCCTCGCTGGAAGGTCTTTCAGAAGAATTCGCAGGAGCTGGCGGCGATCCGCGATCGCTTCGACCGGCTGCTGGTCGAAGGCAGGCCGCTTCGGGAGGTCGCCCGCCGCCCCGAGGTCACGATCGCCGAGTTGATGGGCGTTCTCGGCGGGACATTCCGGCCGCGACTGGTTGAGCGTGTGATGAACGACTTGCGGTACGAGGGATACATCACCCGGCAGCGGGTGCAGATCAAGCGTCAGGCGAAGGCCGAGCGGATGGCGCTTCCCGCCTGGCTCGACTACGCGTCGGTGGCTGGTCTTCGGGCTGAAGCAGCTGACGTTCTGGATAGGTTCCGGCCGGCGACGATGGGTCAGGCGAGCCGTCTGGCGGGGGTCAACCCCGCCGACCTGACGCTGCTGGCGGTGACCATCCGGCGGGGGTGGAGCGCCAAGGCTCAGCCGACGGCGGGCTGATCGCGGTCGAGGGCTCAGATTGCGACATTGACAGGAGCGGCTCAGGCCCTCCTTCGCGACGACGTTCATGAATAATCTAAGGCCTAACGGCGACGTAAAGCCGATACTCACCTCGGTCGACGGTGCTCGAGTGGATGAAAAACGCCCCTCACGCTATGGTCAATGTGGTTTGCCACCGTAGCTCAATTTGGCAGAGCAGCGGTTTTGTAAACCGCAGGTTGTGGGTTCGAGTCCCTCCGGTGGCTGTGGGCGATTGTGTCCCCCGCGAGCTGTCTGCGGGCGGTCCGCCGGCCCAACGCTGAGTGGCGCCGGCGGTTGAACGGTTGCCCTCGCTGACGGGAGTCAATCTTGGCTGCGGAAGGCGATCAACACCCCATCAACATCGGTGACCGTCTGCGGGTCACCCACCTGGTTGATGTTCAACAGGGCATCGCGGGCACCCAACGGTACGGCATCGCCCAGAGCGTGTCGCGATTCAAGTATTACCAGGTCTTTGACCTGGCGTCCGACGACGGCACCACAATCCGCTACGTCACCGACAGCCCCGGCATCCTCATCGAGTGGGTGGATAAACCCGAGTGGAGCATTCCGCGGCGCGAAGAACGGTTGGCGGCGCCTGATTTGGAAAAGGAGGAGGCTGAGACCGAGGCTTCGCCGGACGACTGGGATTGGGACTGAATTGACGGCCGCCGGCTCAGACCGCGTTGTACAAGACGGCATTGGAGTCGTGTCTTGATCATGTCAGGGGCCGCCGATACAGTACGCGCCTGCTCCGGCCGACCGAATTCGGGCGAGTACCCAAGTGGTCAAAGGGGGCAGGCTGTAAACCTGCTGGCGTTCGCCTTCGGGGGTTCGAATCCCTCCTCGCCCACTGGCAACGGTGGGGGTCCCGTGCAGCAGACGGCTCGGGGTGTGGCTCAGCTTGGTAGAGCGCTTCGTTCGGGACGAAGAGGTCGCTGGTTCAAATCCAGTCACCCCGATTGAGAGAACCCGGCAGGATGCCGGGTTCTCTCATGCCTTCGCGAAGCGAAGGCAGCGGCGGCGCAGCCGACGCGTCGGGTGACGTTCGGCTCCTCTCTCGCGGCGCCAGCCGCGAGAGAGGAGCCGAGGATTCCCCTTGCGGCACAGGATGTGCCGCGAGGGGAATCCAGTCACATTCCCCGAGCGGCACCGGAGGTGGTGCAAAGGAATCCCACCGCCAGCATCTTCCTTCCAGCGCCTGCCACCGCTATCCTAAGCTTTCGCCCGGGCGCACGGTGGGGGACTCGAAGCCGCCACGGATCGGCGCTGAGCATGTCAACGCCACCCTGCGGCCTCTTTTGGCAACGGGAGATTCAGACAATGTCCAGCCGCCAATCGCTCCCGGTCACAGCCACGGTCGCCGCCGTGCTCGTGGCGGTGCCCTTGACAGGTTTCGTCGCGCCCGGTCCGACGGTCATATTTGTCGATGACGACAACTGCCCCGGCCCCGGTGGTGGCACGAAAGGGGACCCGTTCTGCTCGATCCAGGATGCCATCGACGCCGCGGTTGACGGCGATGAGGTCGTTGTCTCGGCCGGCACATACTTCGAGAGCATCGACGTCCTGGGCAAGGCGATCACGGTGCGGAGCTCGTTGGGACCCGGTGTGACCACCATCGATGGAACGGGCTTGAACGACAGTGTGGTGAAGTGCATCAGCGGAGAGGGCCCGGGCACCGTCCTGGAGGGCTTCACCGTCACCGGCGGAACCGGCACCGTATTTCCGTTCGTTGGAGTGATCGGGGGTGGGATGTTCAACCACAACAGCAGCCCAACGATCATTAACATCATTTTCATCGGCAATACCGCCCAGGACGGTGGTGGGATGGCCAATTTTAACTGCAGCCCGACCGTGACCGACTGCACTTTCAGCGGGAACACAGCCAGCAGCGGCGGCGGGATGAGGGACAACAACAACAGCAGCCCGACGGTAACCAATTGCACGTTCAGCGGCAACACCGCCGGCTTCGCTGGCGGGGGGATGTACAACACCAACAGCAGCCCGACGGTGACCCACTGCACGTTTCGCGGGAACTTGGCCATCGGCGGCGGCGGGATGTCCAACTCGAGCGGTAACAGCCCGACGATTACGAGCTGTACGTTCAGCGAGAACACCGCCGACTTCGGTGGCGGGATGTACAACCTCACCGGCGCCAGCCCGACGGTGACCCACTGCGAGTTCAACGGCAACACTGCCGGCGTGTGGGGTGGCGGGATGGTCAATTCCGACAGCAGCCCGACGGTGACCGACTGCAGCTTCCGCGAGAACTCCTCCCTTTTCGGCGGCGGGATGCGCAACGGTGGCGGCACCCCGACGGTGATCAACTGCGTGTTCAGCGGGAACTCCGCCAACTCCCAGGGCGGCGGGATGTATAACCAGAGCGGCAGCAGTCCGGTAATAACCCACTGCACCTTCAGCGTGAACTCGGCCGTCGTCGGCGGCGGGATGTACAACGTCGACAGCAGCCCTAAGGTCATCAACTGCATCCTGTGGGGCGACAGCCCGGATGAGATCTTCGACCTCTCCCGTACGTCCATCGTCACATACAGCGACGTTGCCGGTGGCTTCACCGGAGAGGGCAACATCGACGCCGACCCGCTGTTCACGCCGGGTCCGCTGGGGTCCTATTACCTGAGCCAGATCGCGGCCGGGCAGGTGGAGGACAGCCCCTGCGTCGACACCGGCGACCCGAACTCGCCGCTAATCAAAGGAACTACGCGGAGTGATGAAGTTGCCGACGCCGACCTCGTGGACATGGGCTACCATTGGTCCATCGGCGGCTAGCCGTTGGTCACGGGCGACTGGGACCACGACCAGGATGTGGACTTCGGCGACTTCGCGGAATTGCAGGTGCGTTTCGCGGGCGAAGGACCGACGAACGTGACACCCTGCTGCCGTATATTCGATTTCGAGCTCGACGACGACGTGGACGTCGACGACGTCGTCACGTGCCTCGATGCCGTCACCGGCCCGTCGCAAGGCGCGGGAAAGCTACACAGTCCGTGCCTCGTGGATTGGGGCGGGCTTGAGGATGTGTTCACCAGTCCCCAGCTCAAAAGCGATTGACGACGATGGCGGACGGTGTGGGATCCGAGGGGCTCCATGCCGG
>JADFKZ010000144.1 GCA_022564665.1 Planctomycetota bacterium | reverse complement strand
TTGGTCGCATGCTCAACCGGATCGAACCGCCGTGTACGGACCCGTACGCACGGTGGTGTGGGAGGGGTAGGGCCGCGAGGCCCTCCCCTATCCCGCTTGTCGTCGGACCAACCGCGGAATCGTCCCGATGCGATCGAGACTCCGTCACAGCCACCCAGCACAGCGACAGTTTGCCTACGCCAGCACGTCGAGCAGTGTGGCGACGTTGGTGATGTGGAAATAGTTCAGAACGCGGACCAGCTCGGCGGGGTCGGGCGGGGTGACGTCCCGATGCTCAGGTGTCTTTCCGGGTGGGTCGGGGGCGTAGGCCTTGCGTTCGGTCGGTGGAGCCGACAACGGGTCCGGGGCGCTTTCCTCGCCGCGGTTCCGGGCAAGCCGGTCCTGCTCGGCGAAGACCAGCCTGTCACGCAAACGCTCGATCTCGCGGCGGGCGGCGTCGAGGACCATGCGGCACCGCCGGGCGTCGCACTCCTGTGACACGGCGGCTGACTCGACCGGCCGGCGGCTCCGCATCGCCGCGGCGAGGCTCTCGGTCGATGACCTCACCAACCGCTGGAGCGGGTCGGTCGCGACAAAATCCATTCTTCCTTGAAGCTCCACGCACAGAGGCCCGCAGGGTTCGTACCCGGCGGTTGGCGGGCCCCCGAGCCGTCTGGGCGCCGATAAGAACGCTTCGGAGCGATTCCGAGGCCGCGTGGTCGCTTCACGGGAGAGTGGGGAGATAATGAGGGTCAGACGAGATGTTGCTTAGAGTCAACGTCCCCGATGACCCGGCGACTCATTGACCGATGCCGACTGACGTGCTGCGAACTGCCGAGCTGGACTACACGCTTCCCCGGGAGCTGATCGCCACCCGGCCGGTAGAGCCGCGCGACACCGCGAGGATGCTGGTTCTCAGACGCGGCGACGAGTCGATCGAGCACGCCCACGTTCGTGATCTGGACCGCTACCTGAAGCCCGGTGACGCTCTGGTCTTCAACACGACGGCGGTGCTTCCGGCGAGGCTTGTCGGCCGCAAGGTCCCAAGCCGCGGCCGAGTCGAGGGGCTCTTTCTCCGGGAGCTTCAGCGGGGCCGTTGGCGCACCATGCTGTCGGCAAACGGCCGGTTGAAGCCGGGTGATCGGATCCAGCTTCTCGATCCCGCGGGCCGCCCGAGCGAGCATTGTCTGACGCTGGTGTCATCGCAGGACGGCACATGGCAGGTGCACCTGCCCGGAGCGGCCACGGCGTCCGCGGTTCTACAGGAGGTCGGGCAGACGCCGCTGCCACCCTACATTCGACGCTCGCGGGGGGACGATTCCGTAAGTGATTCGCTGGACCGGAAGTGGTACTCAACCGTCTACGCGGACGCTCGCCAACGCCGCTCGGTCGCGGCGCCCACGGCGGGCCTGCACTTCACGGCGGCGCTCCTCGCCAAAATCGAGGGATCTGGAGTGCACCGCGTCGATGTGACGCTCGATATCGGGCCGCCAACGTTTCGGCCGATTACCGCGCCCACCGTCGCCGAGCACGTCATGCACGCCGAGCGGTACACGGTCCCCGCCGAGGCGGTCAGGGCGCTGGCGGATCGTAGGGGCCGGACCCTGGCGGTGGGGACGACCGTTGTCCGCCTGCTGGAATCCCTTCCCGCGCCCCTGCCCCAGCGATCGGTTGACGACGGTCTCCTGGGCGGTGAGACGGACCTGATGATCGTGCCGGGTCATCGTTTTCGGCACGTGGACGGGATGTTGACCAATTTCCACCTTCCCAGATCGACACTCCTTGCCCTCGTGGCGGCGATGGTGGGGCTTGATCGCATCAAGGCCGTCTACGCCGAGGCCATCCGGCACCGCTACCGTTTCTACAGCTACGGCGACGCGATGCTCGTTCTTCCATAGATAGTTTGAGCGCTCCGTACGGCCTGCGGCCGACACTCGCTCCGTTACGACCCGGCGAATTCATCCGCCGGGTCTGAGCGGGGGCCCCATGAGCGCTCCGTAGCGGTCTGAGAGCCGACGGCCGACAGCCCTTTTTGTGCCCCCATCGCATCCGTATTCCCGATATCACTTCTGCCCACCTGCGCAGACATCGATCCCGGGCATGAACATCGCTGAGCTTATTCACGGCCTGCCGATTACGCTTGTTCGGGGATCGGATTCGACGATCATCAGCGATGTCGTCGAGGATTCACGTTGCGCCACCCAGGGTTGTCTGTTCGTGGCGCGAGGCGGCGGGCGGCTCAACGGAGTCGAGTTCATCACTGAGGCCGTCGCGTCGGGAGCGGTGGCGGTCCTCCTCAGCCGGACGGCGGCGGCTGACGCCCCCCCACCCCCAACCGCCTCAGCCGCGCAGCGGCAGGTGGCGGTGGTTGTGGCCGACGATGTTCCCGGTGTGCTTGGCCGGTTGGCAGAGCGGTTTCACGGCAACCCCGGCGATCGGTTGCGCCTGGTCGGAGTTACTGGAACAAACGGCAAGACGACGATCGCTCACCTGATCCAACAGACGCTCACCCATGCAGGCGTTCGGGCCGGGCTGATCGGGACCGTTGTCTTGGATGATGGTCGTCGGGTCAGGCCCGCCGAGCTGACCACGCCCCCGGCACTCGGTATCAGCCGCCTGCTGCGATCGATGGTTGCCAATGGCTGCACCGCCGCGGTGGTGGAGGTCTCCAGCCACGGCCTTGTCCAGGGCCGGGTGGCGGGCCTGCGGTTCCAGGCGGCCGTGTTCACCAACCTCACGGGCGACCACCTCGACTACCACTCCACACGCCGGGCGTATGGTGACGCCAAGGCGATGCTCTTTGCCTCTCTCGGACCGGACGGCTGGGCGATCGTCAACGTCGATGACCCCGCCGCCGGCCGTATGGTTCGCGATTGCCCGGCCCGGGTCCTTGCCTGTAGCGTCACCGACCCTGCCGCCGACTGCTTTGCACGCTCGATACGCAGCAGGGTGGGCTTCACCGAGGCGTCTCTGGATGGTCCATGGGGGTCGTTTGCAGTTCGCCTGCCGCTGGTGGGTGAGCACAATCTCTCAAACGCCCTCGAGGCGGCGGCCGCGTGCTACGCCCTCGGTCTGGAACCCGATGCGTTGCCCGGTGCCCTGGCCCTCGCGACGCCGCCCCCGGGGCGTCTGGAGTGCGTGTCGGGACCCGACGACGCCGTCAGCGTCGTGGTGGACTACGCCCACAGCGACGACGCACTGGCCCACGCGCTCAGGACGCTGCGGCCGCTTATGGCAGACGGCCGCGCCCCCGGTCGCCTGCGGGTGGTCTTCGGCTGCGGGGGCGACCGCGATCGAAGCAAGCGACCGCGCATGGGGCAGGTGGCGGCGCGGCTCGCCGACGAGTTGATCGTCACCTCCGACAACCCGCGGACGGAGGAGCCGGGTGCGATCATCGACCAGATCATCAGCGGCATCCCTGCCCGGCGTCTGGCCGACACCACGCGACTCACCTGCCGGCGTGAGGCGATCACCTATGCGATCACCAACAGCCGGCCCGGGGATCTCGTGCTCATCGCGGGCAAAGGGCACGAAACCTATCAGATCATCGGCACCCGCCGCCGGCCCTTTGATGACCGGCAGGTGGCCGCGGAGGCGCTGGCGAATCTGCGCGGCGGTTGCTGAGATGAGCTTCTTTGAACCGGACAACCTTCGCCGGACCACAGGTGGCCGATGGCTGCATCGACCTGCGGGCCCCATCGAGCTAGACGGCGTGGGGATCGACTCTCGCCGAAGCCTCGCGGGCAAGGCCTTCGTGGCCATACGCGGCGAGCGGTATGACGGTCACGACTTCGCGGCGGAGGCAGCCCGAGGCGTGGGGGGAGTGGGGGGGTTCGCAGGGGCCCGGCTGCTGATCGTTGAGAGGCCGGAGGCCCTCCGCGGCGTGCCCCGTCATGTTGCGGTGCTTGTGGTCGACGACACCCGCAGTGCCCTGGGGCACATGGCGCACGCCTACCGCCGGCGGTGGCGATCGACCCGGGTGATCGCGGTCACCGGCTCCGCGGGCAAGACGACCGTCAAGACGCTGATCGACGCGGTGCTGGCGACCACCATGAGCGGCGGTCAAGCACCCAAGTCGTTTAACAACGATATCGGCGTGCCCCTTTCGATTCTGGGAAACCGGTCGGAGAACGCCTACCTGGTTCTGGAGATCGGGGCCAACCGGCCGGGCGAGATCGATCACCTTGCCGGGATCGCGCAGCCGGATGTCGGCGTCATCACCATGATCGGCCGGGCCCACCTCCAGGGGTTCGGCTCGCTTGAGAAAGTTGCCGCTGAGAAGGCGGCGCTCCTTGGGCATCTGCGGGCGGGATGCCTGGCGGTGGTCAACGCCGATCAGCCGTTGCTGCGGCGCCACCTGGCAGGTCTGAAGTCGGTCGTCACATTCGGCCGGGCCCACGATGCGGACCTGCGGCTCACCGGGCGTGGCCGAGCGGGCGAGGGCTGGTGGTTCCAGGTCAATGGCACACGGAGGTTTCGCCTCGGCCTGCCCGGCCGGCACAATGCCCTCAACGCCCTGTCGGCGGTGGCTGTGGGCGAGCGTCTGGGCGTCTCCGATCACGCCATCGATGGGGCCCTGGCCGCGTGCCGGCCCGTCGCGATGCGGATGAGCAGGCACCAGATCGGCCCGATTGTCCTGTACAACGATGCGTACAACGCCAACCCCGATTCCGTGGCCGCTGCGTTGGACACTTTTGCCGAGCTGGCGGCGGAGGCGCGGAGGCGGATCGTGGTCTTGGGCGAGATGCGTGAGTTGGGGGAAGCGGCCCCGGCACTCCACCGAAAGGTCGGCGGCGATGTGCTCCAGACCGACCGCCGGGCGCGGATCGACCACCTGGTCCTCGTCGGGCCCCTGGCGGTGCACGTGGCGGAACCGATGGGCTGGTCCGTGGATCGCATCACGCTCCTGGATTCGCTGACCTCCGAGGCTGCACAAGCGGTGGCCGAGCGTCTGGAGCCCGGTGACGCCGTTCTCCTGAAGGGCTCTCGTGCGATGGGATTGGAGAGGATGGTTGAGGCGATGAAAGCGAGGTACGAGGTGGGGGTGGTGGGGTAGTCGGCTGTTGGTTTTGGATGCCTTGTCTCTTACCGAACCCCGAACCCCGAACCCCCACCCCTGACCTCTGCTCATGCTCTACAACCTGCTCCAGCTTTCCGACGACTGGCTCGACGAGGTCGGGCTGTACTCGCTGCTGCAGGTCTTCTATCAGCTGGAGTTCCGCGCGTTTGCGGCGGTCCTTCTCAGCTTCGGGCTGGTGCTTCTCTTCGGTTCTCGGGTCATTCGCTGGTTGGTTCGGGCCAAGATCGGTGACGCCCCGGAGTTCTATCGCGCCGACCTCAACGAGCTGATGGCCCGCAAGGCGGCCACCCCCACCATGGGTGGAGTGCTCCTGGTGGGAGCCATGCTCGTGGCGATCGTCCTGCTGGCGGACCTCCGCAACCGCTACGTGATCATCGCCCTGTTCGTGACGGCGTGGCTGGCGGTCCTCGGCGGCGTCGACGACTGGCTGAAGCTCACCTCCGCCCGCCGCGGCCCCGGCTCGCGCGAGGGTCTGTACGCCTGGGAGAAGCTCCTGTTTCAGATGGGTATCGCGGTGGTGGCAGGGTTCTTCCTCTACCGATACGCGGCGGACAACGAGTTGGCCCGGGTCCTGACGGTGCCCTTCCAGCGCACCTATCGGCCGGGCTCGATGGAGCTGGAGCCGGGCGTCGTGGTGCTTGGGGGGGTGGCCTTTGTGTCGATCGCCACGCTCTTGATCGCAGGCACCTCCAATGCCGTCAACCTCACCGACGGCATGGACGGCCTGGCGGCGGGCACGCTGGCGGTCGCGTCATTCGCGTTGATGGTCCTGTGTTTCATCGCCGGCAACATCGAGACCGCCAAGTTCCTCATGTTCCCCTACCTTGAGGGGGTGAGGGAACTGATGATTGTCACGGGAGCGATGGCGGGCGCCTGCCTGGGGTTCCTCTGGTACAACTGCGCGCCCGCCCAGGTCTTCATGGGGGATACCGGTGCGTTGCCGCTCGGGGGGCTGCTGGCCTACATTGCCGTTGCGGTCCGCCAGGAGATCCTCCTGCTGGTCATCGGGGGTATTTTCTATCTGGAGCTGGCCAGCGTGATCCTCCAGGTCGGGTACTTCAAGTGGACCGGGGGCCGGCGCGTCTTTCGCTGCTCGCCCATCCACCATCATTTCCACCTCGGCGGCTGGTCGGAGCAGCAGGTGGTGACCAGGTTCTGGGTGCTGGCGACCATCTTGGCGATGGTGGGGCTGGTGTCGATTAAGCTGCGCTAGGAACTGTTTCGAGCGCTCCGTACGGCCTCCGGCCGACACTCGCTCTGGTACGCGGCGGCGAATTCATCCGCCGCCGCTGATCGGACGCCTCGCCTGAGCTCTCCGTAGCGACCTCGCGGCGTCCGTGCCGGTCTTGTTTGGCAGCCCTCCGGGCTGCGGGCCGCACACTCGCTCCGGCGGCTACGCTTGGACGCAACCTGCGCTCGCCCGAGCACTTCTACAGATCAAGTTCCGCCCCGGCAACGCTCGGCGAGTCCAGGAATCGGTGTTGCCGCAGGACTGCGATCAGCTGGCGCAGGTCGTCCGGCAGTGGCGCTTCGAAGACCATCGGCTCCCGTGTAATGGGGTGAACCAGGCCAAGCCGGGCCGCATGGAGCGCCTGGCGCTCCAGAAGCGGGTCGCTCGGTGGGCGTTGGGCGGCTGCGTTTCCTGCGACATCACCGACCGTCAGGTGGCGTCCCCCGTAGAGGTCGTCGCCGGCGATGGGGTAGCCCAGGTAGGCCAGGTGCACGCGGATCTGATGAGTGCGGCCGCTCTTGAGCTGAATCTCCAGAAGCGTGTAGTCCCGGTAGCGCTCGCGGACGCGGTAGATCGTCACCGACGGCTTGCCCGTGGAGTCCCAGCGGACGGCGCACTTCTCTCTGGCCGTGGGATGCTTGCCCAACGGCAGGTCGATCACGTCGGCAGGCGGCTCGACCTGCCCGTGCACGACCGCCAGATATCTCTTGTCGATGCGGCGGGTCTCGAACTGGCGGGCGAGCCGCCAGTGGGCGATGTCGGTCTTTGCCGCCACCATCACCCCGGTCGTGTTGCGGTCGAGGCGGTGCACGATGCCGGGTCGGGCGAGTTCCTTGCCGACGCTGGAGAGACCGCCCTCCGAAGCGTGGAGGAAGTGGTAGGCCAGCCCGTTGATGATCGTGCCCGAGCGGTTGCCGCGTGCCGGGTGGACGATGATGTCGGCGGATTTATTGATGACGATGAGGTCATCGTCCTCAAACAGGATGTCGAGCGGGATGTTCTGGGGCGGGATCTCCGTGGAGGGCGGCGGGGGGACGATGGCGACGATCTCGTCCCCGCCGTGGACCCGGGTGGAGGGCTTGGGGATCCTGCCGTTGACGGTGACCGCCCGCTCCTTGATCAGCCGGGCCAAGGAGGTGCGGCTCAGAAACGGAATGCGGTCGACAAGATAGCGATCGAGGCGCTTGTTGAGGTTGCGGCGGCGGTCGAGCCGGAAGCTGACCGCGACCGGCACGTCGTCATCGCCGGTCTGCTGCTCGTAGAGCCGGTAGAGCGCTTCGCGATCGACCTTGCCACCGGGGGCAAGCAGCCCGGTGCGGGTGCCCTCATCCGGCACTGGTCTGGTCCGGCTCGAGCAGATCCTTCAGCACGTCCTCGATGTCCGCCGGCTGAAGCGTCGGCGGCTGAGCGCCGGTCGGCAGGTCCTGCTGGTTGGGAAGGGTGACGTCTTGCGAAAACCTGTCCACCGCGCTGGCCCGCCGGCGGGCTCGCTCGGTCAATTCGGGGTAGAACCCCTCCGCCCGCTTGGCGGCCTGCTCATACCAGCG
>JADFKZ010000143.1 GCA_022564665.1 Planctomycetota bacterium | reverse complement strand
TCCCGAACTATCTGCCGAGGCCTCTTGACAGCGTATCTGCGGCGTGTTATCGTTCGGGAAATTGGTCTGACCACCTGACCGCTGTTCGAGGTTACGCTACACTGCTAAAGGCCGTCAAAAGGACCCGCATCCCCGAGGATATCGTCGACCAGGTCTTTCAGCTTGTCCAGGATGGCGTCCTCAAGCCGGGCGACCGGCTTCCTCCCGAGCGGGAGCTTGCTCCCCAGCTCGACGTCAGCCGGGCCTCGGTCCGAGAGGCCATGCGGCTGATGGATACCAAAGGGCTTGTCGTTATCAGGCCCGGGTCCGGCACCTTCGTTACGGAAGATACCGTGGCGGCCATCGTTCAGGCCTTTTCCGCCCTTCTCTCCGACGAGTCGGGCGTCGCCGGGGACATCTTCGAGATGAGGCTCCTGCTCGAGCCACAGGTGGTGTCGCTGGCTGCGGAGAGGGCCGATGAGGCAGACATCCGGCAAATGGAAGCGGCGCTAATAACTGTATGGGACAACATCGAGCTAGCGGAATTCTTTGTCAGGAAGGCTGGCGAGGATGCCGAAGGAAAAGGTGATATACGACTGCGTTGGTGTTTATTCATATCAGCGAGCGGCCTTTGGTCGGCAGCGAGCATCTTCAACAGGAACCTAGCCCGCGACGATGAGCGCCTGAGCGAGCAGTTTCTGCTGGAACGTCGTCGGCGCCGACGGCGTCACGCCGAGTTGCGCGCGGATCGCGAAGCCCGCGACCGAGAGGACGGCGACGAAGAGCACCATGACGCCGTAGTCGACGAGGAACGCGAGGAGGCGTCGTAGAGCGAGGTTGCGTTGTTGTGTCATGACCTGATCCGAGTCGTCAAGTGGCCTCGGAGCCGCTCAAAGCCAGGAATCATTCTGTGAGGGGCTCGAAGCCCGTCAGTCCTGCCGCGCCGCCGTGCCGAAGGCCGCCCGGTACGCCAGGGCGGCCAGGACCGCGCCGATGATCGGGGCCAACCAGTAGAGCCCTTGATCGTCCCACACGTTGCCGATCAGGGCCGGGCCGAAGCTCCGCGCCGGGTTCAGCGATGCGCCGGTCGCGGGCCCGATACAGAGGATCACGGCGGCGACCGTGAGACCGATCCCGAACCCGCCGACGGCCTTCGTCTTTCCCACCCCGCGATCATCGACGGCGGTACCCATGATGACGAACATCAGGAAGAATGTTCCGATGGTCTCAAGGACAATCACGCCGAGCACATTGCCGTCGTCGTTCAAGGTTCCGAGCGTTGCCCCCAGCTTGACGCTGTCAACGTCATAGACGCCACGCAGAACCGCCGCCGCGGCGATCGCCCCGGCGAGCTGCGCGACCATGAACAGGCCGGTCTGCAACGAAGACTGCTTCCTGATCACCCACAGGGCGATCGACACCGCGGGGTTGATCTGACCGCCTGAGATGTGCATGGTCGCGGAGACCATGACCCCCAGGATCAGACCGTGGGCGAGCGCGATGGCGAGCAGGTTCTCGCCGCCGGTGACGATGATCGCCCCACCGCCAACGAACATGAGGGCGAAGGTTCCAACGAACTCGGCGAAGATCGCTCGTGTGGCGGGCATGGACCGGCCTCCGGGTGCGGGTGGCGTGGCATCACGGAAAAGAGACTGTTGGCTGTAAGCCTTTCGGTGTTGATACTTGTACTTGGTTCGACCAGGTAGCTCAACTGCGGTGGTGTGGCTTCTATAGAGCAAGCCTCCGTCAACGAGGCGGGAAGGCTGTGGGATCTCCACGCATCTATTCGGCATCGCCGGCGAGGAGACCTCCGAGCAGGAGCCCCAACGGCATCAGTGCCGTGTGTCCATGAACGGTCCGCTACCTCAGTTGGGGGAGAGCGTGCCCACCGCTGCAGAGGCTTCGGGACCGGCCACTGTTAACAGGGATTCGGGCTCGCGTGCTGATAGCCAACAGCCGACGGCCGTCAGCTACGCCTTTCCCGTCTTCAAGTACGCCTCGACGCTCTTGAGGTCGGGGATGATCTGCGGGGTGATGGTCAGGGTAAAGGTCTCCCCGGGCCGAACGGGGGTCAGGTTGGTTACCCGCGCCCGAGAAATCCACTCCCGGCCGCTGCGGGCCGTGACCACGTTGTCATGCCGCCGCCGACGCCGGGCGAGCATCTTCAGGCCTTTCTGGATATGGGGCTGCATCCGCATCAGTCGGGCGATCGTCTTCCGCTCCCGTTGGTGTCTTGGCGTCTTGGTGATGGTAAAGGTCACCGTCTGGCGGGGGCTGATCTCGCTGGTCATGGTCTTCTCCGAGAAAGTCCGGTACTTTAGGTCACGTCCCGCAGGCGCGCACTGAAAAGACAATAGATTTGACGGGACCGACCCGCCCGTTTGAGCCGTGCCACGCGTCCCCTGGCGGCCCGGCACGGTGGTGCCTTGGACCCCCACCCGACCCCCGCCCGCCGAGCCCGTGTCATTCCGAGCCCGCGACGCGATCGATCTCGTCCATGCTGGTCACGCCGCGGGCGACGAGCTGGAAGCCGAACTGCTGCAGTGTTGTGAAGAGGCCCTGTTTGGCGATGGAGAGGATGCCATGGATGGTGGGGGTCTTGATCACCACGTCGCGCATCTGCTCGTTGAACTCCAGGAGCTCGAAGATCGCGCAGCGTCCGATGAATCCCGTCTTGAGGCACCGCCGGCATCCGACGGGGATGGTGACCTGGGGAACGCCCGCCATGTGCTTGCCCATCTTCAAGTTCTGCGCCGGCGTGGGCTTGACCGCTTTCTTGCAGGTGGGGCAAAGCACCCGCACCAGCCGCTGGGCGAGGATCAGGTTCAGGGCGTTGGCGACAAGATAGGCTTCAACCCCGAGGTCCAGCAGGCGGAAGATCGAGCCGATCGTGTCCTTGGAGTGCACGGTGGTATACACCAGATGCCCTGTCATCGAGGCCTGCATGGCCACGGTCGCGGTCTCCGTGTCGCGGATCTCGCCCACGAAGATCACGTCCGGATCCTGCCGCAGCACTGAGCGCAGGATGTTCGCGAAGGTGTTGTCCTGCTTGTGATCGATGGGGATCTGCGTGCAGCCCTCGATGTAATACTCGACCGGGTCCTCGATGGTGATGGCGTTTCGCTGTTCGAGGTCCAGCTCGCGGATGCACGAGTAGAGCGTGGTGGTCTTGCCGCAGCCGGTGGGCCCGCAGGCCAGAAGCAGGCCCGCGTCGCGGAGGGCGACCACCTGCAGCTTGTCGTACATCCAGGGAATCAGCCCCAGCTCGTGCAAACGGCTGGGCGCGTTGCTCGAGTCGAGCACGCGGATGACCAGCTTCTGGCCGTGCATGGAGGGGGTGAGACTGATGCGGTAGTCGACGCGCCGGCCCTTGACCAAGACGGAAAAGTGACCATCCTGGACGACGTTCTTTCGACTGGTGTCGATCTGGCAGAGAATCTTCACCACGCCCAGGATGCGATGGAAGATCGTCATGCTCAGCTCGACGGCAGCGAGCATGTAGCCGTCGACCCGGATGCGAACGGCGGCGTTTCCGATTCGCGGCTCGACATGCAGGTCGGTGGCCCGGGCGCGGAAGCATGCCAAGAGCAGCAGCCTGAAGACCCGTATCCCTTCTCCGACGTCTTCGTCGGAGCCGGTTTCCAGGCCCGAGGAGGTGGCCTGGTGGATGGTCACGTTGCGACAGTCGACCAGGCTGATGTCGACATCTTCAAACGGCTTTTCCGCAGCGGAATCTATGATCTCCCGCAGCTTTCGCTCGTAGGCGGTGGGCGCGTCGACGACGGCGCCGTGGAGGTCGACGTCGACGGTAACCTGGTCGTGCAGGTGGTCTTTGGGCTCCTCGACGGCGGAGAAATCCGGCGTGTCGTGGCGTTTCCTCGGGGTCAACTGCTCTGGATCGATGAACCGCACCGCGGTCGTTCCGATCTGCACCACGTCACCGTTGTCGAGGTTCTCGGTGGTGATCCGCTGCCGGTTCAGCAGTGTGCCGTTTCTCGATCCCAGGTCGCGCACCCGGTAGCCCCCATTGGCGGGCTCGATGATGCAATGGTGGCGGCTGGCCTGATCATCTGCGAGCACCAGCAGGTTGTCGGGCTGGCGGCCGATGGTGATGCTGCCATCGCTGAGCTTGATCCGCCTCGTGCCCAGCTCGGTCTTGATTTCCAGATGAGCCATCAGCGGGCGTCCCTTTGGGATGGTCTTGCCCCGCTATTGTAACGCTTGCCCGTGCCCACTCCAGATCCCGATCCCCCTGCCGGCTCTCCGCAAGAGCGACCACAACCCCCCTCCCCCGCACCGCGACCTCAACGCGAGGCTCCGGGCAGGCCGTTGTCAGGCACCGTCGGGCCGTGGGCCCCAGCCCCTGAAGCTCTCCGATCCCGCACGGAGACGGGCGAGTCGTCTTGGTGCTGGTCAAGATGCTGATGACAAAAAGTCCGGAGTCGCTAGTCTAGTTGACCCTTCGGGTCGACCGATGCCCTGTGTGGGGCCCGGTCGGATCCCGGCGGCTTCCATTGGATGACAGACATGATCGTTGGCGTGGTCAAGGAGTCCTACCCCGGCGAGCGACGCGTCGCCCTGGTCCCTGCGGTGGTCCCGGCGCTGGGTGACGGGGGCGTCGAGGTCGTTTTGGAAGCGGGGGCGGGCGAGGAGGCGGGTTTCCCGGACGCCGAGTACGCTGCCAAGGGGGCCTCGATCCTCAGCGCCCGAGCTGAGGTGTTTCAGAAGGCGGACGTGATCTGCCAGGTCCGGACGCTGGGGGCCAACCCCGACGCCGGCAAGGCCGATCTTCAGCTTCTGCGCCGCGGCCAGACCTTGATCGGATTCGCCGACCCCCTGATCGCCGCCGGGCCCGTCAAGGAGATGGCCGATGCGGGGTTGACGCTCCTGGCGATGGAACTGATGCCCCGGATCACCCGCGCCCAGAGCATGGACGCGTTGTCGTCACAGGCAACGATTCAGGGGTACAAGGCGGTCCTGGTCGCCGCCGACATTCTCCCCCGGATGTTTCCCATGATGATGACGGCGGCGGGGACGCTCGCCCCGACCAGGATGTTCATCATCGGGGCCGGGGTGGCGGGCCTGCAGGCAATCGCCACCGCCCGGAGGCTGGGCGCCGTCGTGGACGCCTTCGACATTCGCCCCGTGGTCAAGGAGCAGGTGGAGTCTCTGGGCGCGAAGTTTCTGGTCGTGGACCTCCAGATGCAGGGAGCGCAAGACGCCAGCGGCTACGCCAAGGCGATGGATGAGGCCACCAACCTCAAGCAGCAGGAGCTGATGACCCTGGCGGTGGCGGACAGCGATGTGGTCATCACCACGGCGGCTGTTCCCGGCAGGAAATCGCCGGTCCTGGTAACGGGCGAAATGGTCGCTGGGATGGCGCCGGGATCGGTCATCGTCGATCTGGCCGCTGAGCGGGGCGGCAACTGTCAGCTGACCCGGGCCGACGAGACCGTGGTCGAGCATGGCGTGACCATCGTCGGGCCGACCAACCTGCCCGCCACCGTGCCCTATCACGCGAGTCAGATGTACGCGAAGAACATCTCGACGTTTCTGCTGCATTTGACCTCCGAGGGCAAGCTGAAACTCGATATGGAAGACGAGATCACCCAGCAGACCCTGATTACGAAGAGCGGCGAGGTGGTGCACCGGCGAGTGCGCGAGCTTGTCGGGCTCGACGAGCCCGTCGCCGCCGCGGAAACCCCTGAAACGTCGGAAGCGAGTGCAAGCTGATGGACCTCGTCGGACTGCTGACGATCTTTGCTCTGGCGATCTTCCTTGGGTTCGAGATCATCACCAAGGTCCCGCCGATCCTTCACACGCCGCTCATGTCGGGCTCCAACGCGATCTCGGGGATCACGATCATCGGCGCCCTCATCGCCGCCGGTTACCAGGACACGGTGTGGACCGCGATCCTCGGTCTCCTGGCCGTGATCTTCGCCACGATCAACGTCGTGGGGGGGTTCCTGGTGACCCACCGGATGCTCGCCATGTTCCGAAGGAAAGGGTGACGGCGTGTCGGACACCGCCTTCGAGATCATTCGCAACCTCTTCTACCTGCTGGCGGCGGCGCTGTTCATCTTCGGGATCAAGGGTCTCGGCCATCCCCGGACGGCGGTGCGGGGCAACCTGCTCGGAGCCGCGGGCATGCTGCTGGCGATCGTCGTCACGCTCGTCGACAGGCAGATCCTCGGATGGGGCTGGATCATCGTGGGGCTCGTCATCGGGACCGGGGTGGGGGTGGTGGTGGCCGTGCGGATTCAGATGACCGCGATGCCGCAGCTCGTCGCCCTCTTTAACGGCTTCGGCGGGATCGCCTCGGCGATCGTGGCCGGCGCCTTCGTCGCCAAGGCGGCTGATTCCCGGCAGGTCGCGTTCGCCACCATCGCTTCGGGGATCATCGGGGCGGTGACCTTCTCCGGGAGCGTGCTGGCCTTCGCCAAGCTCCAGGGGCTCGTCTCGGGCAGGCCCAACACCAACCCGCTTTTCAAGGTGGGAAACGCTGTCTCGACGCTGGCGGCCTTGGCCGTGGGCTACGCCTTCCTGATGAACCCCGGCTTGGAGTGGATCTACTGGGGGCTGTTCCTGATCGCCCTGGTGGTGGGGGTCTTCCTGGTGTTGCCCATCGGCGGGGCGGACATGCCGGTGATCATCTGCCTGCTCAACTCCTACTCGGGGCTGGCCGCGGCGGCGACGGGCTTCGTGATCTCCAACACCGTCCTGATCATCGCCGGCTCCCTGGTGGGGGCGTCCGGGCTGATCCTGACCCGGATCATGTGCGTGGCCATGAACCGGTCATTGATCAACGTGCTCTTCGGTGTGATGGCAGAGGTGGGGGAGGGGCCGTCGGCCGACGAGATCTACGCCGGCAAGGTCAAATCCACGACTCCTGAGGAGGTCGCGATGCTCTTTGACGGGGCGCGGCGTGTGCTGATCGTGCCCGGCTACGGCATGGCGGTCGCCCAGGCCCAGCACGTGGTCCGGGACCTGGCCAACGTCCTTGAGGCTCAGGGCGTCGACGTCGAATTCGGCATTCACCCGGTGGCGGGGCGGATGCCGGGCCATATGAACGTCCTGCTGGCCGAGGCGGACGTGCCCTACGACAAGCTCAAGGAGATGGATGAGGTCAACTCCACCATGGAGCAGGTGGACGTGGTGATGGTCATCGGGGCCAACGACGTGGTCAATCCGGATGCCCGCGAGAACCCCGAGAGCCCGATCGCGGGCATGCCCATCATCAACGTCGACAAGGCCAAGACCGTCGTCGTGGTCAAGCGGAGCCTCAACCCCGGCTTCGCGGGGATCCCCAATCCACTGTTTGCGGCGGACAACTGCCTGATGATGTACGGTGACGGCAAGCAGGCCGTCCTGGAGCTCGTCGGCGCGTTGAAGGCGGGGTGACGAACGCGACCCGCCGGCCGCCGAACCCGCCGCGGGCGGCCAGCCGGGGCGACTGAATCGTGGTCAAATGGGTTGCGATGGGGCTATACTTGGAAGTTGGGGCCGTCGATATTGATGACATCCCCGTAGTCGTTCCCACGTGATCTCTGAAACCGACACCTCCAAGAATCAGATCGAGACCAAGCCCCTGCCGGCCGTGGCTATTCGCTTCTGCGGAGACTCCGGCGACGGCATGCAGCTGACCGGTGGTCAGTTCACCGACGCCTCGGCGGTCTTCGGCAACGACATCGCAACCTTTCCCGACTTTCCCGCCGAGATCCGGGCGCCGAAGGGGACAACCTACGGCGTCTCCGGCTTCCAGGTGCAGTTTTCCTCAGCCGAGATCTTCACCCCCGGCGACAGGGTCAACGCGCTGGTGGCGATGAACCCAGCTGGTTTCAAGACCAACATCGAGGATGTCGAGCCGGCCGGGATCGTCATC
>JADFKZ010000142.1 GCA_022564665.1 Planctomycetota bacterium | reverse complement strand
ACCCGCGGGCGAGCGACGGCGAAGCTCACCGTCGATGCGTCCCTCGAACTCTCCCCAGGAATACGGAAGCAGAACCTCCAGCTTGCCGGAACGGTCGAACCGGTCGAGGGTCCGAACGTAGACCAGACCCACGAAATTCACATCCGCCCGGGCATCCTCGATGGGCAGCGAGGTGTCGACGAGGATGTTCCCCCGGGACAATCCATAGCTCACGAGTAGGGCGTTCAGCCCGACGGGAGCGTTCCTGTAAAGCCGCGGCTCGAGCTCCTGCGCAAAGGCCGCGGAGGAAACGACGATGAGCAAGGCCGCCGCAACGCCGATCCTGCTTGCTGTCACCGTCCTGCTCGTCGCACTCGCTGGTACCGCTCGATGGTGTTCGCTACTTCTTGATGAGCGGAATCTGCGAAGCGAGCTGCAGGTCCAGCACCATGTTGATCTGGTTCTCGGCCTGAAGAAACCGGGCCGCGACGACTGGCGACATCGCGTCTGCAATCCGCACGAAATACTTCTTTTTCAGCGCCGTCCTCTGCTCCTCGAGGGAGAGCACTTTCTCGCCCAGCTCCCGCGCTTTCTCGGCGGTCATGGTCTTGTAGGTCGCAGCGAAGTCCTTGACGAGGGCAAGTCTCTCGTCTCCCAGCTTGGAGAACTCGGCTTCGTAATCGCTGTAAATGGGCCAGAAGTCACCGGCCTCGTCTCCGGTAAACTGCATCGCCTCCCCCCCGTCCGTCAAAAAAGAGATCGTTCCCGATACCGCCGGATCACTCCGCAGATCCAGGTAGAGCCGCCAGCCTTTTTTATACACTTGCCAAGTCTCGTTATTCACGTGGGTGAAGGTGATCCGGCTGTAGTCAGCCTCCCCGGCGCCGGAATCGATCGTGACCGAGCCCGGCCGGGCATGGCGCAGCCCCAACGTAATCCGCTCCAGCGCCGTCCGGGCCCCCTGCTGCACTCGCAGCTCAGTCCAGTTGCTCTTCCAAAGCCTCCAGGTCATCAAAAATAGCTGCGTCACCGTCAACAGCACGATGGACATGACCGCAATCGTGATCATCAATTCCATCAGGGTAAAACCCGACTCGCTTTCGTCTTTGCCCCGGTTAACCCGGCTGCTGACGGATGGCATCCTGGCCAAAGCCCCTATCCGTCCCATCACGGTATCACCAGGTCCGCCGCGGTCACTTCCGAGTCGGCGGGAACGGTGTACGGCCCCACCGAGACGGGGGTGGTCGGATTGTCAGGAGAGAGCGCGTACACGGTATAGTCACCGACCCCGGTGGCGACCTTGGGTCGGGCGGGGTTGCCGGTGGCGGTGGTCCCGTCGGCCAGATCGGTGACCGCGACCGCCCCTGCCCCGAGCGTAGACCTTGCCCCGATCCGGACACCGGGCAGCACCAGGGCGTTGATGCCCACGAGCGTCTCTTCGCCCAAGGCCGCCCCACCTCCCAGGGCCGCCCCCGGTGCCAGGTGGCAAAAGGCCCCGAGCACACAGTCGTGCTCGACGATCGCACCGGAGTTGACGATCGCCCCGCGGTTGATGACCGCGCGGGCGTTGATGATCGCTCCCGGGCCTACAAAGACCGCGTCATCGAGTGTTGCGGAGGGCGAGATTACGGCGGTGACGTGAATAATGGGCCTCGCGGCGGCGTGACCGATCGCGGCGGTCCACCGCCTGCGAAGAGCAGGATCACCAACGGCGGCGTGCGCGACCGCCGGGCGATCGCGGGTCTGGGGCAACATCGCCAGTGCCTCGGCGAGATCCTGGATGCTGCCGAGCCGGGCGAGGTCGATCGCGGCTGCCTCGGGGCTGTGGTCATCGTCGTCGAGATAGCCGGCAACCGACCAGCCTGCGGTGCGGGCCGATTCGGCGACGACCGCGGCATGACCGCCTCCCCCCAGCAGAATGAGCGATCGACCGCTCATTGGGGGATTGTTCATTGCTCAGCGGTGGCGGAGGGCGCCGGACGCCGCGGCCAGCGGATCTGGCGCACGCTTTTTGGAAACCGGATTCCACGGCCAGGGGGTTTGGGAGCAGTCGCATGGCGCTCCGCCACCGTCCGATCCCAGGAGCGGTGATAGCGGGCGATGGGCAAACCGTGGTAGCTGGACCGGCATCGGTGGCAGACCAGACGCTGTCTGGAAAACATCAGAATCGCCACATCGGCAACCAGCACCACCACCATGGCGGCGAAGATCGGGGGTGTGGTGGCGAACCCCAACGTACCGATGACCGCTCCCGCGAACGCCAGGACGATGACGAACCCGGTGATCTGTGGAAAGGCCTTTGCGCGGAAGAGATCGGAACAGCCGCAGGCCACGCACCGGCGGAGATGCCCCCCGTCATCCAGGGCGATGTCCCAGTCGAGAAAGCGGTCCGTGCCCCCGATGCGTACCCTGGTCGGACGCTGGGCCGAGTCGACATCGATGAGGCCGATCCTTCGGCGGTCCGCATCGCGAAGATCAATCTGCATGCCATCAAAGATGATAGCGAGCACACCACCGGGCCATCTTTCAAGGCAGCCGCGGCCTTTTCGCGGGTCGCCGGCGAAGGCCCGGGGGAGCTGGACCATCGCCCGGCCACCGAGGCCCGACCTTGCCAACATCTCTTGCGGCGCGCATAGTCGCCTGCATGGCAGGCTGGCTCGACCGCCTCGCGGGCAGGTTCATCGTCTTTGACGGGCCTGACGGCTCCGGCAAGTCCACGCAGTTCGACCGCTTCGCCGGGCACTGTCGGTCGGCGGGGCTGGGTGTCTGCGAGGTCCGTGAGCCCGGGGGGACGTCGATCGGGGAGCAGATCAGGGAGGTTCTGCTCCGCCCCGAAAACGACCGGATGAGCCTGCGCTGCGAGATGATGTTGTACATGGCCAGCCGCGCTCAACTCATCGAGGAGGTCATTGCGCCGGCACGTGAACGCGGCGAGTTGATCCTGGCGGACCGCTTTGTCAGCTCCACCCTCGCCTACCAGGGTACCGCAAGCGGGATGAGCGCCCAGGAGGTACTGGCGGTGGGGCGGGTGGCGGTCCGCTCGATCTGGCCCGACCTCACCGTGATCTTTGATGTCGACGAGACCAGCAGCCGGGTCAACCCGCTGATGGACCGGATTGAGCGCAGGGGCGTCGACTTTCATCGCCGAGTTCGCGAGGGGTTCCTTGCCCAGGCTGAGGCTGAACCCGAAAAGTACATGGTCATCGATGCGTCCGCGGGCGCCGATATCGTCTTTGGGAAGCTGCTTGAGGGTCTCAGGGCGCGGTTTGGCTGACAGAAGTCTGCACTCTTTGTCAGCCGCTTGGCCTCCTGCCCGGCGCGGCTGGGGCCTCGGGATTCCCGGCATCCTGCCGGGACGAACCTGCTGCGCTCCGTTCGGTCCCCGCTCCGGCTGACAGCCGACAGCCTTCTTTCTCCGCGGCCCTCCGCGGTGAATCTTCGCTTTCTGCCAGCAGAGCCGGCCCTACCCCGTAAACTTCACCACCTTCGGCTCGGCGAGCTTCTCGAAGTCCTTGTAGGCGAGCCGGATCAGCTCGGAGTGCGAGCCGGCATTGAAGGCGATCTGCTCGTCCTCGGTCAGGCTTTCGGCGACGTAGACATCCATGTCATAGAGGTTGCCGAAAGGTGGCATGGCCCCGGGCTCGCACTCCGGGAAGCTGTCAGCGAATTCCTTTTCGCTGGCGAGCTTGACGCGCTTTGCGCCGAGGGACTTCTTGAGAAGCTTGAAGTCAATCTGCTCGGGGGCGGGCAGCACCGCCATGGCCATCGTGCCGTCCACATTGATGATGACCGTCTTGGCCAGCTCCCTGCCCGGCACGTGCGCGGACGCGGCGATCTCCTGCGCCGTGTACGCCGGCGAGTGGCTGATCGCCTTGTACTTGACCTTGTGGCTTTTCAGGAACTTCTTGAGCGTCTTGGCAGGCATGGCGCGGCTCCCTTGGTTGATCGGCGATCTTCATCGCGATCATACGACACCCTGGTCTCTTCGTCACCGGAGCTGTCGATGCGACCGACGACCTGCGTGTCAGTTGTCTGGCTCAATGGTGACGGTGAGCTTCTTGGAGGCGAACTGCTCCGCAAGGAGCTCCGCATGCTCACGGTTCGTCGTCAGCAGCAGGGCCGTCTGGGTCTTGTGGGCCTCGAGCATCCGTTGCATCGCCTCGTGGCGATTGAGCGTCGTGAGCGCCTGGATCGTCTCGACGACGTAGTGCATGTCGTTGACGTCGTCGTTGTGCAGGAGCACCTTCCACGGCGGCAGGCGGCCTACCTTCGGGGCTGCCGGCCTCGTCTCGAGGATGGTCGATTGCCCGCCCGGGCGGGATTCAGGTTGCTCTGTGTGGTCGTCTGCCGGCATCATTGGGTCTCCCTGTTCCCGTCGAGGGGCGGAGCGAAGAGCGGGCCCCGGGAAATTCATAGACGGATCGACGGATCCGGACCAGTGGATTCAGGCCGGGCTCTGCGGCGACGGTGACAAAGTCTGCGGGGCCCGATCGAGCAGGTACCTGACAACTTCCCGCATGCTCCCTGTACGCTTGTAGACCTCGCGCTGCCGGGCCGCTCCCGTCCCGTTGTCGAGAATGTCGTTGACGGCCAGCAACTCTTCAAGGCAACCGAGCCGCTCGGCATAGGGAGTGCACAGGTCGATGAGCCGATGGACTGCCTCGACGGCGGAGACCGCCTGCATCGTGTCGGGATCGAGAAAAGTCGCGTCCATGCCGTAGCGGGCGGCATGCCATTTGTTCTGCTTGGCCACCATCGGATGGCAGTCGAAGAGGTAGGCCCCCTTGTCGATGTGCTCGGAGATCCCCGCCACCAGCGATTGGGTCAGCGCCACCAGGCTCAACATGTGCGGCACGCAGGTGGGCATGTCCATGATGCGCACCTCCACCGTGCCGAAGCCGGCGTGGGGGCGGACATCCCACCAGATCTCCCGGATGGAGCGAATGAAGTTTGTCTCGATCAGGTGATCGACCAGCCAAACGTACTCCGACCAGTTCCGAAGCGGATGCGGCAGACCCGCCGTCGGCAGTGCCTCCATGATTTTGGAGCGGTAGGACGCCAGGCCCGTGTCCCGCCCGTTCCACATGGGCGAGTTGGCGCTCAATGCCAGTAACGTCGGTAGATGCCTCAGCATACGGTCGCAGAGCTGGATCGCCTTGTCACCGGTGTCCACCCCCACATGGACATGCAGCCCGAAGACCACCATTCGCCGGCTGATATGCTGCATCACCTGCGTGAGCCATGCATACCTTTTGCCCGGGCTGTAGAGCTGGTCGTACCAGGGGCTGAAGGTGTGGGACCCACCCCATACAAACATGAGCCCCAGCTCCTCGGCGGTCGCCCGGCTCCACTGGAGCTTCTCGCCTAGATCGTGCTCGACCTCCTTGACCGTCGCGCAGATGTCGGTGTTGAGCTCGCAGTAGCTCTGCATGAGCTCGGGCTTGATCTTGTGCGTCCATTTTTCGGGCACCCGATCGAGGATCTGTTGAACCGAGTTGGAGAGCGACAGGGTCTCAGCATCGACGATCTGCAGCTCTACCTCCACACCCAGGCTGTGCGTTGGATTGCCGTTGAATGTGTAGGGCATGGGTCGCTCGGGAAAAAAGTCTTGCACGTGCGCGCGGTGATGCAGACCACAGCTCGATCGGACAGGCTCTCCCGACAAGGAACGCTGATAATCTAAATCACCGTGCGCGATTATGCACGTACCGGTCGGTCGCGAGCTTTCAGCAAATGTGATCGCGCTGGCGCAGAATCATGCACGTTGATTGAGATCTATCCCACGCCGCCTTGCGTGTGGCCCCAGGCGGCCGCCAGCGGCACTACGGAGGGGCGCGATCCTGAGTGCTTGCGGCGTACTATCTGTGCTAAGTCAAGACTACGAAAGCACTTGTGAATTCTACCCCGGATGACACCACGAGGCCGCAGCCGCCTCTTTTTTTCGGAAATCGCTCTGTTTGTGGCATTTGCGGCAGATGAGGGTCCTGAATCGGTCCGATCAACTGTCTTGCACGGTTTCTTGATCAAAGAAAGGGACTGTTATGGCAGAGCAACGGACTCCCGCGATGACGACGTTCGGCGTCCTGAGCATCGGCTTCGGGGCTTTCTACACCGTCATGGGCTTGCGGATGATCTACGACGGGCCAGGCCATGGCGCCGCTGCCGAGGCGGTGGGCGCAGGCGGCGGGTTCGCTGCATTCGTCTGGGTCGCGACGGTCGCCATCAACCTCCAGCTGATTGGCTGCGGCATCGGGCTTTTCAGGATGACGACATGGGGTCGTACGCTCGGCATCGCCTACGGCGGGCTCAGCGTCATCATCTACGGCAGCTGGCTGCTGACCAGCGGCTTCGGCGTGCTGCCCTCGATGGCCCTTATCTACTCCGTCCTTCTGTCTGCGATGTGCCTCTCGCCGGCGTGGCAGACGGCGCTGGGGTCGTCTCAGGCAACCACACCAACGTCGGCGTCCACGGATGCGCAGCGGGCGGCCGCGTAATAAGGCGCTGTCGGCTGTCAGCCGGAGCGGGGCCGCAGGCGTCTTCTTGCCGAAAGCCAGGGGTTCGGGGTTCGGGACAACTTGCCGAACCCTGAACCCTGCTCTTTTCTCCGCGGCCCTCCGCGGTGAATCTTCGCTTTCTTCGTGTTGAATGAGTCTTCCTACCAGCGGATCACGACCTTGCCGAAGTGCTCGCCGGACTCGATGCGCTCAAAGGCGCCGATCGAGTCCGCCGCGTCGAAGACGGTGTCGATGACCGGCTTTATCAGACCACGTCGCCACAGCGAGACGACCTGACGGAACTCGTCCATGTCGCCCATCGTCGATCCGATGATCGTGCACTCATTCCAGAAGATGCGTGCGAGATCGGTCACGGCGTCTGAACCCGTTGTGGTGCCGCAGGTGACGAAGACCCCACCTCGCGCCAGCGACCTGATGCAGGAATGATGAATCGCCTTGCCCACCGAGTCGGCGCAGATGTCAACACCGCGCTTGGAGGTGAGTCCGCGGATTGCGCGTGAGAAATCCTCACCTGTATCCAGCACGCCGTGATCCGCCCCGAGCTCGGCCGCCTTGTTCAGCTTCCACTGGTGACGGCTGGTGACGATCGTCGTGCAGCCGAAGTGGCGGCAAACACTCAGCAGCGCAAGCCCCATCCCGCCGCCGATCCCTGTGATGAGCACCGTCTGCCCGGCCCGCAGGCGCGCGCGGGTGATCAGCATCCGCCAGGCGGTCAGGTGCGTCAGCGCAAACGCGGCGGCCTCGGCGGGGTCGGCCTCCCCGATATCCAGGACGTTGGCCACCGGTGAGGCGAACTTCTCCGCCAACGTCCCCGCCGTGAGCTCGCCGATCATGTCGCGGGTGGCCGCCGCCGGCGCGATGCCGGGTCTGACGGGATCCCGCCGGGGAATGGCGGCGTTGAGGACCACGCGTCGTTGAAGCCACGATTCATCGACGCCTTGGCCGACAGACTCGACGACGCCGGCGCCATCGGCGCCGGCGACCAGCGGATAGGTGAGATCGCGGCCGGGAAGACCCCTGCCCAGATCGAGATCGCGGTGGTTCATGGCCGCGGCTTGCGTGCGGACGATCACCTCGCCCGGACCCGCCTCGGGCGCCGGGAAATCCTCGACGACCTCGACATTGGGCGCAACCGGTGTCCCCCGCCGGGCGATGACCACGGCTCGCATGGGGGGGATTGTAAAAGAAAGGGCGCTGGGCCGCGCCGCTTTGAGCGGCAGCCACGCGTTCGTACTGTTGGGGGTTCGGGGATCGGGGTTCGGGACGAACTGCTGAACTCTGAACCCTGCTCTTTCCTCCGCGGCGCTGGACGCCAGCCTGTGCGCCAGGACACCAACGTGTGCGCTCCAACGCCAACGTGTGCGCCACGACGCCAGACGGTGCTCCAACGATGATTCGCCTACCAGAAGACCGGGCCTTCGCCCCGATTCCATCGG
>JADFKZ010000021.1 GCA_022564665.1 Planctomycetota bacterium | reverse complement strand
GGGTTAAGTTGATGAACGCGTGGTTCGGGCTCGACACTGCCAGGCATCTAGGCGGGTCTGCCGTGTCATCCGGGTCCGGATCGCAGCGGCGGGCGATGCTGAAGGCAGTTCCCGAGGTCCCGTCAAAGTGCCAAAGGTCGCCGGTGCCGTCGCCATCGATGTCGGCCAGGCCGGCACGACCCGTCCGCGGCACGAAGACGACCCAGGTCGGCTCGGTCGACGAGGTCGTGACGTTGGGGAAGTTGATCGTCTGCAGGGTGAGCACAAAGCCGTCATCCGACTCCAGCCCTTCCAGCGCGCAGCAGATCTGGGCCAGGACGTTGGTGACGTCGGGCTGCCCGCACCTCGAGGGCGGGCCGCAGGGGCCCCAACGGGCCAGTAGCGCCAACAGGTCGGGGACGTTGACCACGTCGTCTGGTTCGCCCTTCTCTCCCCCGGTAAGGTCACACGTGGTGCCTTCCCCCGGGGGGCCGCCCCAGGCAGCCAGCAACGCCAGCAGGTCAGGAACATCGACCCCGCCGCTTCTTGGATCGGCCTGGCAATCCCCGGGGCAATCTTCCCGAAGGAGAGGGGCGTCGGTGTTGCCCATGATCCAGAGGTCACCACCGGCTCGGTTTGTGTTGAGTGTGAAGGTGATGCCATCGATGCTGGCGCCGCCCGTTTGGATGGGGAACGCCAGGCTCCACCATCCGTCGTTGTCTTCGGGGGTGTCAGGGTCGTCAGAGCCCCCCAGCCCGTCGCACTGCTGCGAGATGAAGGATATGAGGCCGATCTGAGCGTCGGCGCAGTCGGGGCTCGGGTCGACATTGTTGCACTGGCCTGCCGCCGCGGGTGTGAACGCGGCGGGAAGCGAGACGGCCACGGCGCCGGCGAGGGCCCAGGGCCCGCCGGCTCTGATACACATAGATACCTTCTTCATGAGTCCAATCTCCTTTTCAACACCCGGTCGAGATGCACGAGCACGGCACCACGGCGGCCAAATAGGCTCTGCCGCGTGTCGGGGCGTCGACGTTTTATGATACAGAGAACCCCTTCGATGCCAAGAGCCAAGACCCGCGAGGCTGCGAAAAAAACAAAAAGGACAAAAAAAGCGAAACCCGGGCAGATCGCCGCCTTCGCCCGGATTGCGTCAAAGCGTAGCCGCCAGATCGAGTGTGCGGCCCGCAGCCCGGAGGGCTGCCAAGCAACTCGAACCAGCGATGCTCGACGATCTTGATGAGCTTGATTCGGGCCCCGGCCCCGAGGACCTGCGACGTTTCGCGGGCGAGACCGCCTATTGCCCTGACTGCGGGGGGGAGATCTGGGACCAGGCGGAGGTGTGCCCGGCGTGTGGAGCCTATCTGGGCGGGTCAACCAGCAGCCGGCCCCCGCACCGGCAGGTGTTCCGCCAGAGGTTGTTGATTCTGGCCGCCCTCTTGGCCCTTGTGGCACTGATCCTTGCGGTGATTCTGTAGGGACGGGTCAGGGTTCGGGGTTCCGGTGGCCAGATCTTCCCCGACCCCCCCGTTTTATCCAGGATCTTCAACCCCCCGTCCGCGGGAGATCATCGAGAGTCGGATCTGCTGCTCGCTGGAGGGATCACGCCAGGGGCGTGGGTCCCACCCCCACACCGCTGGGTATTGCGGCGTTTCAACGGAGGCGGCGGGCATGAAGTGGTAGGCCAGCGGGACGCGGTCGTTGAGGTCCTTCATCGTGCCAAACTCCGGCCACGGTCGCCGGACGTCGAGGTTGCCCAGAGACCTGCGCCGCAACTGGTCGGGGTCAAAGGGAACCCACCCGACCTCGGGGAGGTAGAACTCCGCCCAGCTGACGAACTCGACCCCCCTTTTTGGAAGCGGTCGCTTCTGGATGCCGATCACCGGGCGGGCCGGGATCCCCGCCGCTCTCAGCGTGGCCACGCAGATGCACACCAGGTCGTGCGGCCCCCCGCGACCGGCGGCGGCGGCGCGTCTCGCCCCGGTGATCTGAAGACCGCGGAGCACGCCGAAGTTGCCACGTCGGACACCGTCGCCGCTGGTGCGGAAATGGCTGATGCAGTAGCGGACGAGATCCTTGGCGGCCAGGTAGGGCGGCACAAGACGCAGACTGCCGGCGCTGGCGTGCTCGACGACCCTCTTGAAGAACGGGTCGTCGGACTCGATGAACATCTGAGGCTGCAACCCGTCGAGCACCTCATCCGGCCACTGGCGCGGCCAGGGGACCGCCGCGGCGTCCTGCTCGCTTGTGAGTCGGCTCGAGAAGACCTGGACCCGCCAGGCGAGCCGCCACCGCAGCCACGACCCGTGAAACTCCTCGACCGGCATGACCACCAGGTGCGTGTAGTAGGGGTAGCCGTCGTCAACCCGCCAGTGGTCGGCCCACCGGGCGTCGGTGCGGCCCTCCAGCCAGAGCTGCGGCTTCAGCGAGTCGCTGAGGACGGTGCTGTAGGCGCCCTGGAAGATCACCGGCATGACGATCGGGGTATCGGCCAGGTGGTAGCGCTGATTGGCCAGCCCCTGGGTGATCACCGTGTTGAGGGTCACCTCGAACCGGACGTCGTAGATCTTGGGGTCATACCGCTGAAGCGGTCCGACCGGCGGGCGCCCCGAGGGCGGGGCGGCGGCGAGAAGAACTACCACAGATAGCGTCAAAGCGTAGCCGCCAGAGCGAGGCAACGTCCGGTCAGCCGCCGCGAATGAATTCGCGGCGGCGTACCAAAGCGAGTGTCGGCCCGGAGGGCCGTACGGAGCGCTCAAGAAAGTCAGCCGGAGGCCGCTACGGAACGCTCGGGCGAGGCGCCCGATCAGCGGCGGCGGATGAATTCGCCGCCGCGTACCAGAGCGAGTGTCGGCCTGGAGGGCCGTACGGAGCGCTCGAAATAGTTCAAGAAGCGCCGGGCTGCGGGGCATGGTCAATTACAATCGTATCCACGGCCGCGCTACCCCAGCACGGTGCCGGTCGGATCCTCGATGAAGATCACGTAGATCGAGTTGAGGACCCTGGCGAGGACCAGGTTGAGGACGATGATCGCAAGGAAGCTTTGGACGAACGCGTCCGTGGCGGCCCGGCCGACCCCGGCGGCGCCGGGGCGCGAGTAGAAGCCGTTGTAGCAGGAGATCAGGCCGATGCTGGCGCCGAAGAAGACGCTCTTGATCAGTCCGGAGATCGGCTCCCACCAGTGCACGAAGGATCGGGTGAACTCCCAGTACTCGTAGGCGGACACCCCGTAGAAGGGCACCGTGATCAGCCACCCGCCCCAGACGCCCAGTAGATCGGAGTAGATCGTCAACAACGGGGTCATGACCACGCAGGCGACGAAACGGGGCACCACCAGGTGACCGATGGGATCCGCGGCCATCGCCCGAAGGGCGTCGAGCTGCTCGGTGACCCGCATCGTCCCGATCTCCGCCGCCAGCGCGCCGCCCACACGTCCCGCCACCATCACCGCCGCCAGCACGGGACCGATCTGCTTGGTCACCGAGACGTTTATGATCCCACCCAGCCGCGCCTCCTGACCCAGCGCCTGGAACTGGCCGAAGCCCTCGAGGGCCAGCACCATCCCGATGAACGCCCCGGTGAGGGCGACGACGGGGATCGACGCCACACCCACGGCGTACAGTTGCGGGCCCAGGAGACGCCAGCGGCACCACCGATCGCCCCGCAGAAGAAGCCATCGCATCGTGGCCCCGGTGAAACGCGCAAACCGTCCGATTCCCGCCACCGTCTCCCACGTCGCCTGGCCGAGCCGCGAGATTGCGATCGCGATCATCGGAGCTCAGGATACCTGCGAAGCAAGAGTCGCGGTGTAAAGAGGCGGAGACGCGCCGGGGCAGCAGGGGATGAGGGTTCAGGGTTCGGGGGCAGAGGATTCATCGCTGTGCCGAACCCCGAACCCCGAAACCTGCCGACCGGTGAACAAGCCCGGCAGCCGCGAGGGCCGTCGCATTTTACTTCGACGGCGCGTCGGTGAGGACTCCTTCGCGGGCCGGCTCCATGGTGTCGGCCCCGTGTCGAGCGAGCGGAACCAGCAGGAGTTCCACGCGGCGGTTTTCCGGTGCACCCTTTGGACCGTTGGCGACCATCGGCCGGTACGGGCCGTAGCCCGCCACCAGCATGCGGGCCGGCTCGACCCCGGCGTCGACGAGGGAGTCGCGGACCGCGATCGCACGGTGGACAGCGAGATGGACGTTGGTGGGATGCTTTTGCCTTGTCACCGGCCGCTGGACGGGAACGTTGTCGGTGTGCCCGATCACGTGCAGCTCGAACGCCGACGCCTGGACCGCGTTGAGGATGCCGGCGAGCGTGGCGATCGTTGCCGCCGCCTCAGGCTTGAGCTGGACGGAGCCCAGATCAAAGGTGAAGTCACTGGAGAATCGCAGCACGCCCTCGTCGGGGTCAAATCCGAGCACCTCCGGGTATTGATTGGCCAACTGCTCCAGCGCGATCTCCAGCTCCAGGGGCAGCGGGCCGAACTGGCTGACTCGTCGCATCCACCGCTCGGATTTCCGGGCCTCGGTGTCGATGGCGGTCTCGAGCTGGCCGATGTCGCCCTCCAGCGATTCGATCTCAGTCTTGGCCGTGGTCAGGTTGGCGGTGGCCACATCCAGCTCCTGCTGGAGCCTGACGATCTGCTCGTCCTGCGTGCGGGTGGTCATCAGCGACCGGTCGTGCACGTCCTGCTGGACGCAGCCAAAGCCGGCAACAAGCCAAATCCCGCCCAGGGCAGTCATTGTCGCAACACGTCGCATGGTGTACTCCTTACAAACGGTGGGGGTCATTCCTTGACACGTCGCGGGTGTCGGATCGGGGCGTATCCTACCGCGCCTAAGCGAGCATGTGTTGTCGTGAGCACCGTCCCGACCGTCAACGATGCAGTGCCCGGTCAGTGCCGGCGCTGGCTGATCCAGGCGCCGCTGGTCGTGGATGCTGCAGGCCGGCGTGGGAGCCCCGGCGCGATTCTTCTGGATGAAAAGGGCATCATCGCCGCGGGCCCGGCGCAATCCATCGGGACCCCGTCTGGGACCGCACTTCAAAGGCGGCCCGACGTCGTATTGCTGCCGGCGCTGGTGAATGCCCACTGTCACCTGGATCTGAGCGCGATCGGGCCCCTGGCCTATCCCGGCAGCTTTGTCGGCTTCATCGACGAGGTACGCCGCCTGCGGGCGATCGACGAGGCGTCGATCGCCCGGGGCGTGGGCCGCGGGATCGAGCTGGCCAGGGCGGGGGGCACGGCGATGGTCGGTGACATCGCCGGGTGGGTCTCGCGATCGACGTGGACGGTTCCGATCAACCAGCTTCGGTCGGCGGGCATGCCGGGGGTGAGCTATTTGGAAGTCTTCGGGATCGGCCGCCGGCAGGACGACGCGATCGGGGTCCTCCGCGAGGCGGCGGCGGGAATCCCCCGCTCATGCGAAGGAGTCCGGCTGGGTCTTTCCCCCCACGCCCTCTACTCCTGTGGGCCCCGGGTCTACTCCGCCGCAGCGCGCCTTGGTCTGCCAATCGCCACCCACCTTGCGGAAACGCTTGAGGAGCTTGAGCTTACGCAATGCGCCACCGGCCCACTGGTTGGGCTGGTCAAGCGGCTGGGCCTCTGGGACCCCTCGATTGCATCCGACCGCGGCCACCCCGTGGATCTGGTCGTGAAGGCCATGGGCGGCGGACCCTTCGTGGGGGCGCATCTGAACTATGTCAGCCCGCGGCACATCCATACCCTGGCCGCCGGCGGCGGCAGTGTGGTCTACTGCCCCCGCGCCAGCCGCTACTTCGGCCACCCTCACAACGATCACCCGCCGCACCGGTACCGGCAGATGCTTGCCGCCGGCGTCAACGTGGCCCTCGGCACCGACAGCTTGCTGTGTCTGGACACCCCCCAGCGCATCAGCGTCCTGGACGAGATGCGTTACCTGTTCGGTCGCGACGGGACGCAGCCGCTTTGCCTGCTGCGTATGGCCACGGTCGCGGGCGCGGTGGCGCTGGGGTTTGACCCGGCGCTGGTGACCTTTTCGCCCGGCCCGACGGCGGGTGTGCTGGCGGTCCGCTTCGATCCCGCCCGGGATGACGATCCGCTTCGACAGATCCTCACACGGACCGACCCGCCTCAATGGGTGGCCGGGCCGCTTCCAAGCGCCGCCGCACTCGCCACGAACACCTGAATCATCCGGACTTTGGGGTTCGCGAAAGCTGCGGATCCTCAGTCCTGAACCCTGAACCCTGAACCCAGCCCCTGAACCTCCGTGCCTATTCTTTTTGCCCATGCCTGAGCGATTTCGATCGTACGACGCTGATCCGGTGACCGTCGCCCGGCGCCTGCTGGGGCAGCGACTGGTCCGGGTGATCGACGGGCGCCGTCTTGGGGGAACCATCGTCGAGGTCGAGGCGTATCTTGGATCGGAGGACAAAGCCGCCCACACCTTCCGGGGGCGCCGGACCGCGTCAAACGCATCGATGTATCTGCAAGGCGGTCATGCATATATCTATTTCACCTACGGCATGCACCATTGCCTCAACGTGGTGACCGGCAAGGCTGGTGACGGCACGGCCGTACTGCTGCGGGCGATCGAGCCCCTGGAGGGCGTGAAGTGGATGTTTGCGCGGAGGACCGCGGCCACCCGAGACACCCAGCTGTGCTCGGGGCCGGCAAAGCTGACCCAGGCACTGGCGCTTTCCCGGTCGGAGGATGGTCTTGATCTGGCACGCAGCCCGCAGCTGTTCATCGAGCGGCTGCGCCGCCGGCCGTTGCCGGCGAAGCGCGTGGTTTCCACGCCGCGGATCGGGGTCGGCTACGCCGGATCGTGGGCCCGCCGGCGGCTCCGCTTTTATATCGAGGGAAACCCACATGTCTCGCCGGGGCGGTGAGGTTTTTTCCCTGCCCTGGAGCAGGCCATGCCGATATCATCCCTTGCACCGGGTTCCCCATGAGCGACCAGCAGACCCAGAATATCGACTGGAAGAAGATCCTGGCCGCGGGACCCTATCCCATCGAGGCCTTCGCCTTCGTGCAGGAAGGCCTGCAGCACACCGTGCAAATGGCGCACGACAATCCCGATGCGTTGTCGGATGAACAGCGACACATCTCCGGGCAGCAGTTGTGTCTGGGGCTGCGGGAGACCGCGATCGACAAGTATGGTCTGCTTGCGCCCCTCGTGCTGGAGCATTGGAAGATCCGGCGGACGAACGACTTCGGACGGATTGTCTTTGCCATGATCCAAGCCGGGCTGATGAGCCGGACCTCCGACGACTCCCTGGACGATTTCCGGTCGGTCTACGACTTCAAGGAGGCGTTCAGCCGCGAGGCGCTGCTGGAGCACATGGGGGTGGGATAGAAGTAGAAGAGGCTGTCGGCTGTCAGCTATCAGCCGGAGTGGAGCCGGCCCCCCGAAAAGAAGAAGACCAAGATTCACCGCCGAGGGCCGCGGAGAAGAAAGCAGGGTTCAGGGTTCAGGAGTCAAGAGTCGCGGCTTTCCCGAACTCCGAACTCCCTTGACTCCCGCTGACGGAGCGCCAGCCGTGCCGGCTGAGGAACGCTGCTAGCTGACAGCTTTTGCGCCAGGCGGTACGCTTGCCGTCCATGGCCACCAAGCCACAGGATCAGCCTCTCCGCGGGGCCGGTCTTGAGCGTCTGCACATCTGGCAGATCCAGGTCGTGCGCGATGTGATGCTGGTGGCGGCGCTGGTGGGGCTGGTCTGGCTCGGATACGCGCTGCGAGCGGTCACCGTTCCGCTGCTGGTGGCGCTTCTGCTGGCGTACCTGTTCGAGCCGCTCGTGGCCGGGCTCACCCGACGGGGAAGGATCAGCCGGGCGATGGTGGTGGTGGGGATCCTGGGGTCGGTCGGCGCGGTCGTGGTGGCGGTCCTGGCGATGCTGCTGCCCACCGTCGTCGGCGAGACCGTCGAGCTGCTTGGCGACTTTAGAAGCGGCAGGGTGCGCCTGCAGGTTGAGGATCTCGCCAGCCACGTGCCCCAGGCGTGGCGGGACCGCGCGCAACCGATCATTGAGTTTCTGCCAGGCGGTCCCGGGCCCGCAGACGGGGGATCGGATCCCACCGATGAGCCGGCACCCCCGTTTGAGGCCGGGAGCCCCGGGGCCGATGACCTGCGTCTGATGATCCGCCAGGAGCTTGCCCGGGCTCGGACCGAAGATCTGGGTCAGCGCGAGGACTGGCTCGGGGTGGCCCGGGGCGGCGCGCGGACGGTCAAGAGGGTGCTCGGTGGCGTGATCAAGCTGGGGTTCCTCGCCTTCCTCATCCCCTTTTACTTTTTCTCCTTCAGCGTCTCCTACCCCGCCGTCGCCCGCTTTGCCCAAAGCCTTCTTCCCGAGTCGGGGCGCTCACGGACGGTGGAGCTTCTTAAGAAGATGGACGGCGTCGTAGCGGGCTTCGTACGGGGACGCATCGTCATCGCCCTGATCATGGGCGTCATGCTCGCCGTGGGCTGGGCGGTATGCGGCGTACCCCACTCGATCACGCTGGGGCTCGTGGTCGGCGTCTTCTGCGCAATTCCCTACCTGGGCCTGATCGGCATCCCCGTTGCGGTGGCGCTGCTGGCGTATGGGGAACTCGGGGGCCAGCAGGCGGGTGACGCGATGGCGTGGTGGCAGATCCTGTTGTGGCCGACGTTGGTCTTTGCGATCGTCCAGCTCATCGAGGGCTACGTGCTGACCCCTTTGATTGCGGGGCGGGCCACCGGGCTCGACCCGGTGACGATTCTGGTGGCGGTCCTCGCCGGAGGCTCGATCATGGGCGTCTACGGGATGCTGCTGGCGATCCCGCTGGTCGCCTGCCTCAAGATCTTCATCACCGACGTCGTCCTGCCGCGGGTGCGCGCCTGGACTGCCGGGGAGGTGGCGGACCCGCTGCCCATCGGCGGGAAGAAACCACCGGGCTAGCGGCTGAGTGCTCAAGAAAAGATTCACCGCGGAGGGCCGCCGAGGGCCGCGGAGAAAAGAGGAGGGTTCAGAGTTCAGGAAGGGGCGTCTCGGCTGTCGGCAAATTCTGGCTGGCTAGGGCTGAGCTCGGGTGGCTGGTGCTGAGTCCCGATTCCATCGGGGCGAAGCCCCGGTCTTCTCTCGCGATGCGATGAGGACTTTGTTACAGCCAGGCGGAAGTGGGCTGTCGGCTACTTCTTCTTTCTCTGTTTGTATCGCTGCTTGACGCTCACCGTCCGCGTCGATCCCCCTGCCCGGAGCGTGGGCATGTTCTGTACGCCGGGCATGCGGGTCGAGTCGGTGCGGGAAAGCTCGCCGATTGACTTGAGCGGGCCTCCGACACCGGCGGATGCCATCTGTCTGGTCATCTTCTGCATCATCTGGAACTGCCGCGTGAGCTTGTTGACGTCGGCGGGTGTCGTACCCGAGCCGCGGGCAATCCTCTTGACCCGCGATTTGTTGAGGGTCTTGACGTCGCGCCGTTCCCCGGCGGTCATCGAGTGGACGATTCCCTCCAGCCGGTCCAGTTGCTTCTCGTCGACCTCTATGTTCTTCAGCGCCGAGCCCGCGCCGGGCAGGAGGCCCAGAAGCTGCTTCATCGGGCCCATCCGGCGAACCGAGCCCAACTGCGTGAGGAAATCGTCCATGGTGAGCCGGCCCTCGGCCATTCGCTGGGCGATGTGGGTCGCTTCCTGCTCACTGACCTCCTCGCGCACCTTCTCCACCAGCGAGACGACGTCACCCATACCGAGGATCCGTCCCGCCATCCGCTGCGGGTGAAACTCCTGAAGTTGGTCGAACTTCTCCCCGATGCCAACGAACTTGATGGGGGCTCCAGTGACCTGCTTCACTGAAAGCGCCGCCCCGCCGCGGGTGTCGGAGTCGAACTTACAGAGGATGATGCCGTCTATTGCCAGCCGCTCGTGGAACACCCGGGCGGAGTTGACCGCATCCTGGCCGACCATCGCGTCCACCACCAGAAAGATCTGCTGGGGTCGAAGGGCGGCGTTGATCGCCCCCAGTTCCGCCATCAGCTCGTCGTTGATGTGGAGTCGCCCGGCGGTGTCCAGGATCAGGGCATCGACCTTCAGGCGGCGGGCCTCGGCGAGCGCCCGCCGGCTGACGCCCACGGCCACGCCGGTGACGCGGCCGTACTCGGCACACTTGTCCGGCTCGGCGTAGAAGTGGATACTGCCGGCGCCGGGGGCGTCTCGTTCGACCTCGCTGGTGAGCACCGCCAGCTGCTCGACGGCGGCGGGCCGCTGGAGATCCACCGCCGCCACCATGACGCTCCGGCCGCTCTTCTTCAGATAGGCGGCGAGCTTGGCACAGGTCGTGGTCTTGCCGGCCCCCTGAAGGCCGCACAACATCAGGACGGTCGGGGGCGGCTCGACGAGCATGATGTGACTGTCCACCGGCCCCATGAGCTGAACGAGCCGCTGGTGAACGATCGCGATCATCTCCTCGGATGGCTTGAGGCTTTTCGTCACCGCCCGGCCGACGGCGTCCTGGGCGACCTCCTCACAGAATTGCGTCACGACCTGGAGGTGCACATCCGCTTCCAGCAGCGCTGTGCGCACCTCGTCCATCGCCTCGCGGACATTGTCCTGGGAGATCCTGCCGCGACCGGCGAGGTTGCGGAAGGTGTCCGTTATTCGTTGGGAAAGGGCTTCGAACATGCAAGGACTCGATGGTACCAGCGCCGATCAGGAAGCGGCTTTCCTCAACCACCTGTGGAGCTTCTCACTCGACCACGTATTGATGCACCGGTCAGGGGTGAGCCAGCCGCGGCGGGCGGTGAGGATGCCGTAGCGCAGGTAGTCGAAGTGCTCTGCGGCGTGGGCGTCGGTGTTGATCGCAAGCAACGCGCCCCCTGCCAGGGCCGACTTGATGTGGATGTCGCGCAGGTCCAGACGAATGTCGTTGGCGTTGATCTCCAGGGCCACGTCGCATTCTCTGGCGGCCTGGACGAGGGCCGCGATGTCCGGGCTGAGGCCTTCGCGCCGGTTGATCATCCGGCCCGTGGGATGGCCGAGGATGTTGACCAGCGGGTGGCGGATCGCCCGCAGCAGACGCTTGGTCGCCACCGCCGGCTCCTGCCTCAGGGCGATGTGGGGAGAGGCGACGACGATGTCGAGCTCGCGGAGCAGGTCGTCGGTGTAGTCCAGACGACCGTCGGCGAGGATGTCCACTTCTGCACCGGCCAGGATCGAGATTCCGTCGATCAGCCGATCGGCCCGGCGTACCTCGGCGATGTGTCGGCGGAGCCGGTCGGCGGAGAGCCCGTTGGCCTGGGCGCTTGCCGCGGAGTGGTCGGTGACCGCAACCGTGTGGAAGCCCCGGGACATCGCCTCCCGTGCGAGTTGATCGATCGAAAGGCGGCCGTCGGAGGCCACCGTATGGGCGTGCAACTCCGACTTGATATCGCGTTGCTCGATCAGCCTCGGGGTCTTGGCAAGCTCCAGCTCACCGAGGTCCTCTCGGATCTCCGGCGGGATCATGGGAAGGCCCAGCGCGGCAAACACCTCGGCCTCCGTGTCGCCCGCGACTGGCTCGACCCCTCTTTCCTGGGGTGGTTCCTCACAACGACCGTCGTCTGGGAACAACCCGTATTCGTTGAGCCTCATCTTCCTCTTGATGGCGCGCTCGCGCATCTGGACGTTGTGCTGCTTGGAGCCCGTGAAGTACATCCACGCCGCCCCGAACGACCGCTCGGCGACGATGCGAAGGTCGATCTGGATCCCCGCGGCATGTCGCAGCGACAGCCTGGTCGGGCCCGCTGCGAGGATCTGTTGCACGCCCGGCATCCGCTCGAAGGCGTGACGCAGCGGGTCGGGATCGGCGGTCGCTGCGAGAATGTCGATGTCGCCGATCGTCTCTGCGCCCCGCCGGAGGCTCCCGGCGTACTCCAGGCGGCTCGTCCCCTTGACTCCGCGCAGGTGCGCGAGGATCCCCTGGGCAATCGTCATCGCGGCGCCCAGACGCGTCCGGCCACCGGCCTTGCGGGCAAACTCGATGGCCCGGGAGATGTTGGCGATCGCCTTCGGGCCCAGGCGGGGAAGATGCTCAAGCTCACCGGAGTCGATCCCGGCCTGGAGGGTGGCCAGATCGGTGACGCCCGCCTGCTGCCACAGCAGCCTGATCGTCTTGGGACCCAGACCCTGGATGCCCAAAAGGTCCAGCAGGCCCCCGGGGATTTTCTTCAAAAGCTCCTGGTGCTCCGCGACCCGGCCGGTCTCGAGGTACTCCAGGATCTTGGCCGCGGAGCCCTTGCCGATCCCCGCGATCGCCGTGAGGCTCTCCGGCGTCGGCGCGTGCTCGGCGACGTCGCTGGTCAGTGCCCCGAGGATCCGGGCCACCCGCGCGTGGGCGTTGACGCGAAAGGGGCTTTGGCCGGTGATCTGGAGCACCGACGCCATCTCGGCGAAGATCGCGGCCAGCTCGGCGTTCGCCGACATTAGGCTACATCCCCCAGGCCCAGCGACTTGCCGTGTGCCTTGAGCAGCCGCTTTCGCAGAAGCCTGTCGCGCTCGCCGCCAAGCGTCGGGTTGTCCTGGATCCACGCCTTGGCGTCGCGGCGCGCCAGCCGCAGCAGTTCCAGGTCCCGTGGCAGGTCGGCGACCCGGAAGGGGGCCAGGCCCGACTGCCGGGCGCCGAAGACTTCGCCCGGACCACGGATGGCAAGGTCCCTTTCGGCGATCTCGAAACCGTCGGTCGTCGACGTGATCGCTTCAAGACGCAGTTGCGCCTCCGGGGTCGCGGGGTCGGACAGGAGCAGGCAGAGGCTCCGGCGCGTTGCGCGGCCGATCCTGCCGCGGAGCTGGTGCAGCTGTGCCAACCCGAACCGCTCCGCGTGCTCGATGACCATGACCGAGGCGTTGGGAACATCCACACCGACCTCAATCACGGTGGTCGAAATCAGGGCGTCGATCCGGCCCGCTCGAAAAAGGCCCATCACCTCCTCACGGCGGGTGCGATCAAGCCGTCCGTGCAGCGCGGCCAGCCGCAGGCCATGGAGCAGACCCCGCTTCAGAGAATCCAGGTGGCTGTTGACATCCTTCAAGCCCAGATCTGACTCGTCGATCACCGGAACGACGATGTAGGCCTGCTCACCACCTGCCAGTCGCCGTTGAACCTCGGTGTAGACCTCGTCCGCCTGGGCCTGGCGCAGGAGGCGGGTCTGGATGGGACTGCGGCCGGGTGGCAGCTCGCGGATGGTGGAGATGTCCAGATCGCCAAAAACGGTCAGCGACAGTGTGCGGGGGATGGGCGTCGCGGTCATCACCAGCGTGTGGGGGACCACGTCGGTATCGCGACCCTTGGTCCGCATCGCCGCCCGCTGGTGGACGCCGAAGCGGTGCTGCTCGTCAATGACCGTCACCGCAAGCGACGCGAACCGCACGTTGGCGGTGAGCAGGGCGTGCGTGCCGACGAGGATGTCGATCTCGCCGCTGGCGAGCCTGGTGAGGATCCCGCGGCGTTGCGCCGGGGTGGGTGAGCCGGTGAGCAACTCGATGGAGACCCGCCCTCCGGCGAGCATACCGCTGATCGAAGCAAAGTGCTGCTCCGCCAGCAGCTCGGTGGGCGCCATCAACGCCGCCTGGTGGCCCGAGGCGACCGCCATGAGCATCCCGTAGAGCGCCACCACCGTTTTTCCCGCTCCCACGTCACCCTGAAGGAGGCGGTTCATTGGTGTCGTCGCCTTCAGATCCGCGGCGATCTCGTCGATGACCGCCCGCTGCGAGCCGGTCAGGCGGAACCCGAACCGCGCGGTGATGTGAGCGTCGATCGCCTCGTCGTGCTTCAGCGCCGGCGCCGTGAGCGTGTTACGACGGTGGCGGCGTTTGAGCATCACGCCCAGTTGAAGAAGAAGCAGCTCGTCGAAGGCAAGCCGGCGGCGGCCGGCCGGCGGCTCGTCGGCGTCAACGGGCCGGTGCAGCATCCGGTAGGCCTCGGCCAGGGTCGGAAGCTCGCGACGTCGCCGATAGTCTTGGTGGAGGTGATCGTCCAGCTGGCCCAGCGCGGCATCGCGGACGATCTCCAGGGCCTGCTCGATCCTGACCGAGGAAATCTCATCGCCGGCTGGATAGATCGGCCGAAGGCGTTGGGGCCGCGGTACATGCGGCTCACCGGCCCTGAGCGTCTCCCACCTGGGATTGACCATCTGCAACAGCCGTCCGTGCCACTTTGCCCGACCCCACACCCGTACGCTCAGCCCGGGGTGGAGTCGGTCGCGGAGCCAGGGCGAGTTGAACCAGGTGAGCCTGACCGTCCCGGTGGGGTCTTCAAGCGAGGCCTCGACCCGTCGCCGCCGGGCTGGGATCCACCTCACCGTGGCGATCTCGCCCCGAAGGCTGATGTTGGCCTCCGGCCCGCTGCGCCCGATGCAGGCGGATGCCTCGGCGATCGACTGCTCCGGAAGCTCCTGCTCATACCGCAGCGGCAGGTGGCGGATCAAATCGGCCACGCAGCGAATCCCCAGCCGGCGGAAGCTCTCGGCGTGAAGGGGCCCGACGCCGGTCACGTCTGCGATGTTCGTCGTCAGCTTGATTGGGGTATGCATGACCACCGCTCTTTGCAATCAAAGCACCCGTCGGAGGGGGCTGTCAATCACCAGATATCATGTGTGTGTGACGTTGCTGCCCTTTGATCCCGAAAAGGTCCTCGGACCAGCCGCGGAGGGGACGGACCGACCGCGTCGGGACGGGGCGCGGCCACTGACTGTCACGCAAGTCGCCGAGCTGATCAAGAGGACACTCCAGGAGCAGGTGCCCTCGCCGCTGAAGGTGATCGGGCAGGTCAGCAACCTCAGCCGCTCCAACCATTGGTTTTTCTCGCTCAAGGATGAGCACGCGGTCATCGGGTGCGTGGTGTGGGCGTCCACCGCGAGGGCCCTGGGCTTCGTCCCCGCCGACGGGGACGAGGTGGTGGCCACCGGCCACGTCAGCCACTACGCGCCTCAGGGGCGCACGCAGCTGTATGTCAACAAGCTCGAGCCGGTGGGGGCGGGCGCGCTTGAATTGAAGTTCCGTGCGTTGTGTGACGAGCTACGCCGCCTGGGGTATTTCGACGAGAAGAGGAAGAAGCCCCTGCCTGCTTTTCCACGTCGAATCGCGGTGATCACGTCCTTGGCGTCCGCCGCCGTCACCGACGTGATCGGGACGGCCGCACAACGGCTGGCGTCGGTCGGGCTGCTGCTGGTCGATGTGCGGGTGCAAGGCGAGGGTGCCGCCGAGCAGGTGGCGGCGGCAATCCGCCGGGTCGATCGCCAGCGCCGACGGCTGGGTGTCGATGCGATCCTGGTGACGCGAGGCGGCGGCTCGGCCGAGGATCTGTGGGCTTTCAACGATCGCGCGGTGGCTGACGCCGTCTTCGACTGCTCGCTTCCGCTTGTGGCCGCGATCGGACACGAGTCGGACACGACCGTGATCGAGCTGGTCGCCGACCTTCGCGCCGCCACACCCACCCAGGCGGTGATGCATCTGATCCCGGCGGGGGCGCGGCTCCGCGAGCAGATCGATCACCTCAACGAAAGGCTTACCTTCCTCCTCAGACGCGCGCTGGAACGCGGTCGGCAGCGTCTTGAGACCCTGGCCCGCCATCCGCTGCTGCGTGATCCGGCGATGCTTCTGCGCCAGCCGCGGCAGGACGTCCTCGCCCGGCAACGCGATCTGGTCAGGGCCGTCCGGAGAAGGATCGATCTGGGCGGGGTGCTGGCGGCGCACGGCGTGCGGCTTGGGCGGGCGATGCAATCCAGTCTTCAGCGGCTCTGTGAGCGGGCCGACGCGCTTCAGCGGCAGCTCGGAGGCGTGGATCCAAATCGGGTCCTCGCCCGCGGGTATTCCTATACAACGACCTTGACCGGAAGGCTGGTCAAGTCGGTTGGTGACGTCGCCGAGGGGCAGTTGATTCGTACCCGCCTCAGCGACGGGGCGATCGAGTCGCAGGTCCAACGGGTGACCAGCCGCCGGGGCCGCGAGGCGGGGGCAGCCCCCGGCGAGCACATGGACTTGGTGGAGGGCTCGCAGTAGATTGCCCCGATGACCGTGCCCAGCGACCCAACGCCTCGACCCGACCCGGGCCGGATGAGCTACGAGGAGGCGATTGGAGAGCTCCAGTCGATCATCGACTCGATCGAGCAGGGACAGGTGGGCCTTCAGCAGAGCCTGGCTGAATACAGCCGCGGGGCGGCGCTCTTGAAGCGCTGCCGGACTATCCTGGACGACGCCGAGCAGCAGGTCGAGCGGCTGACTGCCGAAGACGCCACGCCCGCGCCCGAGGCCGGCGAGAAGTAGTACTGTTTCCCGTGAACCTGTGGCTCCTTCAGCATCTGCCGGTCGCGACCTTCATCTTCGCGGCGGGTGCGATCGTGGGAAGCTTCCTAAACGTCGTGATCTACCGGCTTCCCGCCGGGATGAGCGTAATCAGCCCGCCGAGCCGCTGTCCGACCTGCGGGGCACGTCTTTCCTGGCGGGAGAATCTGCCGATCCTGGGGTGGTTCCTCGTTCGAGGGCGATGCCGTCACTGTGCCGCTCCCGTGAGTTGTCAGTACATCCTCGTCGAGCTCCTTGTCGCTTTGCTCTTCGTGGGTCTCTACGCGGCGTACTACGCGGCGGGCCCGCGGGTGGGATGGTGGGGCGCGGTGGGCGGCGACTGGTGGTACTACAACTGGGTCGCGCGCACCTCGCCGCTCTTTGGCGCCCACCTCGCCCTGCTGGCGGCGCTGGTGGCGATGACGGTGATCGATGCCCGCACCTACATCATCCCCATCCAGATTCCGCTGGTGGTGACGGTGGTGGCGTTCCTGGCCCATCCCCTACAGGCCCTGCTGCCGACGATGGGCGTTGGCATCATCGCCGGGCATTGGCCCGTGCCCGCGGCCGACTGGCAGTGGTTCGCCGCGGTGTGCGGCGGGATGGCGGGGATCGGTGTCTCGGTGACGCTGCTGAAATGCGGTGTGCTGCGGTACAGCTTTGCGGACTACGACCAATACGTCGCTGAAGGCGACACCTTCGCTGAGTACCCACACGCCCGCAGGGAGATGGGTGTCGAGATGCTGTTCCTGCTGCCGTGCCTGGCGGGTCTTGCAGGTGGGCTCATCCTGGGGGCACGGCTGCACGCAGTCCCGCCGCCGGCCATCATCCAGGCGCTCGGGGGCGTGGGCGGGGGGTATCTGGCCGGCGGCGGGCTCATCTGGGGGATTCGAATCCTCGGGACGCTCGCGTTCGGACGCGAGGCGATGGGCGTCGGTGACATCCATCTGCTCGCCGCCGTGGGGGCCGTTCTTGGTTGCACGGCGCCGCTGTGGATCTTCTTCGTTGCCCCGTTTTCTGGCCTGCTGTGGATCGCTGTGTCGAAGGGATTGGGAACGGCTTTCAAGAAAACGCGGCGGGAGTTGCCCTATGGGCCTCACCTGGCCGTGGCAACCATCGCGGTGATCGTATGTCAACCGGCACTCAACTGGGCCCAACCGATTTACCTGCCCTGGCTGCCGGTGGCGGGACTGGTCCAAACCGCGGCACCCGGTGTCGGGCCGTAGATTCCGAACAAGGAGGTTCGCGATGCGCGTATGTGCAATGACGGCAGGGAGTGTGGCGGCTGCAATCTTCCTGATGAGCGGCTGCAACAGCGACATGAGGCAGCAGGCAACCCTGCTGTCGCAGGAGAACCTGGATCTCCGCCGGGAACTGGCGGAACGGAACGATGAGTTGGCCCAGACCCGGCAGCTGCTGCGGGTCGGGCAGACGCCCTCCGGGGCCCCAGGCCAGACGCCGTTGGCCCAGGTGACCGGATTCGAGCACATCCCCGACGTGTCGGCAACGTTCGGTCGGGGCGAGGTCACGGTGGCCCTGCCCGGCGACGTCCTGTTTGCGCCCGGCAAGGCGATGCTCAAGTCCTCGGCCCGCACATCGCTCGGCGACGTGGTGTCGGTGCTCAATCAGAGCTATGCCGGCCGATCAATCCGGGTTGAGGGGCACACCGACGCCGACCCCATCCGCAAGAGCGGGCACAAGAGCAACTACCATCTTGCCTTTGAACGCGCCTACGCGGTCCGCGACTACCTGATCTCAAACGGCATCGCGGAGGAGCGGGTGGCCCTGGCCAGCTACGGCCCCAACCAGCCGCGCGGCGCCAAAAGCGCCAGCCGCCGTGTGGAGATCATCGTCATCGTCGAATAAGGCCTGATCGCTGGGAGCGAGCGCGGCTTGCGTGCTGTTTGGAGCACTTGGTAGCGGCCTCCGGCCGCATGCGCGCTCTTGCGGTGACTCGGCCTATCGAAGAGGCCGCTGCGCTTTGGTGTGCGCCCGGCAGCCCGGAGCCCTCGAAACAGCTCTAATAGATTGTCCTCAAACCCTCCGCCTTGATCTTCTGGATTAGCAGCCGCACCTCGATGATCAGCTCATCAAGGAGTTGGGCGGTTTCGGTCAGCGACAGATAGAGCGTGGGGTCGTTCAGCAGCCGGCCGAGCGTGCCTTCGCCTTCGCGGGCGAGCTGCGCGAGTTGTTCCAGTTCCACGGCCGTGGCCTGGAACTGCTCCATGGCGGGTACGACCCGGGTGGCGATGGCGTGGATCTCCGACTCAAGGGCCGAGGCAAGCTGGGTGTACTTCTGAAGGGCCGCGTTGACATTGGCGACCGTGGTGTGAAGGCTCGCCGCCACGGCCGCCGGATCGTCGGGATCCGGCGGCTCGAGCAGCCGGTTGAGGTTGTCGGCGAGCTGAACCAGCGGAGTGACCAGACCGTCCAGCTCCGTCCTGACCTGCTCAATCAACCGACTGCCGATCGAGGAGTTGATCGTGGCCGACCCGTCTGTGGCCAGGAACTCCACCTTGGCCGGATCTGAGGGAGCCCCTTCCAGCTGCAGCGTGGCGCCTCCACCGAGAAGCGAGGTGGTTGCAAATGGGACGACGTTTGCGGGAATCTGTTCCCCGCTCTTGATCAATGCCACCACTCGCACGGGGAAGCGGGCGTTGCGGCGGGTCATGACCTCGTCGACGACGCCGATGGGCACGCCGTTGAGCTCGATCGTGCTCCCGGTGCGCAGACCGGCGGCGTGGTTGGTGTTGATCGTCAGCGTGTAGCGTTTCCTGATAAGGGGATCGAGCTCGCCGAATGAGATCAGCAGCCCGATCAACCCCAGTGCCCCGGTGAGCGTCATGATGCCGAGCAGGAAGTTCTTGGCGGGGTCGGGCATGAGAGGGCGCGGTCCATCGTAAGAATACCAAAATTGGGCTCGCTCAGTTTGAGCCCAAGCGTCGCGGCCTTTTTGATAGGCCGCAGAGCCCACGAAGCGAGTGTGCGGCCGGAGGCCGCTAGGGAGCGATCGAAACAGTTCTAGGCGAGTGGCTCGCCGGACGCCTTGCCGTCGAGAAAGCGTTGCACAATCACGTTGGTTGACGAGCGAAATTCCTCAGGGGTCCCCTGCATAACGACGGTGCCGTCGTAGAACATGACGATCAGGTCCGCCACCTTGAAGGCGCTGGCGAGATCGTGGGTCACGACGATGCTGGTGATGTTCAGCTCGCGCTGGAGCTTGATGATGAGCTGGTTGATCACCTCGGCGCGGATGGGGTCGAGTCCCGTCGTCGGCTCGTCGTACAGAAGCACCTTCGGCTCGAGGACGATCGCCCTGGCCAGCGCTACCCGTTTGGCCTGGCCTCCGGAGAGGTCCGTCGGCATCTTGTCGATCGACCCTGTCATCTCAACCATCCGAAGGACCTCGCGGACACGCTGCTCACGCTGGTCTGCGGTGAGAGTGGTGTGCTCCAGGAGGGGGAAGCCTACGTTCTCGCGGACGGACATCGAGTCGAAAAGGGCGCCCTTCTGAAAGAGAAAACCGAACTGCCGGCGAATGGGTCCGAGCCTTTGCTCGGGCAGCGTGTCGATCCGCGTGTTCCGGAACCACACCGCACCACGGTCGGGCTTCAGCAGGCCCAGCAGGTGCTTGAGCATGACGGTCTTGCCGCAGCCGCTGGGGCCCAGCACCACCGTGGTTTGACCCTCCGCGAATTCCAGCGAGACGTTGTGCAGGACCGATACACGCCCAAACCCCTTGCGCACGCCGACCATTCGGACGATCGGTGCGTCACCTTGGTCGCTGCCCGTGCTCATGAGGCCCTACGTATGATCATAGCGATGTACGACCGCGTCACGACCAGGCAGGTGCACCGCGGGCGGCTGTTGACGGTCGAGGTTCTCAGCTTCACCGATCCCCAGGGCCGGCTCATCGAACGAGAGGTGGTCCGGCACCCTGGAGCGGTTCTGATCGTGCCGCGGCTCAAGGAAAATCGGCTGGTCCTTCTTCGCAACCAGCGCGTGGCGGTCAACGAGTGTCTGTGGGAGCTTCCTGCGGGTACGCTCGAGCCGGGGGAGGAACCCGCCGAGGCCGCCCGCCGGGAGCTTGCCCAAGAGACCGGTTACCAGGCGGGCACGATCTTCAAGCTCGGCGAGTTCTACACCTCTCCGGGGTTCTGTGACGAGCTGATTGAGGTATTCGTCGCCCGGGACCTCCGTTTCGTCGGCCAGCAGCTCGACGCGGGTGAGGAGATCGATGTCCGGGTCATGGAGCAGGCGGAGGCCCTGGCGATGGTCGACGACGGCCGCATCCGCGATGCCAAGACGATCGCGGGATTGCTGATGTGGGCTCGCTTGCCCCCGGGGACCGTGGCGTGAGCTGGCAGTCCGACGAGCGGCCCCCCGACGAGGACCCACGCGCACGCTTCGGCAGGCCCGGCGGCGACTGGCAGGGGGTCCGTCGGACACTGGACAACCCGTTGTCCTGGTCCCTTCGCCTCGGGCGTCTGGCGCGGATCGAAATACGCGTCCACCTGATCTTCGTCCTGTTCGTTGTGATTGAGCTGCTGCGAGCGGCATTCCCCGCGACCCCTGCGGGGGCCGCCGCGCCCCTTGGCCTGGGACCCAGCACCCTGATGTTGGGATGCCTGTTTCTGCTCGTGCTCGCACACGAATTCGGCCATTGTCTGGCGTGTCGGCGTGCCGGCGGCGAGGCGGACGAGATCCTGATGTGGCCGCTTGGCGGCCTGGCCTTCTGCCGCCCGCCACAGCGGTGGGCGGCCCACCTGCAGACTGCGGTCGGAGGCCCGCTGGTCAACGTCCTGGTCTGCCTGGTCGTGACTCCGATCCTGGCCTGGCAGACGGGCCGCCTCTGGGGCACCGCCGTCGCCAATCCCTTCGCCGGGCTGATACCGCTTCAGGTCACAGGCTCCTGGCTCCTGATGACCCTGTACATGGTGAACCTGCTGAGCCTGATCCTGTTGCTTTTCAACCTCTTGCCGATCTTTCCGCTTGACGGCGGGCGTATCGTCCAAGCGCTGCTTTGGCCGAAGATTGGATATGCACGCTCGATGCGCGTGGCGGTGTGGACGGGCTACTTCGGCGCCCTGGCCCTCGGGATCGTCGGGTTCGTCCTGGAAAACTTCATGCTCGTGGGAATCGCCCTCTTCGGTGGGATTATTTGCTATATCACCTCCCGTCAGCTTACGTTCACAGAGGACTTTCTCGGTTTCGACTCCGATGAGTTTGACGTGGGAGGGCCGACCCTTGCGGAAGCCGGCGAGCCCGGATCAACGAGGCGTTCGCGACAGGCCCAGCGGCACGCTCGCCGCGATCAGGAGGAGGCCAAGCGTGTCGACGAAGTCCTTACCAAGGTCAGCCGATCGGGGTACGAGAACCTCTCGGCGGCGGAAAGACGGCTGTTGAGGCGGGCGACAAAGCGCCGCCAACAAGACCAAGAAACGCAGTGATCAAGTGTCCCGCACGCACGGGCAACAAACCAGCATCGACCGGCTGAGGGCCGACAGCCTCCTTTCATGGGCATTTACGAGCGAGACTACATCCGCCGGCCGCCGCCGCCGGCAAGCTACGGACGATCCTCTCTCTGGGGCGTCCGAATGTGGTCGGTCAACACCTGGCTGATTGCCATCTGCGTCGGCGTCTTTGTGATTGACGGCTTCACGCCGCGCTCCGCGCTCAGCCGGGTCGTGGTCTCGGAGAACCTGCCGGGCTACGTCAGCCTCTCACGCAGCCCGCAGTATCAGTTCGTGCACATTCCGGGCGACCCGCGGCACATGGCCGTGATCGACCTAACCACCTCGGACCAGGTGGGGACGGTCACGATCATGTGGATGACGCCCCTGCACAAGTGGCTGCACTTCTCCACGGCGCTGACCTTTCTACGGCCGCTTCAGGTCTTCGAGTTCTGGAGGTTCATCGGTTTTCAATTCCTGCACGTGGGCTTGATGCATCTGCTTTTCAACCTCGTGCCTCTGTACTTTTTCGGCCCCATGGTGGAACGCTACCTGGGATCGAAGCGATACCTTGCCTTCTACCTGCTCTGCGGCATGCTCGGGGCGCTGATGTACCTCTTCCTGAACCTCGGGGGCTTCATCGTCGGCTCGGTGTTCCAGCAGAATATCGCCATCCCGGGGCTTCTGTTCAACTCCCCGCACACACCCCTGGTCGGCGCGTCGGCAGGCGTCTTCGGGGTCCTGATGGCCGGCGCGTTCCTGGCACCTCGGGTGACGGTATTGCTGTTCTTCTTCCTGCCCATGCAGTTGCGGACGCTGGCCTACGCGCTGGTGGCGATCTCATTCCTCTCGGTCCTATTCGGGGCAAACAACGCCGGCGGCGAAGCGGGCCATCTGGGCGGGGCGATCGCGGGTTTCTATTTCATCCGCCACCCGCACCACCTCCACGGGTTCTTCGACATCGTGGGGCGGATCGATCCCACCTCCCACCACTACCGCGGTTCCAGCCGCCGTGCGCCGAAGCAGAGTCAGATCGATCGCATCCTTGAGAAGATCAATGCGCGCGGGCTGCACAGCCTCACCGCGAAGGAGAAACGCATCCTCCGCGAGGCCTCGGAAAAGAAGGCGTGAGGACGCAGGGGACCTTTGGCCATGCCACTGCGGTTCACCATCCTTGCGACGGATCGAAGCTCATCGGCCCGCGTGGGCCTCATTGGAACCCCCCACGGATCCTTCGAGACCCCGGCGTTTCTCCCGGTGGCGACACGTGGCACGGTCAAGGGTCTGGCGCCCGATGAGCTGCGGTCGGCCGGGACGCGGATCCTGCTGGCCAACGCCTTTCACCTGATGCTCAGACCCGGCGCTGAGGGTGTTGAGCGTCTCGGGGGCCTGCACCGGTTCATGGCGTGGCCGGGGCCGATCCTGACCGACTCCGGTGGCTACCAGATCCACTCGCTTGCCGACATCAACAGCCTCGACGACGAGGGGGTGACGTTTCGCTCGGTCGTGGACGGAAGGCTGGTGCACATGAGCCCCGAGAGATCGATCGAGGTCCAGAATGCCCTGGGGGCGGACATCATCATGGCCTTTGATGACTGTGCGCCCTACGAGTCGGGTGGCGCCGGCGACCGCCTCCGCCGGGCCCACGAGCGAACGCTGAGGTGGCTTGATCGCTCCCGGGCCGCACACCGGCGGCCACAGGATCAGGCGCTGTTCGGGATCGTCCAGGGCGGCACGGATCTGGACCTCCGTCGTGCGTCCGTTGAGGGCGTGTGCAACGCCGGGCTGCCCGGCTACGCGGTGGGCGGCGTCGCCGTCGGCGAGGAGCCCCGGCTCATCGACGCCGTGGTCCGGTTCACGGTGCCCCTTCTGCCGGCGGATCGGCCGCGGTACGTCATGGGCGTCGGCTACGAGCGGGATATCGTCGCCGCGGTCAGGGCGGGAGCGGACATGTTTGACTGCGTGCTCCCCACCCGAAATGGCCGCAACGGCCACGCTTTTACCCAAGACGGGCGCCTGCACCTTCGCAACGCCCGCTTCCTTGCCGACCAGCGGCCCATCGAGGCCGACTGCCGGTGCTCGACCTGCGCCGGGGGGTTCTCACGCGGCTACCTGCGTCATCTCTTCAGCACCGGGGAGATGCTGGGGCCGATCCTGGTGAGCCTCCACAACATCTGCCACTTCCACCGTCTCATGCTGGACATTCGCCAGGCGATACGCGAAGATTCCTGGTCCTCGCTGGCCCGCCGCTGGCCGGTCCTTGACGCCGAGCACGCCGGCGACCGTGTACAGTCCACGACCGATCACGCTCCTTAAGAGACCAAACGCAATGCTGGATTTCCTTGACATCGATGCACAGACGCTTTTGCTGGCCCAGGAAGGTCCCGGCGGCCAGGCGATTCCGCTGGCGCCGGACGCTGAGCAGGCGACGGTGGTACCCGGCGCCTCCGCCAACCCCCCAGGGGCCACGGGGCAGCCCGGGATGATGAACTGGTTCCCGCTTCTGATCTTTGTCTTCGTGGCGATGATCCTCTTTTCGTTCCTCGGCCAACGGCGTGACCGCAAGAAGAAACAGGCGATAATCAACGCCGTCAAGAAGCACGACCGGGTTCAGACGGTCGGCGGCGTCATCGGCTCCGTTGTCGAGCTGAAGCCGGATACCGTGGTCCTGAAGGTCGATGAGACGTCCAACACCAGGATCACCTTTGCGCGATCCGCGATCCAGCAGGTGTTGACGGTCTCCTCCGAGCCCCTGGCCCCATCGGTCAGCATGGACTGACGGACCTATGGCGATCTCAACCGGCCGCAGACCGAGAACTCCCGCTGGGCCTCCCTGGCGGGCGCTCCTCCCGAGGGTTCTGACCATCGTCGGAATCCTGGGGATGTTTATGTGGTTCATTTTCCCGCCGGGGGAGCGGATCCGTCTGGGCAAGGATCTCCGCGGCGGCGTGAGCCTGATCTACCACGTCCGCATCGACTCCAAGGATTCGAACCCGCTGGCGACGCTCAACCAGGTGATCAGCGTCCTGAAAGAGCGGGTGAACCCCAAGGGGCTACTGGACATCTCGATGCAGCCGCTGGGGCTGGACCGGATCGAGATCGTCATGCCCCTTCCCAGCCAGACGGTGCTGGATCTGCGGCGGGACTACCAGGTTGCACTGGAGGCGTTGCTGAAGGACGCGCAGATCGAGGGGGGCAAGCTTCAGACGGCCCTTGCGGCGCGCACCGCGGTCGAGGAGTTCGGCCGCGAGGGGATGCGCGGCGACCAGATCGAAAAACTCCAGGCGGCCTATGACAGGCACCAGTCGGCAGCCGATCGTTTCGAGTCTGCGCAACCCTCAGACGCGACGCCCAGCGAGATCGGAACGCTGGCGCAGGCCGTCGCCGACGCTCTCCTGGAGTTTGAAGAGCAGTTGGCCGTGGTGCTCAAGCTGAGCCTGGAGCGGGTGCGTCTGGAGCGGGCGCTTCGCCTCTCGACGGACCCGCAACAGCAGAGCAACCTCCAGGGCGGGCCGATCACAGATTCCCAGACGGGAATGCCGGTGATGGGCCCGAGCCCGCGGGAGGCGGAGCTTGACGCCATCACCCAGGAGTTCGGCCTCGGTTCCGAGCGCCTGGAGGAACTCGTCGAGAGCTACGACGGCTACGCCGCCAAACGCAGAGGCTTCGATGACCCCGAGGACCTCATGCGGCTCCTGCGGGGCGCCGGCGTGCTGGAGTTCCGCATCGCGGTCGATGCGAACGACCCCCAGGGCGTGAACCCCAATGACCTTCGCACGCAGCTTGCCGAGCGAGGAGCCGCCAACACCGACTCCTCGGTGGCCCGCTTTTTCCAGATCAACGACCTGTCGCAGTGGTATGACACGCCCGATCAGCTGGCGGCACTCCAGGCCGATCCCGTGACCTACTTCCGCTCGGCTCCCTGGAACCTCGTCGCCGGCGAGCGCGACCTGAAGTACTACCTGCTGCTGTACACCACCGACGACAAGACGATCACCCACGAGCAGGGCCGCACCTGGAGTGTCGTGGGCACCAGTCTGACGGTTGACAATCTCGGCCGCGACGCCGTCCTGTTCCGGCTCGATGCACCGGGTGGTGCGGCGATGCGGCGGCTGACCAGCCTCCACGTCAATGACCCGATGGCGATCGTTCTCGACGGGCAGGTCTACTCCGCCCCGAACATCGTGCAGTCCATCGGCAGCAGCGGCATCATCACCGGCAGCTTTTCGCAGGCGGAGGTGAACTACCTGACCCGGGTGCTTGCCGCCGGCTCCCTCAAGGCCAGGCTGACCCCCGACCCGATCGCCATCAACACTCTCGGCCCCTCGATTGGTCAGGACAACCTGGTGCGCGGGCTGAAGGCGTTCGTGGTCGCACTGATCGCCGTGGCCCTGTTCATGATGGCGTACTACTTCTTTGCGGGCATGGTGGCGGACCTGGCGCTTCTCGCCAACGGCGTGATCATCTTCGGCTTCATGGCGATGATCGACGGGACGTTTACCCTACCTGGTCTCGCCGGCATCGTGCTGACGATCGGCATGGCCGTCGACGCCAACGTCCTGATCTACGAACGGATCCGGGAGGAGCTCGTCTCCGGCGAGGTGGACCTTCGCGGGGCGATCAAGCTCGGCTACGCCAAGGCTCTCCCGACGATCATCGACGCCAACGTCACCAACCTGATCATCTGCGTTGTGCTTTACTATTTCGCAACCACTGAGGTCAAGGGGTTTGCTCTGACCTTGGGAATCGGAATTGTTGCAACTCTTATTACCGCACTATTTGTAACCAGAGTTATTTACGAACTCTATACCGACATATTTGGATTCAAGCGGCTGAACATGTTGCCCACAGTTGTTCCCGCAATTCACCGAATGTTAGCACCGAACATCGGTTGGATGGGAATGCGCAAAGTGTTCTGGACATTCAGCATACTTGCGGTAATTGGATCAATATCACTAGTATCGATTCGCGGTATTGAGATGTTTGACACCGAGTTCCGTGGTGGTGTTGCGGCAACAATGCTTACTGTTCCAATTGATGCTGATGGTGATGGACAGCCTGATAAGAAAGAAGGCGCAAGCGATGTAACACGATTAATGCTCCCCCATACAGGTATTGAAGGAGTAGAGCAGCGCATACATCACCTGGCGGAGAAATATAACAAGAACTCAGCTGAATTTGATCCGCAGGCGAATTCACGTTTCCGCAATGCTTTAGCAGCAAGTGGTTCAGACCTAAACGAGCAAACAGTTGACATGATCATTCGTGAGTTTGCCATCGCTAGCGTCCTTACCGTAGGCGAAACGGAAAATCGTGATGGCGTGGTGTACGCCTCGGGTTTTCAAGTTAAGGTACCTAACGCTAAAGGCTTGCCCGAAGAAAAAACTATTAGCGATGTAATTATCGCAGCAGTCGTTACTGAAT
>JADFKZ010000002.1 GCA_022564665.1 Planctomycetota bacterium | reverse complement strand
GCGCCGTTCTCTACAAGACGGCGACCACCGAAGTCAAGGGATTTGCGCTGACCCTCTCCATCGGCATCGTGGCCACTCTGTTTACAGCCCTCTTCGTGACCCGCGTGATCTACATGGTGTACACGGACGTCGCCAAGTTCACTCGGTTCCCCATGCTGCCCACGGTCGTGCCTGCGATTCACCGAATGCTGGAACCGAGCATCAGATGGGTCAGCATGCGGAATGTCTTCTGGACCGTGAGCGCCCTGGCGATGGCGGGCTCGGTGGCCCTGGTCGCCGGGCGCGGGGTTGAGATGTTCGACACGGAGTTCCGTGGCGGCGTTGCTGTCACGATGCGGACTGCCATCATCGATGCCGATGGCGACGGCGAGCCCGATGAAGTCGACGAAAACGGCGAGCCGCGGCGGTACCTGCTCGCCCAGAGCGGCCCCGACGGCGTCGAGACCCGCGTCCACCGGCTTGCCACGCTGCTCGATGAACCCCAGACGCCCGCTGATGACGCGAGGCGGAGGCGTTATCTCGCGACGCTTCGAAGCGCAGGCGTTGATGTTGACGGAGATCTGGAACTGGTGAGGAGGATCCTCGCCGAGTTGGCGGGGGCGAGCGTGCTGACCGTGGGCCGGACGGCCCAGATCGCCGGCGGTGTTCTGGGAGCCGAGCGGTACCAGATCAAGGTCGCCGAGGCCAAGGGGCTCGCCGCGGAAGCCACGATCACCGACGTGATCGTGGCAGCGATCGTCGGGGAGTTTGGCGACCAGCTCGACGTGACGCGGCCCCTTGATTTTGAAGGGGCGGGTGAAGACGAACACACGGCCCGCACCTTCCCCATCACCGCCGATGCGCTTGGTGAGAACATCCAGCGGCCTCGGTACACCGACCGTGTCAGCCGCTTCCTCGGCGGCGTGGCGATCACGATCGATGCCATCGACCCGCCGGTGAGCCCGCAGGAGATCGAGAAGCGGATCGGCCGCATGCGGTCCCAGCCGGACTTCGCCGCCTTCGTGGGCCGGGACGTGGGCGTCTTCGGGCTCGAGCCCGCGGATCCGCTTGATCCAGGGGCGGGCTATCGGTCGGTGGCGGTGTGCGTGTACGACTCGGACCTCAGCTACTTCGACGTCGATTTCGATACCTGGGACCGCGAGCTGGCCGCCAACGAGTGGAGGCTTGCCGTCCAGGCCCTCCAGCGACGCACCAGCCTCGAGGAGGTCCGCAGCTTCTCCTCCGCGGTGGCCGCCACGCTCGCGGCCAACGCGATCGTGGCCGTGACCTTGAGCCTGCTTGGCATCATGATCTACATCTGGGTCCGGTTCGGGTCGCTGCGCTACTCGTTGGCGGCGATCGTGGCCTTGGTCCACGATGTGACCATCGCCCTGGGCCTGCTGGCGCTGACGGCGTGGGTGGCGGACACCCAACTCGCTTCTTTTCTGCTGATCGAGGAGTTCCGGATCGATCTGGGGGTGGTGGCGGGGATGCTCACGATCATCGGATACTCGCTCAACGACACCATTGTGATCCTCGACCGGATTCGCGAGAACCGGGGGAAGTTGCCGATACCCACAGCAGATATCGTGGACAGGTCGATCAACCAGACCATCAGCCGCACGGTGCTCACCTCCACGACGACGCTGCTGGCCGTGGCGATCATGTACGGGGCGGGAGGCGGAGGGATTCGGCCCTTTGCCTTCTGTCTGCTGGCCGGCGTCCTCGTGGGCACCTACAGCTCGGTGGCGATCGCAGCGCCGCTGGTGGTCCGGGCGGCGGCAGCAAAGGAGGCGGGGAGCGAGTCACCTGCGCCCGGCGGCAGGCCGTAGCGTACGGAGGATGCAGCCAAAGGCTAGGGACCGCACGCCAATCGGGGCCATGTCATGGAGGATAGGCCATGTCGGCAGGCGCTAAGGTAACGATCGCGATCCTGGTGCTCTTTGCCGTCGTGATCGGGGTCTACTACGGGTTCGCCGGACCGGGGCGCGCTCCGGAAGCGGCCCGGCTCCCCAGCGATCCGGTGGTCGATTCCATGCCGGGTGAGCCGTTCGCCGGGGAAGGGACGGTTGGGGCGGGCATCTTCGACGAGCCCCTCGATCAGGAAACGGCGCCAGTTCCTACAGCACATCCGCGGAGCGGAGTGCTCGCAACGGACTTGGGGCGTCCCGAGACCGAAGGCGGTCTCGCCGCGGCTGTATCAGCGGGCCTGGAGTCCGCGTCGCCCAATGAGCAGTACACCGAGTACACCGTTGGGCCCGACGACTCGATGTGGACGATCGCGGCCGATTGGCTCGGCAACGCCGGCCGCTGGGCCGACATCGCCACCGCGAACCCGCTGGTTGACCCCGACCGGCTCCAGATCGGCCAGGTTCTGCGGTTGCCGCCGAAGGCTCCAGCGGGCGTGGCCGCCGCGGCTCCCCGCCGCCACCTGAACCTCCCGGCTGCGGTGGGGACGCTTTACACGGTCCGTGCCGGTGACACGTTGAGCCGGATCGCTGAGGCCCACTATGGCGAGGTGGGCAAGTGGCTCGTCATTTACAACGCCAACCGCACCACGATCGGGTGGGATCCGGATCGCTTGAAGGTCGGGGCTCAGCTTCGGATTCCGCCGCGGGGCGGGTAAGTAGGCTGTGAACAATCTTTGGGTGGCTGGGGCTGAGCGAAGCGAAGCGAAGCCCCGGTCTTGGCGTCGACGGGACCAACCGTGGCGTCGTCCCGATGCGATCGGGACTCCGCCACAGCCACCCAGAAGATGGCTATCGGCTGTCAGCGATCCGCCGGAGCCGCTACCGAACGGAGCGGAGCGGATTCGTCCCGGCAGGATGCCGGGTATCCCGAGGGGCGGAGCCCAGAGGGCGCAGCCCCGAAGGCCTCAGCTACGCAGGCCCACAGCCGCGCCAGGCAGGACGCCAAGCGGCGTGGGGAACATGGATGCCAAGCAGCTGACATAAGAGATCTATCAGCTGTCAGCTGTCTTGTCGTCGATCGTTTCCGCCAGCCGGATGTTGTGGCGGAGGTGATCGATCGAAAGGCCGCCCACGAGAAGGCTTGAGACGCCGGGTGTCTCGAGCACAAAGCGGATCGCCTCGGTGGGATCGAGGCGTCCTGACGCAAGTCCCTTCTTGATGAGGACCCCGACATCCGCCCGCGCCGCCTCGGCGATGACCCCGGCGTGGCTGCGGTCCTGGAGGTGGTACTCGACCATGATCACGTCCGCCCAGCCCAAAGCGGCCCGGGCGCCCTGGACCGTCTTGGCCGAGAGCCCGATCGCCCGGACCAGCCCCCGGTCCCGAAGGTCCCGGAGGGTCTGAACGATGTCAGTGTCCTGGAGCAGAGCCTGCTCGTTGCCTTCGGAGTGAATCAGCAGCAGATCGATCACGTCGGTCTTCAGACGCCGGAGGCTTCGCTGGACGCTCTGGCGAACGGCCCGCTGCGAAAAGTCGAAGGTCGAGCGGCCCTCGGTAAAGGTCTCGCCCACCTTCGTCGACAGAACGTAGTCGCGGCGGCGGTGGGAGACGGCCCGGCCGATGCGCTGTTCGCTGAGACCATAGGCGGGCGCGGTGTCGATCAGGTTGATGCCGAGATCCAGGACACCCTCCAGCAGACGCCGGACCCCGCCCTCGTCGGGAAGATCGTACTCGTTGGGGTATTTTGTCCCCTGGTTGCGGCCGATCTTGAACGCGCCGAAACCAATGGGGCTTACCAGCAAGCCGGTTTTTCCTAGACGTCGGTGTGCCACAAGCCAACACGCTCCCAGGGAGGAAGGGCCACCTCCGGACGCGGCCACCCGTCAGCTGCCGCAAGACACTCCGCCAGTTGGCGTTGGGGCTCGGGAAGCCGCGCTGAGACGGCCGCCGCGAGTCGCGGGACCAGGGCCAGCTTCGTCGGCCAGGCGGTGATGACGTTTCCCTCGGCAACGATCCCCACGTCGTCCGGCCTGCGCCCCGACATAGCCGCCTCCGCGCGGTCGACGAGATAGGTCGCCCATTGGACGCCGTTCAGGTCCAGCGCAGGCAGGACCTCCTCCAGCTCGCCGCGGGCATGGGCGAGCAGCTTTTCCTGCGGCCACGCTCGCCCCACCTCGGCGAGCCGGCCGCCCACCTGCCACACGGTCCTGCCCGCCGAATCCGACGTTGCGGTGATCGTCAGACGAGCCCCCATCCCTTCTATGCAATGTCCCGCCAGCGCAGGCAGATCACCCCGCAGCATGACCATGTTGAGCGGCCTCCGCTGCATCGCGCAGCCTGAGAGACCCAGCGCGGATCCCAGCGCCGCGTTGCCCACACCCGCCGTCAAGACGACGTGTCCCGGCCGCAGTGTGAGCGCTTGCCCGGACCCGGGATCGGTGAGCCGAATCGACTCCACGACGCCGGGGCCGGCCAGATCGAAGTGCAACCCCTCCTGGGCGTCTATCTTCAGCAGTTGTCGGGGGTGCTGACCGGCCAGATCCTCAAGCAGGCTCGCGGGCTCGATGACCGGCTCGTCGAGTCGGGCCACCACGCCGGGACACCCGGCCAGAATCGCCGGCCGCGCGGCGTGCTTGATCTTGACCGGCCGCACCCGCAGACCCACCCGTGCCCCGAGCATCCCCAGCCCCGAGGTGAAGGATCCGCTCTGCCAGAGGTGGCAGTACTCGGCGCGTAGACGCGTCTGGGTCAACAGGGGCGGCTGCCGGCCCGCAAGCGAGCGGCGCCACTGAATGGGCATGTCGCGGATGGCCGCCGCCGCCGGGGTGAGCAGGCCGCGAAGGCTGTACTTCAGACCGCCGTGAATGATCCCCTGGGAGGCAACGGTCTGCCCGGACCCGAGCCGATCCGATTCCAGCACGACGGTCCGCAGCCCGCGGCGAAGAAGCTCATCCAGCAGCCACAAGCCGGCTCCACCCCCGCCGAAGATGACAACATCGATATCGCGTTGGGCCGACGCGGCCGCGCTCATCGCACAATGATATCGTTTGGGTCTTTTCCAGGAGGATCACCGTCTTTTGCAAGGCCAACACCAAGTCGCTCCCGGCGCTTATGCTTTCTGAACAATGAGCATGTCCAGCCAATGGTCTATTCCGGGAGCCGAGGGCCAGCCGATCCTCGGTGACACCAACGTGCCGGCGGCTGGGCCGCGGGGGGTGGTCCTGATCGCCCACGGCTTCAAGGGCTACAAGGACTACGGCATGTTTCCGCGGATCGCCGAGACGCTTGCCGCCGAGGGCTTTATCGCACACCGGTTCAACTTCAGCCACTCGGGGATGACCAACGAGATTAGCACCTTCGCGCGACCCGATCTCTTTGAGCGGGACACGTGGAACAAGCAGGTCTTGGACTGCCGGGCGGTGATCGACGCGGTGGCCGACGGCACCCTCCAGGGGCAGGGGCTGGCCTACACGATCTTCGGCCACTCCAGGGGCGGGGCCACCGCGCTGCTGACCGTGGGCCGCTACGCCGACGATTCGGCGTTCCTCGGGCCCTGCGGGATCGCCTGCGCCTCAGCCCCCAGCGCGCTGAATACGCTGAGCCCCTCCCAACGCACGCAGCTTCTCGCCGAGGGGTTCCTGGAATCGCCCTCGGCCCGGACCGGCCAGTCGTTGCGGATGAGCCGGGCGTTTCTGACCGAGCAACTGGCTGACCCTGCGGCCCACGACCTGATGACGCTGGCACGGCGGATCACCTGCCCTGTTCTTCTGCTCCACGGCACGGAGGATCCAACCGTCCCCGCCGCGTGTTCCCGCCAGCTCGCCGCGGCAATCGGCACCAGCGCCAGGGTCAAGCTCATCGCGGGGGGCAATCATGTCTTCAACACGCTCAACCCGCTCCCTGCGGACGCGGAATCAAGCACGCAGCTCAAGGAGCTGCTCACCGCTCTCACCGAATTCGCCGGCTCCGTCTGTTAAGAAGGGGGTCGGGGTTCAGGAGTGGGGGCTCGACGCTTTTGCGAACCTCGAACCCCAATTGCCTCGCGCCGAGCAGCCTGTCGGCTGTCAGTTATCCCCGCCGGTGGCGGCCATTGCCAGCCGAGGCCGGCTCGACGTCCCCGTTGTCCTGGATCTGCTCGATCCGGACCGCCACCTGCTTGGAGACGCCGCGCTCCTGCATCGTGACCCCATAGAGCTGGTCGCACGCCTGCATCGTCCGCTTGTGGTGGGTGATCACGATGAAGTGGCTCTTGTCCAGAAACGGCAGAAGTACGTCGCAGAACCGCTCGACGTTGGCATCGTCAAGAGCGGCGTCCACCTCGTCCAGGACACAGAAGGGCGACGGCTTGGACTTGAATAGCGCCATCAGCAGAGCGGTGGCGGTGAGCGCCCGCTCGCCTCCGGACAGCTGGTTGATCACCCGCGGCTCCTTGCCCGGTGGCTTGGCCTTGATCTCGATGCCCGATTCCAGCCAGTCCACCTCGCCCTGATCGTCAGGGAGCAGGATGAGGTCGGCAGAGCCCCCCCCGAAGAGCTTGCGGAACATGCCATCGGGGCCGGCGAAGTGCATGCGGACCGCGGCAAACGTCTCTTTGAACCGCTGCCGGCTCCGCTCGTCGAGGTCCTGGATCAACGACTCGAGCTGACGGCGGGCGGCGTCGATGTCGTTCACCTGTTGCTGCAGGTCGAGGTTGCGCTGCTCAAGCAACTGCTCCTCGTCGATGGCCTGGAGGTTGACGTTGCCCAGCTTGCGGAGGCTCTCTCGTAAATCGTCGATCTCCTCCCGCGCTTCGGCGCGATCCAGACCGCCTGCCGGCGCTTCCAAAAGGCAGGTGGGGTATATCTGGGCGAGGTCGATCTCAAGCTCGCTGAGCGTGCTCTCCTGAAGCGACTCCCGTTTGACCTCAACCTCGCGTCGGCTCAGCTCGGTGGCGTGGTACTCGCGGTCGACCTGGGCCGCCTCGTTGCGGAGGTCCTGGAGCGCCCCGGCGGTCTCCTCGATCCGCGGCCCGGCGAGGTCGACCTGCCGCTTCAGATCGCTCAGACGCCCATCGATCTCGACAAGACGCTGCCCGGTACTCTGGATCTCCCGGGTTGCGGCGGCAATGGTTGCCTCGTACTGCTCGATCTGCGCGCGGCGGTGGGAGAGCTGCTCGGTTGAGAGGGTCTGTTGGCGGCTGGTCTCTTGAAGCGACAGCTCCAGCTGACGCTGCTCGCGACGCACGGCGTCAAGCTTCTCATCTGCCTGGGCCAATCCGACCCTGGCCGCGGTCACCCGCTCTTGGACATGCTGGGCTTCAGCGTTTGTCTCGGTGACCAGTTCACGGGCTCGATCCAGGAGCTGGTTGATGCCGCTGTGCGCCCCGGCCAGCTGATCAAGGCGGTCGGCGAGCTGATTCTGCTGGGTCCCCAGCTCATCCAGCCTTCGCATGAGCTGGGCTTCTTCGGCCGTCGCCCTTGCCCGCTCCCGCTCGGCGCTTTGTCGGTGCTGGGTGAGCTGCTCGATCGCGTGCTGGGCTGAGAGGATCTCGTGACGTGCCGTCAGAAGCTCGCGACCGGTGGTCTGCTCATGGCGGTGGGCCTCGGCGGACTCGGCGCTGAGGTCCTTGAGATCCTCAGCCGCCTGCTCAAGGAGCATTTGGAGTTCCCCGCAGCGGCTTGAAAGCTCCGCAAGCTCGGCGCGTCGGCTCAGCCAGCCCGCGGCGGCAGGCGCGTCGCCTGCCGGTCCGAGGCTGATTCGGCCGTCGGCTTCCACAAGCTCGCCGGCCCTGGTGACGAACCGCCAGCCGGCCAACGGGCCCGACCTCAGCAGCAAGGCCGCCCCGAGGTCCGGAACCACGACCGTCCTGCCGAGAAGCCGCTTGACCGCATCAGCGGCAGGCGGTGCAACGCGGAGGAAGTCGGTCAGCGGTGTCGCCCATTCCGGCAGCCGCTGGTTGGCAACGACATCGTCGATCTGACCCTCACCGGGCCCGTCACTCTGGGCTGCGATGACCTCGACGCGGCCGGGGATGTCGGCCAGCGCCTTGCGAAGCTGCGGCAGCGTGCCCTCGTCCTCGACAAGAACAAGCTGGACGCTCGGGCCCAACGCCGCCTCGATGAGACCGGCCGCCGAGCGATTGGCGTCGATAAAGTCGGCAAGCAGCCCGCGCACCCCCCGAAATCGCTCCGGGTCGTCCAGGACGGTCTTGACCGCGTCGGTGAGCCCCTCGCGGGCTTCCTGCATCTGCGCCAGCAGGTGGCGGCGGGAGCTTGCGCCCGCCAGCTCGTGGCGGATCTCGGCCAGCTTCTGGCTCGCCGCGGCCTGGCTCTCGTCCAGGGCGGCGGCGGCTCGCTGTTGTTCCGCCAGCGTCGATGAGAGCCGGCTCGCCTCTGCTGTCCGATCCTCAGACGTGGCTCTCGCGTCCTTCTCCTGGCGACACAGCGTCTCCAGCTGCTCCTGGAGCCGGCCGGTCCCCGCGGTGGCCCGCTCCCCGAGCGTGGCCAGCTCATCGGCCTGAGCCTTGAGTGATGACGCACGCGCCGAGAGCTCGACCTCCTGGCGTTGGATCGCGTCGGACTGCGAGCGCAGCTCGTCCAGCTTCTCCTGGGCCGCCAAGGCCGCCTCCCGGTTCCTGGTCCATTCATCGCTGAACCGGCTGATGCTCTGCCGGCACTGGGCCAGATGCGTGTCTGCTTCTGCTGACTTCTGCCGGGACTCGGTGAGTTCGCTGGTGAGCGATTCGACCCTGGCTGTGAGCTCGCCCAGCCTCCGCTCCTCCGGCTCCAGCGATCGCCGGGTCTCGGCAAGGTTTCGCTGGGTCATCGCCTGTCGCTGCTGGGCCTGCTTTTGCAGCCCGATCACCTCCAGCTGAGTCTGCCCAAGCGACCGCAGATCCTCTTCCATCCGGTGACGGGCGATCTCCGCGGACTGCTTGAAATCGGAGAGCTTCTGGAGCCGCCCGGCAAGGTCGCTGCGGCTTCGCTGGAGCCCCTCGATCTCAGACGCAAGCTCGTCCTGCCGCTGGCGGTGCTCGTGGTACAGGTCGACCGCCACATCAATCCTGAGCTGCTGGTATCGCCCATCGAGCTTCCGGAACCGCCGGGCGCTGGACGCCTGCCTCCTGACGGCACGGAGGTGGCGATCGGTCTGCTGGAGATGGTCGCGTGCCCGCAGCAGGTTGCTCTCGGTCCGTTCGAGCTTGCGAGCGGATTCGATCTTGCGGGCCTTGAACTTCGCGATCCCCGCCGCCTCCTCGAAGATGACCCTGCGGTCCGTCGGGTTGGCGGTGAGCAGGGCATCGACCCGCCCCTGCTCAATGATCGAGTAGGCGTTGGTGCCGATGCCCGTATCCATGAAAAGCTCTTTGATGTCACGGAGCCGGCACTTCCGCCCGTTGATCAGATACTCGCTGCGGCCGTCGCGGTAGAGCCGGCGGGTCACGGCGACCTGCTGGGTATCCACGCTCAGAAAGCGCCGGCGGGTGGGGTCTGGATTGCCAGGATCGGTCGTCGGGTTGTCGAATGTCAGCGTGACCGTGGCCGCGCCATGGGGCTTGCGGTTGGCGGAGCCGGCAAAAATGACGTCGGACATCGCCTCGCCGCGGAGGCTCTTTGCAGAACGCTCGCCGAGGACCCACTTGATCCCGTCCACCACATTGGACTTGCCGCATCCGTTGGGCCCTACGATTCCTGTGATCGGGGCGTCGAAGGGAAACTCAATGGGGTCCGCGAAGGACTTGAACCCCGCGAGCGACACCTTGGCCAGCCGCATGCATGGATGGCCGTTTCCGTTTGGAGTCGGCGACGGCTGATCGTTGGGGGAGTCCGGGGATGGCTCGAACGTGCGGATCACGTGGCGTTTCCTAAGGAGCCACTTCCGGTGGGATCAACAGGGGATCGACGGTGCTCAGCGGTCGCGTGTCCTGCCCTTGGAGCGTAGGTGGCCTGTGCGCCTCGTCTTCACCGAACTCCGGCCGTTCTCCGATCCTGCGCTCGGGTCGCTGGCGCAACATCGCCGCCAGAATCCGGTCCTGCTCGGCCCTGAAATCGGCCTCCAGGTAGCCCTGCCTCCAAATTTGGTGCAGGACGCCGACCACTTGGCCGTAGCTGAGGTCCAGACCGGCACGGGGTTGAGGTGGAGCCGTCTCTTGGCCGAGAAACTGCACGAAACTCGCCAGTTGTGGCTCGGTGCGGTGGATGACCCCACGATCGGCGTCCTCGGCACGGTAGTAGACCTCGACCGTCTTCTCCTGGAGATCGCCCTTGATCATGAATCGCTGCGACCAGGTACTGAGGGTGACGGGACGGCTGATCGCGAGGTCCCGCCCAAAGATGGTCAACCGGGGGCGGCCCATCTGGGTGATGTAAACGAGGGGTTTGTCGGACTCGACGACGTCGACGATGAACTTGTCGTCTACGGTGAACCGCGTGATGGCGGGATCGCCCCGCTGGGCGAGCGCCTCATAGCTCGCCAGACGGGTTTCGATGTCCTCATCGTTGAGCAGGTCGCGAAGGGCACGGTTGATCTGGGGGTCGATGCCCATTCCGGCCAAGAGGTCGATCGCCTCGTGGCGAACGGTTGCCGAGGCGCTCTGGGCCATGTCGATGAGGTGCCGCGTCACCAGCGGATCATCGAGGTGGGCCCCGGCCCGCAGGGCGGCCAGCCGCGGCATCTGCGCCGGGTGGTCGTAGAGGTCCCTGATGATTGGCAGCACACGCGGCCCCAACGCCCGCCACCGCCAGGAGGCGTGCGCGGCCGACGAGGGGTTCTCCACAACGTGCCGGCGGATCGTCATCGCCACCCTCTGGGGGTCTGTCTGACGGATCGTCATGTGGCGCAGCAGCTCGGCGAACTCGCGCGTGCGGTCGTGGTACGAGGGCGGCACGATGATCTGGATCGACTCGTCGGACTCGCCCCGCGCGGTGGGGCTCCGCTGGCCCGGCTCCTGCGGGAAGCGGGTGTTGATCGCATCCTGCAGGATCGACGCCCGGGCGTGGCTGGGCATCACCAGCCGCAGCCTCAGCGGCATATCCCTCGTGACCACGCCGCCTGCGAGGATCCGACCTGACCGCCGGTTGACGGTGTCGCTGTCCGTGCCACCGGGCTGGGCGAAGGGGTTGAGAAAGACCACGCCCCTGGCCGCCGCAACCGGGGCGGCCTGGCGGCTCCCGGTCGGCGGCAGCGCCTGGATCTGCCCGTCGGGGCCGGACATGGGGTGCAGGTTGGCGGTGTAGAGGCGGCCTCCCTCCAGGCTGGTCGTGCTGCTGGTGGGATACGCCAGGACACGAACATCAAATCGTGTTCCCTTTGGGGACGCGGGGGGGATCACCCCCTGGACCACAACCACCGCCGTGTCGGGGGAGTTCAGAAGGGCCGTCGGCGACAGCCTGCTCCAACCTGTCCGCTCACTCCCGATGCCATGGCGGGTGGCGGTTGCCAGCATGTGCGCCCGCACCGCGGGCGGAAGATCTCTCGCCCCCGTGCCATTGAGGCCGACGACCAGACCGTGCCCATGGACAAGCAGCGGCTGGTAGCCTTGCAGGATGGTATCGGCGGCCACCGTGCCGCGCATGACCTGTGGCACCGACAGCGAACCGGTTGGGCCGATCCTGGTCTGCCGCGGCGGGGCCTGTGTCCGCTCGATGCCCGAGCAGCCCATAAAAAGTACGCACAACGCGCAGAAGCCGTGGGGCGGGGATCGCAGCATCATGGCCAGGCTTGGTATCGGTCGCTGCGAGGTTGGCGCAAAGCCTGCACAACGAAGAACATAGGATAGGCGGCCCCTCCGGACGGCTCAATCGGCAACCCCGCTCATCCGCTCCGGCCCGTGGTTCGATCTAGTTACTCATGGACCATGGGCGGCGAGCACATTACCGGGTCCAGCCCGACCACACCGCCGGGCTGATGGTGAGCGTCACCAATCCCAAGGGGTCGCCCTTCGTTGGTCGGCTGGTCGATGTGAGCGCCTCCGGAGCCAGCCTCAGCTTCACCGGAGCCGATTGGCCGATGCTGGCCGTCGGCCAGGAGGTCGACCTCCTCTTCACCTCCGACGATCTCAAGGCGCCCTTGACGATCGCGGCAAGGACCCAGCACCGCAGAGAGGTCGAGGGCTCTCGTCGCTACGGCTTTCGGTTTCTCCAAGCACAACAATTCGACTCCTACCTTCCTGCGACACTCCGGCAGATCTTCAACCGCCGAAGGACGATGCGGGTTGCGCCCGACTCCTCTCGCCCTGTTCATGTCGCCTTGAGACCGGGTCTGGAGGACCTGCCGGTGGACGTGCAGCTCCAGAACCTCTCGCCGCTGGGTATCGGAGTCAGCCTCGAGGTGGCATTCGAGCCCGCCTTTGCCAGGACCACGACGGTGGCTATCTCTATTGACCTGCCCGACTCTCGCCGACCCATCACCCTGATCGGCAACATCTGCTACCGCCGGCTCGTCGGCGAGTGGATCTACTACGGCATCGACTTTGATCCGGAGCTCTCTGAGAACTTCGACTCCCACCAGCAGGTGATCGACAGGTACGTGGCGAAGCGCGAGCGGGAGCTGCTCCGGGCACGCAAGGCGGGCTAGGGCCGGCTGTGCCGGCCGCTGAAGAAGGCGAAGATTCACCGCGGAGAGCCGCAGAGGTTCGCGGAGAAAAGAGGAGGGTTGAGGGTTCGGGGTTCAGGAAGAGGGCTGTCAGTTGTTGGCAGTTTCCGAGTGGCTGGGGCTGACCTCGGGTGGCTGGGGCTGAGCGAAGCGAAGCCCCGGTCTTCTTGTTGACGGACCAACCGTGGCGGTATCCCGAGCCGATCAGGACTCCGCCACAGCCGCGCCAAAGCGCGGGGTTGTCAAACAGAACTTAGTAGACCAGCTGCAGCTGGCTGCGGATCACCACCTGGCCCTCCGGCCCCGCTGACCAGCCGGTCACGGGGTCCGATGCCGGCACCGGATCCAGGGCGACCCCGACATCCGTCGTCCACTTCGCATGGTGCCCGGAGATGTACCTGGTAATGCCCACGGTGAAGATGCTCATGTCGGGCACGTTGAAGTCGCTCCACTCGTACCGTGCAAAGCCCTCCCACTCGTCGTCGAAACGGTAGCCGCCCTGGAGCACGAAGCCGGTGGTATCGCGGCCGGCCGCGGCGCCGAAGTCGGCACGGATGATCGCAGCAAAGAGGCTCGACCCACCGAACTTCCCTGAGAAGTCAAGGGTCAAGAGGCGATCGTCGTTTGCGCCTGTCTGGAGGTGGATCGCGCCACCGACCATCATCGCAGTTCTGTCACCACTGACGCTCGAGAAGTCCGAGAACTGGTCCCAATCCCCCTCAATCAGAAACTCACCACGGAGCGTGTACTCCGAATCAGTGATGTTGTCCAACGAGCCGGTGAAGTGGAACCGATCGCCGTAGTAGTCCGCGGCGAATCCCTCCGTCCGCTCAATCGTGTAGAGGTAGTTCACGACAGAGCGCTCCACGGCAAGCTGGTATCGACTGTCCATGAGCTCTTCCCGCAGCAACGGGGGCTTGAACGTTCCGACCCTGATCTTCCAGTTGTTGCCGAAGTCATAGCCGACATACGAGTCGAGGAGGCCCGTGCGTGACCTGGCCGCCGTCTCGATCTCGACCTTGTAGAACCACTCGGGGCTCACGACGTTGCCTGTGAGGATGAACTTCGTCCGCGTGTTCTCAAAGCTCCATTCACTGCCCGCCGCGCGGTCGTTGAGAATCAATCGCTGCTGCATATGGATGTTTGTACGCAGCATCCAATCGCCACCGCCGATCACGGCTCCGCCGTCGTACCCCGAACCCAGAAGCAGGTTGGAGCGGGTCTCGGCGTCCGCCAATATGTCCTCGACCAGCATCCTGATCTCGTCGGCTCGCTGCTGGGTCAGCCACTGGTTGTCCTGGCTGGTCTCGAGCGACGAGAGCCGCGACTCCAGCTCGCCGATACGGGCATCGTCCCGGGCGCTCTTGGTCTCCAGCTCCGCGATCCGCGTCCGCAGCGGGTCCTCGGCTGCCCTGGAGCCGACGTCGGCGTCGCTCGTGCCCCGAAGTCCAAGCACGGCCGCGGCGACCGCCATCCACCTGATTGGAAACATCTCTAGGAACCCCTCCTCCGACGAACCAGCCACGCCCACGGGTGGGGCAAGCCTTCGCCCGTCAAACCGCCATATCGACACATGGCGGGGCTCTCGTGAGCGCGGGACACCCCGGCAAGAGCACGGCAAGCGGTACAATTGTGCAACCTTATGAGAACTGTGCCCCGGGCGTTACGCGAGACGGCGTGAGCGTCGGAGCAGGTATGCTGTCAGACCGTGAAGTCGCGGCGGCGAATCTGGTTCACGACGTTGGCGGCCCTGGCGGCGGGCTGCACGGCGGGCAGCCGAAAGCCGGACCTCGGCGGCCATCGCGACATGCTGCTCGGCTCAGCCGGCGCGACATCGTGGAGAATGCCAAACGCCCCGCTGACACGTCCACCCAGACTCTGACTTCCCACCCCACCTGGCGCCGATCACCATGAAAGCATCCGACCTTTTCGTCAAGTGTCTGGAGAACGAAGGTGTGCAGCGGATCTTCGGCCTTCCTGGAGAGGAGAACGCCGACCTCATGATGTCGTTGAAGAGCTCGCCGATCAAGTTCGTCCTCTGCCGGCACGAGCAGGCGGCGGCGTTCATGGCGGATGTCTATGGGCGGCTGACAGGCCGCGCCGGAGTCTGCCTGGGCACGCTGGGCCCCGGGGCAACGAACCTCGTCACCGGGGTGGCCGACGGCAACATGGACCGCGCGCCCATGGTCGTTATTACGGGACAGGCCGACACCAAGCGGATGCACAAGGAGTCACACCAGGCGGTGGATGTGGTCGACATGTTCCGCCCCATCACCAAGTGGGCAATGCAGATCATCCATCCGGACAACATCCCAGAGGTGGTCCGCAAGGCGTTCAAGCTCGCGGAGATGGAAAAGCCCGGCGCCTGCCTGATCGAGCTTCCCGAGGACATCGCCGGAATGTCCACGAGCAACGAACCCATTCCTTTTCAAAAGCTTCGCCGCCCCACTCCGGATGAGAAAGCCATCACCCTCGCCGAGCAGTTGATCCGCTCCGCGAAACGCCCCGTGATCCTGGCCGGCAACGGCGCGGTTCGCAAACGGGCGTCCGAGCAGTTGCTGCGGTTTGCGCATCGAACCGGCATCCCCGTCGTCAACACGTTCATGGGCAAGGGGGCGATCCCCTGGACCGACGAGCATTGCCTGTTTACCGTGGGCCTGCAGGCCAGGGACCTGGTCCTCATCGAGATCGACCGGGCAGACCTCGTGATCACGGTGGGGTTTGATATCGTCGAATACCACCCGCGGCTGTGGAACACCGGCGGGCCTCGCAAGATCCTGCACATCGACTTCATCGCCGCGGAAGTCGACGGGGACTACGTCGTCAGCGCCGAGGTGACCGGCGACATTGCCAACTCTCTCTGGCAGCTCAACGAACGGCTTGGAGAGGGCGAGCCGCTCTTTGACATCAAGGATCGGCACTCAGTTCGGGAGGCCATGCTGGCGGAGTTCTCCGAGCACCAGTACGACCAGAGCGTCGGCACCATCAAGCCCCAGAAGGTGCTGTGGGACCTCCGTTGCTTCATGGGACCCGATGACATCGTCCTATCCGATGTCGGCGCCCACAAGATGTGGATTGCCCGCCACTACCAGTGTGTCAAGCCCAACACCTGCCTGATCCCCAACGGGTTCTGCTCCATGGGCTTCGCCCTTCCCGGCGCGATCGCCGCGAAGCTGGTCCACCCCGATCGCAAGGTGCTCGCACTCTGCGGGGACGGCGGCGCGCTGATGAACATCCAGGATCTCGAGACCGCGGCCCGCCTCGGGCTCAACATCGTTCTCATGGTCTGGGAGGATCACGCCTACGGCCTGATCCAGTGGAAGCAGCAGACAACCTTCGGCGACCACTCGGAGCTGGGCTTCAACAATCCCGACTGGATCAAGCTCGCGGAGGCGTTCGGCTGTAAGGGCATGTACGTCCGGGAGTCCGGGGCCCTGCTGGGCGCGTTGGAGGAGGCGTTTGCCGCCGAGACCCCGGTGATCCTGGCCCTGCCCATCGACTACCGAGAGAACCTCAAGCTCACCGAGCGTCTGGGGCAGATCGCCTGCCCGATCTGAGCGACGCCACGAATCAGATCCGGATCGTCCGCCGACTGTCAGGCGGTCACATGGAAGCCCCACACAGATGAGCGCGTTGGCTTGCTCACCTTTGGTTCGCGAGCAGGATCAGTAGGTTGAAGATGCCGACCTGGCAGTCACCATCGACGTCTGCGGAGCAGTTCCACAGTTGGGGCACGCCCCTCACGCCCCCAGCAGCGTCAACCGGTCGGGCACCGCCACCTGCCCATCGACGCGGACGGCTTTACGGGGGGCAGACTCCCCAGTTGGCCAGCAGCTTCAGCAGATCGGGAACGGCGACGCCACCGCCGTCGAAGTCACACGAGCCCGGCAGGCCCCACTGTGAAAGCAAGGCCAACAAATCCGGCACGGCCACCACCCCGTCAAAATCCGCGCAATCCCACGGGCAGGGCGGAAGCGATGGGCGCGGTGACCCCCGCACGATCAAGCTGGGGCCAAGCGTGACCGCGATGACGGCCAGCAGGCCGGCGAGGGTGCTCTGTCTCGTGGTCATGGTGTGTCCTCCTTGTACGCCCCCAGTATACCTCCCCGCCTACGGGCACGGCCCCGAGTTGGCCAGCAGCGTCAGCAGATTCGGCACACCTACACTCCCCCTCGGCACCAGGATCGGGTACAAGCGCACAGGTGCAGGCACTAACAGAGAACCTGGTGCAAACCGTGGGGGCAGGTCACGAAAATTGACAAGAAACTGACAGGCGAGCCCGAAAACGGCGGTCCGGTTGGTGCGTCTGGAAACGATTATCCCCCCGAATACGGGGCTTTGTATTAATGGGCGCTGCTGGACTTGAACCAGCGACCCCCGCCGTGTAAAGGCGGTGCTCTGGCCAACTGAGCTAAGCGCCCCGCGCAGCGGCCATCATCGTAGATCAGCTCTCGCTCCGGTCAACGCTCGCAAGACGCGCCGCAGGGAGCCCCTTGTCGACTGCGGTGGATTCGGGCCGGCCGGGACCCGGTCCGGCCTGAGTGACCGGCTCACGACCCACCGAGTAGTAGACGAACCCGAGCCGCTGCATCAGCTCGCGCCGGTAGATGTTGCGGCCGTCGAAAATAACCTTGCTCTTGAGTGCGGAGACGATGCGGGTGAAATCCGGATTGCGAAAATCGCTCCATTCGGTGCTGATGACCAGCGCGTCGCACCCCGACAGCACCTCGTACATGTCACCGTACGTCCCGACGGCCGGCATCGCGTCCGCCAGCTTTGCCATCGCCACCGGGTCGAACGCCCGCACCGCCGCCCCGGCATCCAGCGCCCACTGCATCAGCACAAGCGCCGGCGCCTCGCGAATGTCGTCGGTCTCAGGCTTGAAGGCCACTCCCCAGAAGGCAAGCGTCCGACCAGTCAGATCAGAGCCGAAATGACCGATGATCTTGTCCCAGAAGATCCTTCGCTGATCCTGGTTGACGGCGTAAACGGCGGAGGTGATCGCGCACTCGTGGCCCGCCGCCTTGCCCATGTTGATCACGGCGAGGATGTCCTTGGGGAAGCACGATCCCCCGAAGCCGAGACCCGGATGGAGGAACTGGTTGCCGATGCGGCGGTCCGCACACATCCCCTCCCGCACGGAGCGGATATCGGCCCCAGTCCGCTCACAGAGATTGGCGATCTCGTTGATGAAGCTGATCTTGCACGCCAGCATCGCGTTCGAGGCGTACTTGACCATCTCCGCGGATCGCATGTCCATGACGATGATGGGGTTGCCCTGACGGACGAACGGCTCATAGAGGTCGCGGAGGATCTCCGCGGCCGCCTCGTCCTCGGTCCCGCAGATGACTCGATCGGGCTTCTGGAAGTCGCTGACCGCGGCGCCCTCCTTGAGGAACTCGGGATTGTTGGCGATGTAAAACGGCGCTTTCGTGTGGGTCTTGATCTCATCACGAAGCTGCTCGGTCGTGCCGACGGGAACCGTCGACTTGATGACGATCAGCTTCGGGATTTTCGGCGGCTCCGCCCGGTCGATGAACTGGGCAATGTCAATCGCGGCCTGCCTCATCGCGCCCAGATCGGTCGAGCCGTCGGCGCCCGCCGGCGTTCCGACGCAGATGAAGATCACCTCCGCCTCGCCATAGGCGTCGTCCCCGTCTGCGGTGAACCGCAGTCGCCCGCTTGCGACGTTGCGCTGGATGAGCTCCGCCAGCGACGGCTCGTAGATGGGACACTCGCCCCGGTTGAGCCGCGCGATCTTGTCCTGGTCCAGATCCAGGCAGGTGACGTCGTTTCCGGTCTTGGCAAAGCACGAGCCGGTGACGAGTCCGACGTAGCCGGTGCCGACCATGGTGAGCTTCATGACGGGAGGTCTCTCAACGGGCCGCGGGCATGGCGGCCTGCCGGGCAGTGGCCATCGGGCCGCTCTTGCCTAGCAGGCCTCCGGGCTGCGGGGGTCCTTCAAATCCTTCAAGGGCCAGCAGCGCCTGTTTGATCGCAAGGGGTTGGCCAGAGGGGTCCGTGCTGCCGCTGTAGCCGTGCAGTGAGCCGTCGGCGGCCACCACACGATGACAGGGCACGATCACCGGCAATGGGTTTCTCCGCATCGCCGCCCCCGCGGCGCGGGCCGCGGCGGGGCTCGAGCCCGCCATCTCGGCAAGCTCGGCATAGCTCCTGGTCCGTCCACGCGGAATCCGGCGGCACGCATCCCAGCACCGGAAGAAGAAGCCGCTGGTCACGGGGGTGGGGATATCGTCGAAGCTGACGGCGTCACCCTGGAAGTAACGCTCCAGCCGCGCTATCAGCGCCCCCAGCAACGCGGGGTCATGCGTCGCTCCGTCCAGGGATCGACGCACCTCGCCGATCGTTAGGAAGCGGGCCGACAGCTCACCGGAATTCGAGACGATCAATGCAAATGGACCGGCGAACGTGTCAACGACTCGGAATCGGGCGGTGGCGTGAACCATAACAATGGAGTTTCGGGGTCTTGTGAGGGTTCTACCTGCGCGTCAGATGGACAATCCTATCGTGGACGCGCCGCCGCCGCAAAAGGAGCCTGAGTCCTATTTTCCATCCTGACGCAGCAGTCCCTACCATGTGGCCCATGACCCGGACGACCGACACCAGCGCTGCCGCGGTTCCCATGGATGCGCTGTCCACGGGTCTCCTTGCCCTCCTCAACGAAAAGGACGCGATCGTGGCCCGCATCCTGGCCGACGAGGCGACCCGCCAGGCGACGACGATCGAGCTGATCGCAAGCGAGAACCACGTCGGTCCCGCCGTTATGCACACCATGGGCAATTGGATGACGAACAAGTACGCCGAGGGGTACCCCGGCAAGCGGTACTACGGCGGATGCAGGTTCCACGACGAGATCGAGGATCTCGCCCGCACGCGGGCGTGTGAGCTGTTCGGGTGCCGCTTCGCCAACGTCCAGCCGCATTCTGGCGCCAGCGCCAACATCGCCGCCTACATGGCCATGTGCAAGCCCGGCGCCACGATCCTGTCCCTTCCAATCAAGTCCGGAGGGCATCTGAGCCACGGTCTGAAGGTGAACTTCTCCGGAACGTTTTACAAGATCGTGGAGTACGACCTTGACCCCAAGACCGAGACCCTGGACTACGACGCCATCCAGTCGGCGGCCGAGGCGTGCAAACCGGCGATGATCATCTGCGGGTATTCGGCGTACCCGAGGGTCATCGATTTCGCGCGGTTCCGCAAGATCGCCGACAGCGTGGGCGCGTATCTGCTGGCGGACATCGCCCACATTGCCGGACTGGTCGCCAGCGGCGTCCACCCATCGCCCTTTCCCCACGCCCACGTGGTGACGACCACCACCCACAAGACGCTGCGGGGCCCCCGGGGTGGGCTGATCCTCTCCGACGACGAGGAGACGGCCAAGAAGATCGATCGAAAGGTCTTCCCGGGCAGCCAGGGCGGACCGCTGATGCACATAATCGCCGCCAAGGCGGTCTGCTTCGGCGAGGCCCTGCGTCCGGAGTTCAAAGAGTACTGCCGGAGGATCGTCGCCAACGCCGGAGCCCTGGCCGACGGGCTCGCCGAACACGGCTACCGGCTCTGCTCCGGCGGCACCGACAACCACCTCATGCTCGTCGACCTCCGGCCACGGTCCGAGGATCTGACCGGTGCCGACGCCGAGTCGTGGCTTGAGACCGCGGGGATCATCGTCAACAAGAACGGAATCCCCAACGACCCGCGGCCTCCGATGGTGACCAGCGGTCTGCGTCTGGGGACGCCGGCGATAACCACTCGGGGCATGCGGGAGCCGCAGATGCACCGGATTGCCGGGCTCATCGACCGTGCCCTGGCCGCGGGTGGTGCCGAGAAGGTTGCCTGCGAGGTGAGGCGGGAGGTGCGAGCGCTGTGCACTGAATTCCCGTTGCCGCATTAGCGGGGTTCGGGGTTCGGAGATGGACGCGATTCTTCCTGAACCCCGACGCCTACCTTATTTTTCTCAACCCCTCATAGACGGCGGTGCAGACCACGGTCGCAAGGTTGAGGCTCCTCGCCCCGGTAACCATCGGAAGCGTGATGCGGTGGCGGGGCCCGTATGTTTGCTCCACCCAGCGATGAACGGCCTGGGGGACACCCGCGGTCTCACGCCCGAAGAGCAGATGGTCTCCCTCGGCCAGCGCGGCGTCCCAGTGGGGCACGCTCGACTTGGTCGTGTAGAGCCAGAGCCGGCGGGGTTGCTCGGCGGCCAGGAAGGACTCCCAGTCGGTGTGCTCGCGGCAGTCCAGAAGATGCCAGTAGTCCAGTCCGGCACGGCGGCGGGCCCGCGCCGACATGTCGAACCCGACAGGGTGGATGATGTGGAGCCGGCAGCCGGTGGCGGCGGCGGTCCGCCCGATGTTGCCGGTGTTGTTGGGAATCTGGGGATTCAACAGGACGATGTGGAAGACGGGCTCCGCCACGGGTAATCAGTGTAGCCGCTATGATCAGCGTCCCTGATCGCTCCCAGGAGCCCTCCTCATGCCCAGCTACACCACCGAGGCCATCCGCAACCTGGCCCTGGTTGGCGATGCCGGATCGGGAAAGACCACGCTCGCCGACGGAATCCTCCACGCCGCCGGGGTCATCGGCCGTGTCGGAAGAGTGGAGGACGGAAACACGGTCTGTGATTTTGAGGACCTGGAGAAGGAGCTGGGCCACAGTCTCGACAGCGCCCTGGTGCACTTTGACACCGACGGGACGCACATCAACCTGATCGATACCCCGGGGACGGCGGACTTCATCGGCCGGGCGTTCAGCGTGCTGCCGGCGGTGGAAACAGCGCTGGTCGTCATCGACGCCCTGGTGGGAATCAGCACGGTGACCCGCCGCCTGATGAAGGTGGCCGAGGAAAGCCGCCTGCCCCGCATGATCGTCATCAACAAGATCGACAACGCCACCGGACTGGCCGATCTCCTGAAGGCGGTGCAGGAGACATTCGGCAGCGTGTGCCGGCCCATCAACCTGCCCGCTGAAGGCGCACAGCAGATTATCGACTGTTTCAAGAACGCCTCCGGGACAAGCGACCTCGGGGAGGTCTCCGACTTTCACACCGCCATCGTCGACCAGGTCGTGGAAACCGATGAAGCGCTCATGGAGCAGTATCTGGAGCAGGGCGCGGTCGATCCGGAGAAGCTCCAGGACCCCTTTAAGACGGCGCTTCGCCAGGGCCATCTCATCCCCGTCTGCTTCGTCTCGGCGCGCTCGGGCACAGGCGTGGGTGAGCTCGTGAGAATCATGGCCGATCTGTGCCCCAACCCCGCGGAAGGCAACCCCCACACCTTCGAATACGAGGCCGACGGCCAGACGCAGACCGCGACGCCCGAGGCGGACTCCGCCAAGCCTCCGATCGCGCACGTCTTCCGAGTCAGCTCCGACCCCTATGTCGGCAAGCTCTGCGTCTTCCGCGTCCACCAGGGAACGATCGGGCCCGACAACCAGCCGCAGCTCGACAATCGATCACGACCTCTGCGGATCGCGCACGTCTTCAAGCTCCAAGGTAAGACGCACGCAGAGGTGGACCGGATCATCGCCGGCGATATCGGCGCCGTGGCGAAGGTCGACGAGATCAACTACGACAGCGTGCTTCACGGCGGCCACCTCGGGCCGAATCTGAGGCCGTCTACGGTGGGCCTGCCAACACCGATGTTCGGCTTGGCCCTCACGGGCACGAGCAAGGGCGCCGAAACCAAGCTCGGAGAAGCGTTGGGCAAGCTGGTCGCGGAAGACCCGACCCTGGCGATCGAGCGTGTCCAGACAACGGGCGAGACCGTGCTTAAGGGCCTCGGTGAGCAACATCTCCGGGTCAAGCTTCGCCTGCTGAAGGATCGATACGGAATCGAGGTCGAAACGCGTCCGCCCCGGGTCGCCTACAAGGAGACGATCACCGCCACGGCGGAGGGGCACCATCGCCATAAGAAGCAGACGGGCGGCGCCGGGCAGTTCGGGGAGGTGTTCCTCCGTGTCGAGCCGATCGCCGATGGCGAAGAGGGCGCTGTCAACGGGCTGCTCTTCGTGAACAAGGTGTTCGGCGGGTCGATCCCCAGGCAATTCATGCCCGCGGTGGAAAAAGGCGTGCGGCAGGTGATGAGCAGCGGCGCGATCGCGGGGTACCCGATGCACAACATAAAGGTGACCGTCCACGACGGAAAGCACCACCCGGTTGACTCCAAGGAGGTCGCGTTCACCACGGCGGGGCGCAAGGCATTCATTGACGGCGTGAACAAGGCCAGTCCGGTCCTCCTGGAGCCCATTGTGTCCATGGAGATCACCGTGCCCGCGGACATGATCGGCGACATCTCCGCCGACATCTCCGGCCGCCGCGGCCGCATCCAGGGCACCGATATGCTCGCGGGCAACCTGATGGTGGTCAAAGCCGAAGCACCGCTGGCTGAGGTCGTGAGCTACGCCAGCCAGCTCAAGTCGATCACCGGTGGTGCCGGCGCCTACACGATGGAATACAGCCACGATGAGCGGACACCCCCCAACATCCAGGCCGACGTGATCAAGGCGTACAAGCCGAAGGCGGACGAAGAATAGTGCCTCTTGAAGCAAGAGAGCAAAGAAGCTGTCGGCTATCGGCCACAGCGGATCGAGGGATTGGGGTTCAGGGTTCAGGAGTGGGGGCTCGCTGCTTTTCCGAACCCCAATTGCCTCCCGCCAATAAGGCTTTCGGCTGGCCACTGTCAGTCAGGCAGTCGAAACTCGTTCAGTGGGCGCGTCCCACAAGAGCGTCCGGCTCTGCCGGTAGGCCTCGACACCCATCTTGATTGCGACCATGGTCGAGCAGCCGAGGGCGACGTTGAAACCGGTCGCCCGGCCGTGGTACCCTGTCGGGCATGCGAAAGAAGACCATCGGACTGTGTGTGGCGTGTTTCGGCCTCGCCAGCCCGGCCCAGGCCGGGGACTCCATCCAGGAGCTCCACACACTTTTCCGGCGAAGCTACGAGTGGGAGCTTCGGGAGTTCCCCGAGATGGCGATGGCTCGTGGCGACTACTCCAACGCTGACCGTGTCACCGATAGCAGCCTCCAAGCGATCCAGCGGCGGCATGAGAAGACCAAGGCGTTTCTCGAGCAGCTTCGTGCCCTGCCCACGCATAATCTGAACAAGGAGGACCTGCTCAACTACCAGCTCTTCGAGCTGAAGCTGACCAACGCGATCCAGGGGCACCGCTTCCGCATGTTCCTGGCCCCCATCGGTGGTCGGTTCGGCGTCCACCAGCGGATCCCGCAAATGGCCGAGCGGGTGCGGTTTCGCTCGCGGGCCGACTACGCCAACTACCTCACGCGTCTGGAGCAGGTCCCCACGGTCGTTCAGCAGACCATCGAGCGGCTCGCGCTGGGGCTCGAGGAGCGCCGCACGCCGCCGCGGGTTACCCTGGCCGGTCTTGCGGGACAGTTTCACGCGATCGCCGACGATGGTCTGAAGCCGCTCGCGGAACCGTTTCAGCGGATGCCCGACCATATCGATGAGCGGGTGCAGCAGGAGTTGCGACGCCGTTTTCGGAACAAATCCCTGCCCGCCGTCGAGAACGCCATCGACAAGCTGTCCACGTTTGTCGTCAAGCGGTACATACCGAGGTGTCGCCGCTCGATCGCAGCGATCGACCTCCCCGACGGCGCGGCGTACTACGCCTACCAGCTCCGCGTCATGACGACGACGGACATGACGCCGCGCGAAGTCCACGACCTGGGCCTTTCCGAGGTCGCGCGGATCAAGGCGGAAATGATGCAGGTCATCCGCTCAAGCGACTTCATGGAGACCCATCCAGAGCGGCCCGACGACGAGCTCTTTGGGGCGTTCGTCCAGTTCCTTCGATCCGACCCGAGGTTCTACCACGAAAGTGACCAGGCGCTGCTGGCCGGCTATCGCGATATCTGTAAACGCGTCGATCCCTGGCTGGCCAAGCTCTTCAGCCGATTGCCCAGACTTCCCTACGGGGTCCGCGAGATCCCGGCGTTCATGGCCCCCAACCAGACCACGGCCTATTACAGCCGCGGCGACATTCGCAACGCCGAGCCCGGCTACTTCTACGCCAACACGCATGCCCTGAATCAGCGGCCCACGTACGAGATGATCCCTCTGGCCCTGCACGAGGCCGTGCCCGGGCACCACCTGCAAATCGCTCTGGCCCAGGAACTGCAAGGGCTCCCGGAGTTCAGGAAGGATTCCTATTTCACGGCATTCGGGGAGGGCTGGGCGCTTTACGCCGAGCGGCTCGGCCTGGAGATGGGCCTCTACGAGGACCCCTATGACAACTTCGGCCGGCTCCTTTACGAGATGTGGCGGGCCTGCCGGCTGGTGGTCGACACCGGCATGCACGCCTTCGGCTGGACGCGGGCCAGAGCGATCGGCTTCATGCTGTCCAACACGGCGCTGAGCGAATTGAACATCGAGACCGAGATCGATCGGTATATCAGCTGGCCGGGCCAGGCCTGTGCGTACAAGATCGGCGAGTTGAAAATCCGCCAGCTCAGGGAGACCGCCCAGGAGACTCTTGGGGAGGTCTTCGACCTCAGGGCGTTTCACGATGAGGTTCTGGGGGCGGGGGCGCTGCCGCTGACCTTCCTCGAGCACCGGATCGACCGCTGGATCGACTCCAAGCGCTTCAAGGCGTACGACTGAAAAGTGTCCCAATGAGGGGCGATCGGCTATCGGCGCTCGACAAGAGTGCGAGGTTGCCTCTGCTGCAGCCGATCGTCGACAGCCTTCTCGGAGGGAGGCAGTTTGGGTTGGGGGTTCGGGGTTCGGGAAAGCAGCGAGCTCTCACTCCTGAAACCTGAACCCCGACCCCCCAGTCTTATGCCGCGTCAAGGTAACGGTTGATCAGGGCGTTGATGAACGCAAACCGCGAGCCGGCGAAAGCGCTGCTTGTTGCCTGGGCCACCTCCCGGCGGGCCTTCTCGAGGTCGACTGAGATCTGCTTGAGCTGATCCGTCGCTTCCTCGGCCCATCGTTCCTGAAGAACCTGGATGCGCTGAAGCTCCTCGCAGTCCAGCCACAACCCGTCGCAGCTCGCGCAGCGGTCCACGAGAACGCCGCTGTCACCGCCGTAGCTGAATGCCATCATCGGCTCACCGCACCCTGGACAGCACAGAGCGGGGTGCGCGTCCGCTACCACCCCTGGCCTCGGCGTCCGCTGAGCAAGCAATTCCCTCAGCTCCGGGCTGAAACGCTCCTGCCGGGCGCGAACGATGTGACCCAGCTCAGGAGAGCCGATAAACTCGCCGCCGCAGGAGGCGCAGGTGTGGATCGCCACGGTCTCATAGGTCACCTGCTTCAAATCTTGGGCGCACTGCGGACATATCACGGAGGCACCTCAGTTGCGAGTATCGGCACTTTCCTAGAAACCTTGCACGACGAAGGGATTCGTTTGCCGCTCCCGGCCGATGGTGGTAGCGGGTCCGTGGCCTGGATGAATTGTCATCTCATCGGGCAGCCCCATAAGCAGGCCGCCGATGGTATGGCGGAATGCTTCGATGTCGGAGCCGGGAAAATCAATGCGTCCGATCGACCCGGCAAACAGCGTGTCGCCGACGATCGCCTGGTTCGACTCGTCGTGGACGTACAGCACCCCGCCGGGGCTGTGACCGGGGGCATGGAGCACACGCCAGGCGGTGGGTCCCAGCTTGAGCGTGTCACCGTCCCGCAGGAGATGGTCAGGCTCGGTGACGGAGATCGGGGCGCCCAGAAGGACCGACAGGTTGCGCACCGGGTCGCTGCAAAAGCCGGCCTCCGACTCGTGAACGTGCATGGGAAGGGGCCCGAGCCGCGCCAGCGCCTCGTCGACGCCGGCGATGTGGTCCGGGTGCGTGTGGGTCAGCAGCAGCGCCTCGGGTTGCAGACGCTTGTCGGAGATCCACTTGAGCAACGGTTCCGGCTCAAAGCCGCAGTCGACAATCCAGCACGCCGCCTGATCGGGCACCGTGACCACAAAGCAGTTGGTTTGGAACTCACCGAGCACGAACGTGGTGATGGTGGGTCTCATGAGCTGATACACTACTCGCGGAATCACCCTCAGGAGGGCACGGCGCAATGTTGATCCGCCAGTCGGAGGCGGTCGAGGCACGAGCGATCCAGATCGACGGAGCCAAGGGGGTCTCGCTGCGGGTGCTCGTCGGCAGCGCCGACGGGGCGCCCACCTTCGCCATGCGGCACTTCACCGTCGCCAGCGGCGGCCACACCCCCCGACACAGTCACAACTATGAGCATGAGGTCTTCATCCTCCAGGGAAGCGGTCGCCTGGAGCAGGACGGAAAGGGCCAGGCGCTCAAGCCGGGTGACGCCCTGTTCGTCCCACCCAACGCCACGCACCAGTTCATCAACACCGGGTCCGAGCCGTTGAAGTTCCTGTGCCTGGTCCCGACGAGCTTCGACTGCGGCACCCCGACCCCGGGCAGCTGAACCGATCAGCAAACGGCTTGATGCGTCTGGTTCAGGGATTTGAGCCGCGGGGACTTCGCGCGTCAGGTGCTGGCAGCGCGGGCCTTGCGAGATCGGTCCTCGCGTCGGCGGTCGGCCTCGCGGAGCAGCCGCTTGCGCAACCGGATGGAACTCGGCGTGATCTCGACCAGCTCATCCGACTCGATGTACTCCAGCGCCGCTTCCAGCGACAGCGTTCGCGGCGCGGCAAGCACGACGGTCGACTCTTTGGTCGACTCGCGGACGTTCGAGAGCGCCTTGCCCTTGACGACGTTGACGCCCAGGTCGTTGCTGCGGCTGTTCTCGCCGACGATCTGCCCGGCGTACACCGGGTCCTGCGGCTTGACGAACATGATGCCGCGCTCGGAGAGGTTCAGCAGGGCGTACGCCGTGGCCCGGCCCGTCTCGGTGGCGACCAGGACGCCATTGGCACGCCCGGGGGCGCTGGGCCGCAGCGGCCCGTAGCGCTGGAAGCTGTGGTACATCACCGCCTTGCCGGCGGTCGCGGTGAGCATGCGGCTGCGCAGCCCGATCAGCCCGCGTGCCGGGATCTCGCACTCCACGTGCATCCGGTCGCCGCGCTGGTCGAGCGACTGGATCTCGCTGCCGCGCGTGCCGAGCAGCTCCATCACGGCGCCGACCGCTTGCTTGTCGACATCTACGGTCAGCAGCTCGATCGGCTCGCAGCGCAGGCCGTCAATCTCCTTCTCGATCACCTCCGGCCGGCCCACCGACAGCTCGTACCCCTCGCGTCGCATATTCTCCAGCAGGATCCCCAGGTGCAGCAGGCCACGGCCGGAGACGCGAAACTCCTCGGCCAACGCGCCGGGCTCGACCCGCAGGGCGAGGTTCGACCGAAGCTCTCGCTCGAGCCGCTCGGCGATCTGCCTGGACGTTACATACTTTCCCTCCCTGCCCGCGAAGGGCGAGTCGTTGATCCGAAAGAGCATGTGCAACGTCGGCTCATCGATCGCGACCCGGGCGATTGGGTTTGGCATGTCCGGGCAGGCGATCGTGTCGCCGATCTCGAAGTCGCCGATGCCCTCGACCGCGCACAGGTCGCCGACCGAGACGATGTCGGCGGGCGTTCGGCCCAGGTCCTCGAAGCGGTAGACCTTCATGGCGCGGGCCATGCGCTGGGAGCCGTCGGCCCGGCAGATCGTGACCGCCTGCCCGGTGCTGATGGCGCCGGCGAAGACGCGGCCGATCGCGATGCGGCCGACATACTTGGAGTAGTCCTGTGTGGTGATGAGCATCTGCAGCGGCACGTCGGCGTAGCCCACGGGCGAGGGCAGCCGCTCGATGATGGCGTCGAGCAGGGGGGTGATGTCGGTGCCGGGCGTCTCGGCGGTCGGCGACGCCCAACCGTCGCGCCCGGAGGCGTACACGACGTGGAAGTCGAGGCGCTCGTCGCTGGCGTTCAGTGCGACGAGCAGATCGAACACTTCGTCCACGACCGCTTCTGGCCGCGCGTCGGGGCGGTCGCACTTGTTGACGACCAGGACGATTGGAAGATCGAGCTCGAGTGCCTTGCCGACGACGAACCTGGTCTGCGGCATCGGCCCCTCGAACGCGTCGACGAGCAGCAGCACGCCGTCGGCCATCTTGAGCACGCGCTCGACCTCGCCGCCGAAGTCCACGTGCCCCGGTGTGTCGATCAGGTTGATCCGGAAGGTCTCGCCGGCGTGCTCGCCGGACACACGCTGGTAGGTGATCGCGCAGTTCTTGGAGAAGATGGTGATGCCGCGCTCTCGCTCCAACGGGTCGGAGTCGAGCACGCAGTCCGTCGCCTCGGCCCCGCGGGCAAGCGCTCCGCAGCACTCGAGCATGGCGCCGACCAGCGTGGTCTTGCCGTGATCGACGTGGGCGATGATCGCCACGTTGCGGAGGTTGGGGTCGGCGGGATGAAGCACAGGCGAGGATCGTAGCCGCGAAACGGTCGGCCGTCCGCAATCCGATAACCGTCGAAACCAACTCGGAATTCGGGATTTCATGGGTGCGCTCGGCCGGCAATGGCCATGAGACTGCGGGGGGCGATCGATGCGGCCGATCTTCGGCATGGAACACCTACGGAGACCCACGTCATGACTCTTCAGCCGACCTCTTCGCAGACGCTGATCCTTGGTCTGGCCGCTTTCGTCTCGGCGGGCCCGGCCCTGGCCGGCGTCAAGCTCATCACGCTGCCCGCCCGCGAGCGGGTCGAGATCCAGCTCGACAACCCGCACGCCACGCTGGTGGAGGAGGAGCGTGTGGTGCCGCTGGCCCGGGGGGTCAACGACGTGGTCTTCAAGTGGGCCAACACCAACATCGACAAATCCAGCATCCAGTTCCGCTGCCTGACCGACCCCGGTCAGATCAAGGTGCTGAGCGTCTCCTATCCACCGGGCGAGAACGCCTTGACCTGGCAGGTCTTTACCCCTCGGGCAGGTTCGGCCCGGGTCAGGATCAGCTACATCATCGGCCAGCTCGACAAGTCGTTCGCCTATCGGGCGATCGCCGCCAACGACGAGAAGACGCTGACCCTCTGGCAGTACCTGCAGCTTCACAACAACTCCAACGAGGAGTTCGGCGAGGCGGGCATGTGGGCGGGTTTCGGGGAACGGTTGGAAAGGCCGATCGGGATCAACGAGACCAAGCGGCTGCTGATGTCGCGGTTCGACGATGTGCGGATCCAAAAGACCTACACCGCGGACTTCGCCCGCTACGGCTATCTCGACGCGGGCAAGCGGCAGCTTCGCATCCCCATGCACTACCTGATCCGAAACGACGCCACCGGCGGCCTGGGCCGATTCCCGCTGATGCCCGGCAAGGTCCGCATCTTCCAGGATGACGGCCAGGGCACTGTCGCCTTCCTGGGCGAGGACTGGGCGCCCTTCACCCCCCGCGACGACGAGATGTCGCTCTACCTGGGCGTGGTCAAGGATGTCGTCGTCAAGCGGACGATCTCCGACCGAAAGCAGACCCGCCGCTTCGGGCCCGTCTACGAGTACGAGGTCCTCATCAAGTACGAGATTGAGAACTTCAAGGACAAGCCGGTCGTCCTCGACATCGCCGAGTCACTGTCGGCACTGCGAAACGAGATCCTCGGCAACACCGGCCGCAACGTCGAATGGGAGCTCGGCCCGGGCGGAACGCTGATGGAGATCGACCAAGAGAAGTCGACCGCGGATCGCCCTGTCTTCCACGTGGTGCTGCCGCCCCGCGGCGACGATCAGAAGGCGGCCAAGGTCCAGCACACGCTCAACGTCGTCATCAAGAATGAATGGTGAGTAGGAATAGGGACCGAGCGACGAAGGAGTATTGATGATGAACGCCACTGCCATGCGAACGATTGCTGCCTCGGTTGTCGCCCTTGGGCTCTCCCTCGCAGCGTCCGGCAAGAACGTGGACGTGTCGACGCTGCCCACCCGGGACACGGTGCAGCTGACGATCTACAACGCAGAGGACCTGACCCTGGTCCGCGAGACCCGTCGCATCACCTTCCGCCGGGGGATGAACCCGCTTCAGTTCTCCTGGGCCAACACCTTGATCGACCCCACCAGCGTGGATCTGCGATTCGCCTCCCACGCGAGGGAGCTGGACGTGCTGGACACGACGTATCCGCACGACAAGCCGCAGATGCTCTACTGGAACGTACGCAGCGATTTCGACGGCGAGGCGGTCGTCCAGATCACGTACTTCACGAGCGGGATCACCTGGAGCGCCGACTACGTCTGCGTGTCGGACGCGGGCGAGACGGGAATGTCCTTCGAGGGGTTCGTCAAAATCACCAACAACTCGGGCGAGGACTACGCCGGCGCCCGGGTGCGGCTGGTGGTGGGTGAGATCAACCTCGTCGAAAAGGTCGCCGACCTCGCTCGACGCGGGATGATCAGCGCCAACGAGCGCGACGCCTACCTCGATGACCGCAGCCGGGCCAAGGCGTTCAAGAAGGCCGATGCCCGCGCCGAATACTTCCAGGCCGCCGGGAGGGCGATGTCCTCCCTCAGCGCGCCCAAGCGGATCGTGAAGCAGGGGTTGAGCGAGTACTTCATCTTTACGATTCCAGGCGAGGAGACGGTTCGAAACGGCTGGTCGAAGCGGATGCGTCTCTTTGAGGGCAAGAAGGTCCCCTTCCAGATCGTCTATCGCTACCGACCGGCCGAGTACGGCGAGCAGCTGGTGCGGATGTTCATCCTGCGCAATGACTCCAAGAGCACCCTGGGCTCGACACCGCTTCCCAACGGGATCGTGCGGCTGTTTCGGGACAACGGGCGGGACGGCCTCTCGTTCCTGACTGCGTATCAGACCAAGTACGTGCCGATCGGCCAGGAGATCGAGCTGAACCTGGGACGTGACCCCGAGGTGGTCCACCAGCGGATCCGGCTTCGAACCTGGCGAGACAACTTCTGGTTCCGGGGACGCAGGCCGAAGATCTACTTCAGCCCCGGGAAGGGCCACCGGATCGAGCCGACCTATTCGGTCGCCGGCTGGGACGACCACGAGCAATGGGTGGAGCGGATCCGCAACTACCGGGACAAGCCGATCCAGGTCCAGATCCGCCGCAGCTACCGGGGTCACGTGATCTTCGCCAGCGACCTGGCGCCCACGCTCTACGACTACCGGAGCCCGCAGTTCACGGCCCGGATCGCGGCCTCCCAGAAGCGGGACCTGTCCTACGAGGTGACGTTCAAGCAGGGGATCAACAAGAAGCAGGACAATGTCACGTTGGAATAGCGACGAAGCCGCCGACTGATCACGCAACCCCTTTGGGCCTACGCCAAGGCCGCCGCGGCTGGCGTAGCCGCGGTGGGTGTGCCGATCGTTTAGACTAGCGGTGGGGGAGAGGTTTGCTGGAGAAGCGAATGGCCGATCGTCAAGCCACAGGCGGGAGCACGAGTCGCTGTGCCCGCGCGGCCGCGTGGGTTGCCCTGGCCGTGCTGCTGGTCGGCTGCAGCACCGTCGGCGAAGACCTGGCCTCGTTCGGCGATTCGCTCGTGCCGCTCTCGGCGAAACAGGCGGCCCGGCTGATGGTGGACCCGCACGACCCGGAAAACCGCAGGCTGGGGACGGTCGCGATCGCCAACTCCCCTTTTGGCGGGTCCGATGCGTACCTGGCCTTGTACCGCGACCGTGCCGGGCATGAGCCGGACCCGCTGGTCAAGGCAATCTCGATCTCCGCCCTGGGACGCCACGGTGCGCCGAAGGACGCGCCGCTGATCGCCAAGGCACTGACCGACTCGCAGTTTCAGGTGAGGTGGGAGGCGAGCAAGGCGCTGCAGCGGATCCATAACCCAGCGGTGGTCCCCGACCTGCTGCGGGCACTCCGAAAAGACGACGAGTCACCCGATACCCGGCTTGCTGCCGCCACCGCACTTGGCCAGTACCCACAGGACCGCGTCTTCCAGGGGCTCATCGCCGCCCTCGATGCACCGGAGCTGGCGGTCAATATTGCCGCACACAGATCGCTCACCATCCTGACCGGCCAAGACTGGGGGCTCGATTCCAGGCCGTGGCATGCGTGGTACAACGCCACCGCCGAGCCCTTTGCAGGACAGCAGGAGTACCTGTACCCCACCTACACCCGTCCGGAGACGTGGCTTGAGAAGCTGGCGTTCTGGTCGGGGCGGAACTTTGAGAAGCCGGGAACCCCGGTGGGCTTGGGATCGTCTTCGCGGCGCACGACCTACCAGGTCGAGGAAGAAGCCTCCGCAGATGAAACCGGCGGCTGACACCTCCCAAAGCAGCCGGCACACGGGGGCCGACCGCCACATGCGCGCGCTGTGCTTTGACGGAAGCACGACGAAGCTTCAACGGACCCACCCCCGGCCGGAGCCGGAGCGCGACGAGGCACTTCTGCGGACCCTCAAGGCGGCCATCAGCTCGCTGGACCTGGAGCTGTGCCGGGGCCTATTCGGTTTTCAGGGCACGCTGGGCCACTGCTTCGTGGGCCGGGTTGAGTCAATCAACGGCGAGCAGAGACCCGAGCTTCTGGGCAAGCGGGTCGTGGGTGCCCTGGACGCGGTGTGCGGCCGCTGCGACATGTGCCTTGCGGGGTTGAGCAACCACTGCCGGAACCGCACCGTGCTGGGCATGCAGGGCCGCGACGGATGCCTGGCCGACTGGTTGACGCTTCCGGCGGCCAACCTGGTCATCGTGCCCGATTCCGTGGACGATGACCACGCGGTGTTTGCGGCGCCGCTGGCGGCGGCGATCCAATCCGCGCGCCAGCTCACCATCGAGGGCAAGCCGTACATAACGGTCCTCGGCGACGGGCCGCTGGGTCTGCTTGTCGTGCAGGTGATGGCCAAGCTCAATGCCTCGGTGCGACTGATCGGGCGGTACTCCGAGAAGTTGGCGTTGTGCGAGAAGTGGGGGGTCAAGCACCGCCATGTCGACGACATCGGCCGCCGCGCCGATCAGGACATCGTCGTGGACTGCACCGGCTCACCCGACGGCCTGGAGCTGGCGATGCGGCTGGTGCGGCCGCGGGGCACGATCGTCCTGAAGACCATGACCGCCGCAGCCGATACCCCGGCACCGGCCATCGACCTGGCCCCGATCGTCATGAAGGAGATCTCCGTGCTGGGATCGCGGTCGGGACCGGTCGCCGAGGCGGTTTCGATGCTGGCGCGTGGCGAGATCGACGTGGTGAGCCTGATCAGCAGGCGGATGACGCTCAACGACGGCCCGGCGGTTCTTCAGAAGGCTGGACGGCCGGGCGTGATTACGGTGCTCGTCGAGATCTGAGAAAGAGGGCTGTCGGCTTTCGGCCCCAGGGCGATCGCTACAATCGCTGGACTTGGCGCCAGCCCCGTCCAACCCGGACGCACAGGACCCGATAGAGACCCAGACCGACGTACAGGCACCCGCCCCACCCGTCGACGAGTTCCTCATCGACGGGACGGAGGCGCTGGTCGATCCCGCAAGGGCGATCCGATCGGGCAAGCTCGCGGGCCGGTCGCTTCGCGGTGCGATCTGGATCCTGGCCGTTCCCATCCTGCTCCAACAGACGATGGCCGCCCTGATCGGTCTCGTGGACACGATCCTCGCCGGCCGGCTCCCCGTCGAGATGGCGGTGGGGGCGCTGGACGCGATCTCGATCGGCTCCTACGTCACCTGGTTTATCGCGATCGCCATGACCGGTCTGGGGATCGGCGGCCAGTCGCTGATCGCCCGGGCGATGGGGTCGGGCGACGTCGCCGCCAGCCACCTGGCGCTGGTCCACGCCATCTTCCTGAGCCTGTTGTGGGGCGCTGTGGTCGGCGTGGGGATGTGGGTGGGCGCCCGTCCGCTGGCGGTGGTCTGCCAGCTGACGCCCGAAGCCGCCGACCTCCTGGTCCAGTATGTCCGGATCCTTGCCTACGCGATGCCGCTTGCGGGTTTGATGCTGGTGGGGGCGATGTGTCTGCACGGCGCCGGGGAGACAACCCTGCCCTCGCTGATCGCCGTCGGCGTCAACATCGTCAACATTTTCGTCTCCTGGGCGCTGTCGGGCGTGGACATCACCTTTGACGGCCGGACGCTCGTGAACCCCTTCGCCTTCGACCTGCATTTGACCGGGATCGCCGTGGGCACGGCCAGCAGCTTTCTCTTCGGGGCGGTGATGACGCTGTGGGTGCTCCTTCGCGGTGTCAAGGACCTGCGGCTGGAGAAAGATGCTCTGGCGCTGGAAACCGCGATGTCGTGGCGGATCCTCCGCGTGGGGCTCCCGGCTTTCTTCGACAGCATGATGATGTGGAGTGCCAACCTCTTGGTCCTCTTCGTGATCGGGATGATCGCCGCCGCCGAAGCGGTCGACGGCGTCCCGGTGCAAGGGCTCCAGGGCGCGCACCTGATCGCGATCCGCTGGGAGTCTTTCAGCTTCCTGCCGGGCTTCGCCATGGGCACAGCGGCCGGAGCGCTGGCGGGACAATATCTGGGTGCGAGAAATGCGCACATGGCCCAGCGGGCGATCCTCGCCTGCATGGGGATCGGCTGCGTCATCATGGGAAGCCTGGGGCTGGTGTTCATGTTCGGCGGCGAGGTGCTCACCAGGATCATCTCTGCCGAGCCGATCCACGTCGCCCAGACGCCACCGCTTCTTTTCGTCTGCGGTACCGTCCAGATCTTTTTCGCGATCACCATGATCCTGCGGCAGGGACTCCGCGGCGTCGGCGATACCGGCTGGTCGTTTCTGATCACGACGCTCTCGAGCCTCGGGATCCGCCTGCCCGCGGCCTGGGTGCTCGGCATCACTTTCGAGATGGGGCTGCTCGGGGTGTGGCTTGCCCTGTGCGGCGAGATCGTGTGCCGCGCCGGGTTCTTTCTCGCCCGCTTCTACCACGGCGGCTGGAAGCAGGTCAGAGTGTAAAGGCTGTCGGCTGCCCGGTATCAGCCGCGACAGCACGGATGCCGAGCGGCTGACAGAACAAGCAGCCATCGGCTGTCCGACGTGGGTTGTTGCCCCGGGATCCGGCCAAGAACCGGCCCTACGCACCGATGGCGAGACGGTCGGCCAGAACGGTGGGAAGACCCGCCTCCTGCGTGGCCGCTTGCGCCGCGTCGATGTCGTATTCCTGGCGGTGGACGGTAAAAGCTCGATTCTCCAGATCGAGCACCGCAAAGCTCGCGCGGGGGTCGGCGTCACGGGGCTGACCCACTGATCCGGGGTTGCAGATATACCGCCGTTGGGGGTCGAGCGCGATGGGAACGCCGTCGGGTGTCAGGTAAGCGACCACCTCCGCCGCCGTCACGTCGTGGTCCGCGTCGGAGCCCGGTGCCTCGAAGACCATCGGTACGTGGGTGTGACCGAGCAGGCAGATCGGTTTCAGGAGGCCCCGAAAGGCAAGGGCCGCGATGTGAGGATCGTGGATGTAGTCGGTGGGGGCGTCAACGGGGCTGTCATGGACGCACATCACCATCTCCTGGGGGTACTCGACCGCCCGGAGCCGGCGTATGGCGTCCATATGCAACGGACCCAGGACGCTACGCGTCCAGACGATCGCCTGCCGCGCCGGGCCGTTGAACTCCTCTTCGCGCCGGGGGTTTATCACCGCTTCGTCGTGATTGCCCAAAACGATGGTCGAGCAGCAGCGGATGACGAGGTCCACGCAGCGGTCGGGGTGGGGGCCGTAACCAACCACGTCGCCGAGGCAGATGATCCGGTCGATCTCCATCTCATGAATGCGGCCAAACACCGCCTCCAGGGCATGGAGGTTGGCGTGAACGTCGGAGATCACAGCGTACCCGTGCATGGCTCTCCAGCGGCCTCTCATGGCGTGTGATGACCCCACCGCCGTCCACCTTCTATCGGAGCAGAGCCGGAAAAGTTGTCAATGTTCCGCAGACAATTGGGGTTTTTGGGCCCCCGATTTCGCCAAGCGGCGCTGGAGGGTCTGCGACCTCCTCTACGCCTTCCTCGCCTCGAGCTCCTCGCCGGGCATCTCTTCCACAGCCGAGGGCGTGAGTCCGGGCTCGCCGGCCGGCTCAGGCGAACGTGGTCCCGGCGGCGGCTGCACACGTCTCTTGTACTGCTCGATCTTCGCTCGATCGGGTGCCAGGATCATGGTGAGCCGGCGCCCCATGAGCCGCGGGGAAACCTCCACCTTTGCGACATTGGACATCTTCTCGATGATCCCCGCCATTCGGCGGTGGCCGCGCTCCTTGTGCAGCATCTCCCGGCCTCGAAAGTTCTGCACAATCTGGACTTTGTGCCCTTCGATGAGAAAACGCCGGGCCTGATCAAGGCGGATCTCGATATCGTGCGGGTCGATTTTCATCGACCGGCCCAACCGTACTTCCTTCAGCTCCGACGTTTTGGACTTCGACTTGTTCGCCTTGTCCTTCTTGGACTGCTGGTACTTCCACTTGCCGAAGTCCATGATGCGAACGACCGGCGGTACCGCCGTACTCGATATCTCGACGAGATCGAGACCTGCTTCCCGGGCGTTGCTGAGCGCCACGTCGATCTCGACGATGCCGATCATCTCGTTGTCGTCGTCGATCAACCGGACCGGGCTCACGCGTATCCGTTCGTTGACGCGCGGCCCCTTCGGTGCTCTCTCAAACGGGCGGAAAAATCTTCTACGGGCTATGAGGGGACTCCTCTTGCTCGGCTTGCCGTGATGACATCAGGACCGACGCCAAGCCGAGGGCGGCGGTGCTGCAGACTTTGATGTCGGGTGTGTCCGGCGACGAGGGCATGCGGCTAGGCAAGTCCAGGCCGAATCGGTTTGTGCTGGGGTCGCATCAGAAATCCAGGCTCCAGCGCCACCCGCTCCGGCGGGGGCTTGCCGCCCGCCATCGGGCACTCAGGGAATTACCCTACATCCACATCGGTCAGCGGGCAAATGCTATTTAGCCCAAAAAACGTGCCCCGGCTCAAGTCCTGCGGTATGCAGGGCAGATCCGGGCTATATCTTGGCGGCGGCGAAGTGCTCCGAGATGACGGTAGCCCTGCCCCGACTGGTGATTTCGGCGGTGATCGACTCGGCAAACGCTCCCAGCTCGAGCGAGCCCAGGTTCTGCTGGATGCCGCGAGCCCGAACGCTCACCGCAGTCGCCTGCTGGTCGGAAGGTCCGACCACCAGCATGTAGGGGATCTTCCAGTCGGCGGCGACCTTGATCTTGGCCTGGATGCGGCTGTGACCGTCGTCCATGGTGGCCCGAATCTGCCTGTCATGAAGGGTCGCCAGGACGGACCGCGCGTAGCCGGTGGACTTGTCGCTGATCGGGAGCACCCGGACCTGCTCCGGAGCGAGCCAGGTCGGAAAGGCCCCCGCGAAGTGCTCGATGAGCATGCCGACGAACCGCTCCATTGATCCGAAGGGCGCGCGGTGAATCATGACCGGGCGATGCGGCTGGTTGTCGGGTCCCGTGTAGGTGAGGTCGAAGCGCTCGGGCAGGCTGTAGTCGACCTGGATCGTTCCCAGTTGCCACTCACGGCCGATGACGTCGTTGATCATAAAATCGATCTTGGGCCCGTAAAACGCGGCCTCACCGGGCTCCTCGTCGACTCGGACATCCAGTGAGCGGGCCGCCTCGCGGCACGCCTGCTCCGCCTTCTTCCACAGTCCAGCGTCTCCAACGTACTTCTCGGAGGCGGGGTCGCGGAGGCCAATGCGGACCCGGTAGTCGGTCAACCCGAGGGTGGTGAAGATGATTTTCACCAGCGCCAGGCAGGCTTTGAGCTCGGCGGGGATCTGGTCCTCGGTGCAGAACAGGTGCGCGTCGTCCTGCGTGAGCCCGCGCACTCGCGTGAGGCCTCCAATCTCGCCGGACTGCTCCCAACGGTAGACGGTCCCGAACTCGGCGAGGCGGACCGGAAGGTCCCGGTAGCTGTGATGACGGCTGGCATAGATCTTGACGTGGTGGGGGCAGTTCATCGGCTTCAGCAGGTAGCCGTCAATGTCTCCCTGCTGGAGGCGGTCGGCCAGCTCGGCGCAGCTCACCCCTTGGCGAGCCAGCGATTGGATCTGGTCGGCGTCAACGATCGGCGGGTACTGTTTGTCGCGGTAATAGGGGTAATGGCCGCTGGTCTTAAAAAGGGAGAGCTTGCCGATGTGCGGGGTATAGACCATCTGATACCCCTGCCTCAGCAGCTCGCCTCGGATGAACTCCTCCAGCTCCCTGCGTATGACGGCCCCCGCCGGGGTCCAAAGCACCAGCCCCGGCCCCACGTCCTCATCAAAGGCGAAGAGTTCCAGCTGCCGACCCAGTCGCCGGTGGTCGCGTTTCCTGGACTCGGCGAGCATCCGGCGGTGCTCCGCCAGCTCCTTGGGCGTCGCGAAGGCGATGCCGTAGACACGGGTAAGGCGGTCGGAGGTCGCATCCCCGTGCCAAAAGCTCGACGCAAGGCTCATGACCTTGAACGCTGCGATGCGGCCCGTCGAGGGCACATGCGGCCCGCGGCAGAGGTCCTCCCAATCCTTGCCCGGCTCTCCCGTCACATAGAAGCTGAGCCGGTCGGCCCCCTGCGCGATCGCCCGATCGGCGTTATCGATCTTGTACTTGCTGCCCTCGGCCCGCAGCTTCTCAAGCCCTTCCTTGACGGGCATCTCGTAGCGGGTAAAGGGCCTGTCCTGGGTGACGATCGCCGCCATCCGTTTTTCGATCTCCTCAAAGTCGTCGGTCGAGAGCGGCCGCTCGTGGGGAACAGAAAGGTCGTAGAAGAAACCGTTGTCCACCGGCGGCCCGTAGACGAGCTGCACACCCGGTCGCAGCGCCTGGATCGCCTCAGCCATGATGTGGGCGCAGCTGTGGCGCAGAAGATACACCGCGTCGGGATCGGTCGCGCCCGAACGATCGGTGGGGGTCACGATCGACGCTTGGGCATCCTCCTGGATGAGGGTGTTCAGATCCCTCAGCTCGCCGTTGATCCGGACGCCGAGAGCGGCGGCGGCGAGCCGCGGACCGATGTCGGCAGCGAGCCGGGCGGCCGTGACCGGCCGATCGTATTGGCGGACGCTGCCGTCAGGCAGCGTGATGCGGGGCATGAGTGCGATCCCTGGAGGGTCCTCACGGTGTCAGAGAAAAAAAGGCACGGCTCCGCCGCCGCGCCTGATGCTCGATGTCATGTCCGCGCGACAGCCGTCACCCCTGCCGGGTGGTTGTCGTGATCGCCGTGGCGGTCGTGCCTGGTGTCTCCAAGAGCACGCTCAACATGATCATCACGAGCATACCTCACCGCTGGGAGAGGTCAATTCGGCCTGGAGGGGTCCGGTGCTTGAGCCGCCCGTGGCGTTTTGTGGCTGTCGGCGGTCGGCGATCAGCCAGAGCGCGGCAGGCTGGCCCCGGCCCCAGCCGCGCCCGGCAGGACGCCTGGCGGCGTAGGAACATGGATGCCAAGGGGCTGACAGAAAAAGAAGTTGGCCGGGGGAGGCGGCGGCACCCGGGACACGGTTGACGGGCTGGGCCCAAACCATCAAGATGATGGGGTGGCACCGCTGGGCACTGCCACATTTTGCATCTGCTTATGACCGGATGCCCACGACTGCCCCCGCAAGCCCTTGGCTCTCAGGGGGAGCGATGGACTTCGACGTGATCTGTCCCTACTGCGGGCGAGACAAGGATCGGGTTATTGACAGCCGTGCTTCGGAGAACGGCGAGGCGGTCCGCCGGCGCCGGGAGTGCGGCGGCTGTCGGCAGCGGTTCACCACCTACGAGCGGGTGGAGAAGACCTCAAGGCTGATGGTTATCAAGAAAGACGGGAGCCGGGTGCCCTTTGACTCCAACAACGTGCTCGTGGGCCTCCAGGCGGCGTGCGGCAAGCGGCCCGTATCGGAGGAGGTCAAGCTCAAGCTCGCCCGGGAGATCGATGCGCGGGTCCACCGCGAGTTCGAGCGGGAGGTGCCCAGCGCCGAGATCGGCAAGTTCGTGGCCTCCCTGCTGCGGGAGATCGACGAGATCTCCTACATTCGCTACGCCAGCGAGTACCACGACTTCCGCACGCTCGACGAGTTCGCAGACGAGCTGGACCAACTCAAGGCCCGGCCAAAGAATCTGCCAAATCAGCAGCGGCTCTTTGCCGCCGAAGAGTAGGCGTGAAGAACGCTATCGGCTGTCGGCTATCGGCGTGAGATCGCGTCCGCCTCTTTCTCCGGCCGACAGCTTCTTCTCACTTCTTTGCCAGCGCGCCCCGAGTCTCCTCCAGAAGGTAGAGGATCCGCCCGCAGGCAGGACACAAACTGAGCGAATCGTTGGCTGACAGCAGCGCCGCCACCGATTCAAAGGGTATGTGCATGTTGCACAACCCGCAGGCATACTCGCGGCGCCGGCGGCTGAGCTCCTCGATGGGGGCCATCGCCTCCCCGTCATACGTGTCACCCATCTCGTTGAAGACCTTCAACTCCGCGGCCGGAACCGTCGACGACACCAGCTCTCGCTCCGCCTCCAGCTCCGCCAGCCGCTGCCCGACATCTTCGTGCCGCTGTTTGAGCTCTCGCTCGGCCAGCTCCAGGACCTGGCTACGCTCGGCGTGCTGGCCCTTGATCTTCTGCGCTTGGTCCTCGATCGCTTCGATCTTCTCCATTTCCTTCAGGATGCGGTCATCGCATTCGCTGCGACTGACCTTCACCGTGTTCAGCTCGGTCAGAACAGCCGTGTACTGCTTGTTCGTCGAGGCGCCGTTGAGCACGGTCCGAAGCTTCTCGAGCCGCTCGTCCAGCCCGGAGTTCTCCGATTCCAGGTTGCCGATGTTGGCCTGAACCTGCCGCTTGTGGACCAGCAGTTCCTCGCGCTCAAGGGACAGCTCCTGAACCTGTCGGGTCTGTGCGGTACGGTATCGCTCGGCAGAATCGAGCCGGTTGCGCAGACCTCTCACCTGGGCATCAACTTGGTACAGGCTCAGCAGGTTGCTCATCAATCCCATACGCGGCTCCGCAGCGTTCGCAGCAAGTGTACACGAGGCCCGATCGCCAAGCGACCGCTATCCACCAGGTCCAGGCAGACCCAGCATAAGGAGCCAGTAGGCGACCGGCGCGACCATCAGCGGCGAGTCCAGGACATCGAGCACGCCGCCGAGTCCCGGCAGGATCTCCGAGGAGTCCTTCATCCCGGCGCCGCGCTTCAGCAGGCTTACGGCCAGATCGCCCAGCTGGCCGACGACGGCGAACAGGAGGCCGCACAGGGCGCCGAGCCACCATGGTACGTGGTCGGCGGCCTGAAGAAGCCAACGGCTCGCCGCGGCCAGCGCCAGGGCCGTCACCATCGCGGCGGCCACTCCCCCGAGCAGGCCCTCCCAGGTCTTTCCCGGGCTGAGCCAGGGGACCATTCGGTGCCGTCCGATCGCCCGGCCGGTAAAGAACGCCCCCGTGTCACACGCCTTGGTGGTGAGGATGACGCCGACGATGATCCATGCCGAGTGGCTCCGCCGCAGGGCGAGCAGGAAGCCCAGCATCAGGCCCAGGTAGACCATGGCAAATACCACTGCACCCGCAGCGGCCACAACACCCTTGACGTTCTGGTGACGACTGAAGTTCAGCAGGGCGATGACAAACACGCCGATCATGCCCGTTGAGATGATCGCAATGGCGGTCGAGGTCTCAGTTCCCCAGGGAATGGAATAGCTCAGCAGGAGCCCGATCACCGCCGCAGCGACGGTCAGCCAGATGGAGGTGGCGATACCGTTTGCCCGAAAAATCACCGTCAGCTCGAGGGCGGCCAAGGGGGCGATCGCCAACGCAAGCCCAAAGAGCAAGAGCCCTTTCGGTGGATTCTCTCTATCGAGGAACAGCTCGCGCCAGAAACCCTCCAGACGCACCGTGTCCATCCGATCGTCCAGCCAGACCACGACCAGCAGCGACGCGGCCAGGAGCGGGCCGGTGATGAGTCGATATTTCAGCACGGTTCACCGCGGCGCCGGGCATTTCCATGGCCGGCACCGGCGGTCGGGATGGTAATCGTTTCGCTGCCTGGGTGCGGCCGGCGCTGATTACCGGACACAGCGATCCCCGCGTGCCATCATCAATCCGCTTCTGGAGCCTGATCGCGAACGCAGTGGCCCAGACGCTCGTAGGAACCCGCGACGCTCGTGGAAGCGGGTTGGAGGATCATCGTGAGCCAATCGGGCCACGCTTTTTGGACACGATATCTGACGGGAGCCGCCGCCGTGTGTGTGGGTGTGGCGGCGCCACTGACCCTGCTGCGTTTTGTGGGTTGGCTCTACCCGCTGGAGCTTGCTTCCCACTTTCAGGTGCAGCTTTGCGCGATCTCGGTTGCGGCGACGTTCGTGCTCCTTGCCACGGGACGGTGGTGGTGGGCGATGGGAGGTCTTCTGACCGCTGTCATGACGGGGTCGGCGATCGCCCCCTTTGCGCTCGGCTCGCTCTCAGGCGCCGCCTATGCCGCGCCCGACGATGGTGGAGGCAGGCTCCGGCTGATGCTGGCAAACGTCCTGGGCTCGAATCATCGGCACCAGCGGCTCCTGGATCTGATCGAGGACTCGAGCCCAGACATCCTTGTCCTTCAGGAAGTCAACGCCAGTTGGATGTCGGCGCTTCAGACACTTCGGGATGCCTACCCCTACATGATCAGCGGGCCGCGAGAGGACAACTTCGGCATCGCCGTCTTCAGCCGGCTGCCTTTGGCCGAGGCCGCCGTCCACACGCTCGGCGAGGCGGGTCTACCCAGCCTGAGCATGCGAGTGGATGTCGGGGGCGTGGAGCTGACACTGCTGGCGACCCACCCCACGCCGCCGATCCCGGCTCGTCGATTCCATCTGCGGAATGATCAACTGGCGCGGCTCGGCGAGCTGATTGACTCATCCTCCCGGCCCCTGGTGCTCGTCGGCGATCTCAATATGACGATGTGGTCGCCGTGGTACCGCCGGCTTACCGGTACGCGGCGTCTCTTCAATTCACGCCGCGGGTTCGGCGTACAGGGCTCGTGGCCGGCGTGCTTACCAGAGTTTCTGCGGCTGCCGATCGATCACTGCCTGCTCAGTGACGGGCTGTCGGTGGCCGGGTGTAGTCTGGGGCCGGACATCGGCTCCGATCACCTGCCGCTTCTGGTCGACCTCCTGGTCTATGGCTCCGAAGATCGTTAGTGGTGTTTCCACTTCGCTCGTCTCGGGTGCCGAGGAACTCACCGCGGTGACCTCTCATACGAGATCTCTGACCTCCTCTTTTCTCCGCGGTCCTCAGCGGTGAATCTTCGCCTTCTTCTGTTCTGAGGCCTTGGAGTTTGAGCAGTACCTCCTGCACAGCGGGTGCTCAGCACACAACCCGGCCCTGGCTTTGCAGACGCGCCGACCGTGAAAGATCAAGAGGTGGCCGAGCAGCGTCCAGTGTGGGCGCGGAAAGAGAGCCATCAGGTCCAGTTCAATCTTCTTTGGGTCATGGGCCGACGAGAGCCCGAACCGCCCGCTCAGCCGGATAACGTGGGTGTCAACCACCACCCCCAGGTCGATCCCATAAGCGTTGCCCAGGACCACGTTGGCGGTCTTGCGGGCGACGCCACGGAGCGTCAGCAGCTCATCCATTGTGGCGGGTACCTCGCCACCAAAATCGTTGACGATCGACTTCATGGCCTCGTGGATCGCGATGGCCTTGTTTCGGAAGAAGCCAAGCGAACGGATGTAGGGCTCGAGCGTGCGCGGGCTGGCGCCGGCGTAGTCCGCGGCCGTCGGGAACGCTTCAAAGAACTTCGGAGTGGCCTTGTTGACGGCGACATCCGTCGCCTGCGCCGAGAGGATCGTGGCCACGAGAAGCTGGTGCGGGCCGTCGTAGTTCAGGGCGCAGTGGGCATCGGGGTGGAACCGCATCAGACCATCGAGGATTCGCCGGGCGCGCGCCGTGTGGGCCTGCGTCTTCTTCGGCAGGTCAAAGGCCGCCTTGCTGGTGGCCGACATCGTCAGCGGGCCGGTCATTGCCCACCCAACTTAGGTTCGGGAAGGCGGGGTGATGCTGACGGTGCGCTTGGCGAAAGCGCGGCGGCGGAAGCGCCCAGCGCGATGATGAGGAGGATGAGGTTGGTCTTGAGAATCAAGTCAGCCGTGGGGTGGTCTTGGTTGAAGGCGATCTGATGGGCGCGGGCGGCGGCGACGTCACCCGCCTCGGCCGCCGACCACCGCGCCCGGAGCTCGCGGTTCATTCGGGGTGCCAAGGCGGTGGCGTGGTAGGCGAACAGACCGGTCGCGGCCACCAGGCACAGCGTCCGGACGGCGTTCGCCGGGGACCGCACCGGCAGCCGGTAGACCGCAAGCTGCATCCCCAGTGCAAGGAGCGTCAGGGGAATCGCAACGATCTGGATGAGATCGACGGTGACGAAAACACCTTCCATGACGTGACCCGCGGCAAGCATCCCGTGCTCCTGGCTGGGGTAGGTCGCATACCGCTCAAGCTCCAGGGACATGTCGTCAAGCACGCCGAAAACATTGCCGGCGGCAATCCCCGCGCTCGCAAGGGCCGCGAGCCATGCGGCGAGGCTCATCAAGTAGATCGCATTTACGAGCTTGAAGTATCCGGGCATGCCGTGTCCTCGTCGGTAACGACGGGATTGCCCCGGGACCAGGTCGTGCCGTCGGCCCAGGTCTCGCGTTTCCAGATGGGGGCGGTCTCCTTGAGCCGATCGATCAGGAAGCGGCAGGCGGAGAACGCCTGATCACGGTGGCGGCATGCGGTCTCTACCAGAACGCTGACCTCGCCCGGGCCGACATCGCCGAGGGCGTGGTGGATTCTGACGATCGTGCAGTCGAACCTCCGGCAGGCCTCCTCCGCCAGCTCGGTGATCGTCCGTATCGCCAACGGCGCGTAGGCGTGGTAGGTCAGCCGCCTCAGCGCGCCGTAGACGGGATGAACGTCGGCCCGGGTACTGCCCAGAAACACGCACTCGCCACCGGCGGTATGGGGTAGCCTCGCTCGCTCGACGCACCTGACGGGGTGATCGACGATCTGTACGTCGATCACCGGCGCTGGCTGAACGGCGGGCATCGCATCCATCCTATCCGTCTCGCATCGACCAGCGGGTTTGGCGGCACTGCGCCGACTCGCTAGGTTGGCGGCATGGATCGCTCGGACGGGTTCCCGCCGGACAATTGCCTGGGCCCCACGCTTGGGGATCTGGGGGACCGGCCGCGGTCCGCACTCGATCGCCTGGCCTCCCTCGGTTTTCGCAGCGTGCAGCTGTCGGCGACCCAGCCCGGGCTGCGGCCTCGTGAGCTGGACCGTTCGGCCCGACGAGACCTGCGTGTGAGTCTGCGGCGGCTGGAGATGGTCGCGACGGGACTGGACCTGTGGATCCCAGCGGCGCACTTTGTCACCCCCTCCACCTCAGACCGCGCTGTCGACGCGGTTCGGGCTGCCATCGAGCTGGCCGCGGACCTCGGGAGGTGCCCCGTGTGTCTTTCACTGCCTGGGGATGATGAGGGGCACCTGGGGCCAATCGCTGGGACCATCATCGACCACGCGGTCCACAGGGGGGTCATGGTGGCCGACCACGCCGTCCGGCCCGCGAGCACCGAGCCGATTGGCGTTGGTATCGATCCGCCGGCGTGGCTGGCCCAGGGCGAGGACCCCGTCGCCGGGGTCACGACCTTTGCTGGCCGTCTGGTGTCCCTGCGCCTGGCCGACCTGCTGGAAAGCGGGATGAGGGCCCCGATCAGCGTTCCGGAGGGCGGACGTCTCGACGTGGCCGCCTACCGCAAGGCGATCGCCAGCAGCGGCTATCGGGGACCGTTGGTGATCGACATGCGTGGCTGGCCGGACCCGTGGGCCGGACTGGCGCAGACGGCCCGCACGTGGATGTTGTGTGAAGCGTGACAAGTGGCTTGTGGCTGTCGGCTCTCGGCTTTCGGCCAGATAAAGCGACCGCCCAGTTTCGGGTGGCTGTGACGGAGTCCCAGCCGCCCGAGCTCAGCCCCAGCTACCCAGAGATTGCTGATAGCCGACAGTTGATTGCCCGACCGCCGAAAGCCCAATGTCCCGCTACTCGCTTTCGCTTCGTTCTCGTAGCGCCAGCAGATGCTCAAGCTCCGGTCCGATCAGGTTTGTCATCGCCGTTGCTACGGCGCCGGGCGAGCCGGGCATCGCAAAAACAAAGGTTTCGCCGCCGTCGGCCCTCTCCCGGACGACCAAGCCCCCGACCGCCCGGCTGAGCATCGCGGCGGACTTGACCTCTTCAAAGCTCAGCAGGCGGAAGAGCTCGCCGAACCCCTCCAGCTCGACGGTCAGCAGCCGCCGGACGACCTCGATCGTCGTGTCGCGAACCGAGATGCCCGTTCCGCCCGTCGTGAGAATCACCTGGATCCCGGCATCCGCCAGCCAGCGGTTCAGCGCTGCCTCGATTGCCTGGGGCTCATCTTCAATGAGAGCCCGATCGACCGCCAGATGGCCGGTGGCGGTGAGGATTCGCTCAATGAGCGGCCCGCTCTCGTCGGTGCGGACTGTGCGGGAGTCGGAGATCGTCAGCACCGCGCAGCGGACGGGCCCCAGATCGTTGGCGGAGCGGGTGCGATGCTCGTCGGGGGTGCTTGACATCATGGCAGACCACGGCCGGGTCTCAGAGAGTTTACCCCGCGTGCCGGCCTGGCCCTGGCGACGGCGTTCTTGAATAATCCGGGCTAGAAATCTGCCAACGGCCGATGAGATATCATGGCGCCATGCGGATCATCGCCCACGGTATCGATATCGTCGAGATCGCCCGGATCGCGGCCATGCTCAACGAGCACGGCCGAAGGTTCCTGGCACGCTGCTTCACCGACCGGGAGCAGGCCTACGCCGAGTCGGGTCGGCGGCGGCGGCCGGAGCGGTACGCCGTCCGCTTCGCTTGCAAGGAGGCTGTGTTAAAGGCGCTGGGAACCGGGTGGCGCAGCGGGATCAGCTGGTGTGATATCGAGGTCGACCGGCGGCCCTCGGGTCAGCCACACCTGACGTTGACCGGCCGTTGCGCCGAGCTGGCGGCCCAGATGAACATCCTGTCGTGGCATGTCAGCCTCAGCCACACCACCGAGAACGCGATCGCCAGCGTCATCGGCTGTGGCGAGCAAGGCCGGGGCATGCCCGAGTAAATCACGACTTGGAGGTAGCCATGGCCAAGAGATCCTCCGCCGTCGTGTTGTATGAGTTGATCGGTCCCCCGAGGCCGACACGACGCGTCTACAAGCCCAAACGCCGGACATCGGTGGCCAAGAAGAGCACGCTACCCGCCTGGCTGAGCCCCGGATACACGATCCGCCTGCCCATCGGCTACATGTGTGTGGCCGCCGTTGTCGGCGTGGTCGCCCTCGCGGCCGCCTACGGCGTTGGCTACGCGCGGGCCCGACCCACGGAGAGCGCGGGCCATATGGGAGGCTGGAGGGACGCCGCTGATCTGGCCCAGAGCCGGCCCGGGCCCGAGGAGCCGCTTGCCCTGCGTACTCGCCCCAAAACCGCCGCCGCACCGCTACCCCAGCTGCTCACCGTGTCTCTACGCGCGGCGAAGCGGACCGGGCCGCCGGCCGTCGAGCAGGACCCGTTGGCAGCGACGGATCAGCCGGCGCCGATCTTCAGCGATCCCCGCACGCCTGGCAAGAGCTATTTCGTCATCGCCGAGACGCACGCGGCGGGGGCGGAGAGGCTCGCCCGATACTGCCGCAGCGAAGGGTTGGAGGCGTACGTGATCGGGGCGGATACCAACAAGTTCCGCAAGGTGATCGTCCTTCCCGGATTCGACCCCGGTATCCGATCCGACCCCAAGGTGAAGACCCTGGAGACGACCATCCACCGGGTCGGCGACAAGTGGAAAAGCGTCGAACGGGGCGCCTCCAACCTGCGGGACGCCTACCCTCTGTTGTTCAAAAGGTGATCCCTGTGCCGGGCGACCCGCCGACAAGATCTGGATGCCGATTTCGATGAGCCTCCACCGCAGCCTCAAGACCAAACCCATCGCTCTCAACGAGCACAGGAACGTCCTGACCAGGGCCGAGCGGATCGAGCATTTGATCCAGCTCAACCGCTTCCGCCCCGATGAGGACTCCCCGATCGGGCTGGCGAAGGTCGCCAACCGAAACACGGCCAAGAAGAAGAAGGCCGCCGCCAAGGAGGCCGAAACGGAGGCCGCCACGGAGCCGAAGACCGAATCCAAAGGGTCCTCGTAACGGCGGCTGTCGCGTCGGTGAGCGATGGCGACCTGCGCGAGAGCTGGTTTCATAACCGATCCGTCGGCCAATGCCAGGAGAAGGTTGTGAAACCGGTTCTGAGACACATCGACGACTTGATCAGCGCCCGGGCGAGAGCGATCGATGTGTCGGGGATCCGGCGGGTCTTCGAGCTGGGGGCGCGGCTTCCCGACCCCATCAACCTCTCCATCGGGCAGCCCGACTTCGCGGTCGCGGCGGAGATCAAGAATGCCGCCATCGCGGCGATCCTCGGCGACCACAATGGCTACACGCTCACCCAGGGTAGCGGCGAGCTTCGGGAGGCGATCTCCCGTCACCTCGCCGGTGACGTGGGCTGGGAGGTCCCGGCATCGGATCTGGACCTTCTGGTCACCTCCGGTACCAGCGGCGCATTGCTTTTGGCGTTCATGGCGTTGATGGATCCGGGTGACGAGGCGATTGTTTCCGACCCCTACTTCGTGGTCTACCCAGCGTTGGGACCGCTCACCGGTGGGTCGATCGTCTTGTGCGATACCTATCCGGACTTCCGCCTGACGGCGGAGCGCGTTGAGCCGTTGATCACCGACCGGACCAAAATTCTTCTCCTGAACTCGCCAAGCAACCCATCAGGCGTCGTGCTGCGATCCGATGAGCTGGCCGACCTGGTTGACCTGTGCGATCGCCGGGGAGTCCTGATGATCGCCGACGAGATCTACGACGAGTTCACCTATGACGACGCCCGCGAGGGAGGCCGGTGCCCCAGCCCGGCGCGGCTCACCGGCAACATGCTCCTCGTCCGCGGCTTCGGCAAGACCTACGGGTGCACGGGCTGGCGGATGGGATACGCGGCCGGCCCAAAGGCGCTCATCGACCAGATGGCCAAGCTGCAGCAGTACACGTTCGTCTGCGCCCCGTCGATGGCCCAGGCCGGTGTCGTGGCCGCCTTCGATGTGAACATGAGCGGGCAGGTTCGGTCCTACCAGCGCAAACGAGACATGGTCGAGACGATGCTGGGCTCCATCACCGAGGTTGTCCACCCCGGCGGCGCCTTCTATGCGTTCGTACGTGCGGTCCCGCCTCACGCGACCGCCACCGAGCTCGTTGAGCGAGCAATTCAGCGAAACGTCCTGGTCATCCCCGGCAGCGTCTTCAGTCGCCGAGACACCCACTTCCGCCTCAGCTACGCCACAGGCGATGAGACGCTCAAACACGGGCTTGAGATCCTGGCCGATCTGATGACCGTGCCCGATCGTTCGTCTCGATGACGCTTGAGGGGTCGGGGGATTCAGGGTTCAGAAGTGGGGGCTCGCCGCTTTGCCGAACCCCAATTCCCTCCCGTTCAAACTCCCCATGGCGTACGCCGCGCAGTCGCGCACAATGATCTGACCCTCAGCCGCAACCGCTCAGCGAAAGTAGCCGTAAACCATCAAAAAGACGCTTGATCGGACCCCTTTTGTTCGCCATAGTGTATTGAGCACTGTCAGACGTAATTTCTGGCGGTAACACGGCTTACGAGATTGCCATCCACCCGCCGCCGGCTTGGACGTTGTCCAGTCGGCGGTTTTGTTTGTTGTTTTGGTGTGTGTTCCCTCAACGCGGTTTGACAACCTGCCCCCGACACGCGTCGACGGCTCGCCTATGAAACCGCTGCAGCAACGGTTGCGCTCATGCAGCCGGGGGGTGGATCCGCAGGATCAGTCCAGATCCTCGTCCGTGTCCGCATCATCGGTGTCCTGCGACTCCGAAGGCGGCTGCTCCGCGACCAGGGTGGGGTTGGGCGGGCCCGGTGGCTTCTTCAGCTCCCCCGCGGGAACGGGGCGGCGTCCGGCCTGGATGCCCAGCTCGTCACGCGTCTCCTCGACTTCGTCGGAGCAACCAATCGGCCCCGCACACAGAAAGAGTACGGTCACGGTCAAGATCACGCATCGCATCATCGTCTCATGTCCTTCCGTTTGTTCCCACGGCCCCGGGGATCCATTCACCCGAACTATACCCGATCAGACCCGCGAGGGTCAATGCCGCCTGAAAAACCCCAGTCAGCGGACCGATAACGCGGGTGGCTCGCCGCCGACTTCCGGGGTTCGACTGCGCGGCTTCTTGCCCAAACGGGTGCCACACACAGGGAGTTAGACAACCGATCGCCTCTCCTGGTTCGACGCGAGGTACCGGCGACCAGGGACACCCTCACCACAGCGGTGGGGTTCCGCCGGCAGAGCCACCCGAGCCACAGCCGATGGAGCGGAGAAGGCAGGAGCGGAGGGACGGCCTGAGAAGCTGTTTCACAACCTTCTCCCGGCACGGGCGGACGGATCGGTTATGAAACAGCTTCTTCGGTGGTCAAAAACGCCAATGTTGACAAAACCCCGCTGAAGCACAAAGGCATCAACGGGGCGGAGGGGAGAAAGATGTCTGGGGTTCTGTACCTGTTCCCATACTCGGATTGCGGCGCCCCGGATCGACAGTTTTTGATCATTTTCGGACCTTGACCAGGGCGGTAGTCAGGCAAAGGCGTGGGCACCCCCGCTGATCACCTGGCCGAAGGCCCTCTGGAGACCCGAGACATGGTCGACCAAGCGATTGTTGGTCGCCACCCACGCCCGGGCGGAGGCCCCCAGCCTCCGTGCCGCCTCAGGCTCACCCAGCAGCTGGCGCAGACGGCGGGCCCACTCGTCGGAATCAGGCTCGTCGACGAGATGGGCGGTCTGCTGGTGGATCAGCATGTCCAGATTGGGGTCTTTGGCGGCCAGGACGGGAAGCCCCGACGCCATCACCTCCAAAAGAAGTGAGCGGACAACACCCAGCCGCTCCGGCCAGATGAGCAGATCACACCCCCTCAGCAGGGGCCGGTGACGGGCCGCGTTCACGATCGTTGAGATGTGGCCCAGCAGGTCCAGGCGCCGGGCGAGCCGCCAGATCTCGTGCTCGTACGGGCCCCGCAGCTCCAGACATGCCTGGATCTGTGGAAGCTCCCGCGTCACCCGGCTCAGACCCGTCAGCATCGCCCGGTAGGCGACGATGTCCCGGCCGGTACCGACGATTGCCAACCCGATCGATTCGTCGTGTCGCTGAAGCACGCTGGGCACCGATGACGTCGCCACGACGCCGATGGGAACGTGGCTGACCAGCTCCGCGTCGACGCGTTGGCGAAGCAATTCCGCGATCGGCTCGGTGGGCGCGACGTACGCAGCCACGTGTTTCGACGAGCGGCTGTGAGGCACGCGAGCCACCTGCTCCGCCGCCCACAGATCCAGCGTCACCGGACGATCGAGCACCCGCGCCAGATCGAGACCGACCTTCCACGCGTCCTCTCCCATCGCATGCAGGAGGTCGGGCACGCCGGATTCCAGCATGCCCGCCACCTGGTGTGCCCGCGTACGTCGCATCCATAGCGGCACCTTCATTCGGATCTCGATGCGCTCGATCTCGTCGGGCTCCTGCGCGAGCACCTCGCCCGCCGGCTCGGGCACAACAACGGTCAGCTGGACGCCGTTTGCGATGAGCCCTGCACAGATCCCGCGGTACAGCGACTCCTCACTCTCCAGCCGCTCCTCGTCAACGATCAGGGCAATGTGCATTTGGAAGGTGCTTTGGAGGGGTGGAGGGGATCGAATCGCCTGATCATCTCGTCGGGAATGCGGGTCGGCCTCCGCGTGGCGAGATCGATCAGCACCCACAAGGTGGCAGCGCGGCAGACAATCATCTCATCTGAGGGGCGGTAGATCACGTAGTCACGCCACGACTTGACCCGCTTCATGTTGCGGACCCAGGTCGCCAAGACAAGCCTGTCACCCGGCCACACCTCCGCCATGTAGTCGATCTCGTGGCGCGCGACGAACCACATGACGCCCGAGTCCACCAGGTGTGCCCGGGTGTAGCCCAGGGAATCGGCGTGCAACTGGGCCGCCCTGTCCACCCACCGGAGGTACTCGATGTTGGAGACGTGGGCGATCCCGTCGCTGAGGACGCCGTCGCCGATCCGCAGGTCGCACAGGAAGGGGCTCCGGTGATTGATGTCCACCTCGGCCGCCTCCAGCGGCTTCTGGCGCGGCTTGAGGCTTGTCGTGGTCGTCTCGTCGGTCACCCGGTGTCGTCCGGCTCGGGATCGATCTCCTGAAGATACTCCCAGGAGTAGATCCCCGTCTGATGACCGTCGGAGAAGCTGATCCTGACCGCGTAGTTACCGACAAGCTCAGCGCCCAGGGCCGTCAGCGGCCCGTCGGCGTGTGGGGGGGCGGCGGGCACGACCGCCAACGGGTTGCTGGCGAGCTCCTCGCGGAGGGCACGGACCTCCGCCGAAGGCGACATCCGTCGCAAGTAGGCGACTGGATAGAAGCTCTTTTTGCCGCCGGCCCAATGGACGGTGAGGCCACGGTCTTTTTGCATCTCAAGGTGAACGGGTCTGGACTCCACGGCAGAATTGTAGGGACGGAGACAGAGCCTAGAGTGTCGCACCCGGCGGCAACATCCATCGCCCGGTCCATGCACAGCACACCCCACGCCAACCCCCCCCGGCACGTTGCGGATCGCCTCATCGACGCCGTCGAGCGAGCCGGCACCCCGGCGTGCGTGGGGATCGATCCGGTCGTCGAGCGATTGCCCGAGGCCCTTCAGACCGCCGCACGTAATCGTCGGGAGGTCGTCGACGCGATCGCGGCCTTCTCGCTGGGTGTCCTGGACGCCGTGGTCGGGCGGGTCGGCGTCGTCAAGTTCCAGTCCGCCTGCTTTGAGCGCTACGGGCACGTGGGGATCGCGGCGTTGGAGAGGCTCACCTCCCAAGCGGGTGAGCGGGGACTGGAGGTGATCCTCGACGCCAAGCGCGGCGACATCAGCATCTCCGCGGAGCACTACGCCGCGGCCGCCTTCGACCGACCCGCGACCGGACCCGATGGCGGCCCCGACTGGGTGACGATCCACAGCTACCTCGGTGCCGATGGGATCACCCCGTTCCTGGCATGGGGAGGCGGAGCGTTTGCACTCGTCCGCACCACCAACCCCTCCGGCGATGCCGTACAGGGGCGGCGGCTGGCCGACGGACGGACGGTTGCCGAGTCGATCGCCGAGATGATTGCCGTAACTGGCCGGTCGGCCCTCGGCGAATACGGGTACAGCGCCTTGGGCGCCGTGGTCGGCGCCACCCGCCCGGCGGAGGCGGCCCGGCTTCGCGAGTTGATGCCACAGCAGATCTTTCTGGTCCCCGGGTTCGGCGCCCAGGGTGGCACAGGTACCGATGTGCGGCCCTGCTTCGGGCCCGACGGCCGTGGTGCAATCGTTGCCGCCTCTCGATCGGTCATCTACGCGTTTGACCCCGGCCAGAGCCGCTGGGCGGGGAGGGTCTCCGACGCAGCCGAGGACTTGGCCGAGCAGGTCGGGCGTGCCGCGGGGATGAGATGATCAAGAGCGCAGCGATCCTGTCGATCGGCGACGAGCTCATCACGTCCGGGGCGATCGAATCAAACAGCGTGTGGCTGGCCGATCAGCTCGAGACGCGGACGGTACGAACGCTGGAGCGCCGCGTGGTGGGCGACGATCGGGCCGCGATCGCACGTGCGATCCGCCAGCTGACGCGGGGGTGCGATCTTCTGCTTCTCACCGGCGGGCTGGGACCAACACACGACGACCTGACCCGCGCAGCGCTGGGAGATGTGCTGACACCGGATCGGCCGCTCGCCACCGATCCCGTGGCGCTGCGGCATTTGGACCGATTCGCTCGAGCAGGCCGGGGGCCGATGCCGCAATCCAACCTGGTGCAGGCGCTGCGACCGGAGTCGATGCGGATGCTGGCCAACCCCCTGGGCACGGCGATGGGTCTTGCCGGACGGCACCGGGGGTGCATGATATTCGCCATGCCGGGCCCGCCGCGCGAGATGCGGAGGATGTTCAGCCGGACAGTGCTGCCCGCCATGCCGCTCGATCCGCAGAAGCCGGTCGTGCTCACCGCTGGCGTCCACGCCTTCGGGTTGAGTGAGGCGAACGCCGCCGAGCGACTGGGGTCGCTTGCGGAGCCCGCGGAGAACCAGCGGTTGGGCATCACCGTCAGCGGGTCGATCGTCACCGCCCGGGTCCGCGTGCAGGGTCTGCGGCCCGATGCGGAGCAACGAATCCAGCGGATAACCGCGGCGGTCTTCGACCGGTGGCAGCCCTACGCGTACGGTCGCGACGACGAGTCCCTGTCCCAGGTGGTGGGGACGCTGCTCACCGAGTCGGGCGGAACGCTGGCGACGGCAGAGAGCGTCACCGGCGGATTGCTGGCGGCGCTCATCGTTGATGCTCCCGGCGCCAGTCGCTACTACCTGGGGGGGTGGGTGACCTACAGCGACGAGCTCAAGAGTGCGGCGCTCGGCGTTGCAGCGGCGATTCTTAACGAGCACGGGGCGGTCTCCGAGGCGGTGGTCTGCGCCATGGCCCGGGGCGCCTTGGCCAGCAGCGGAGCCGAGTACAGCCTCGCGATCACCGGCGTGGCTGGCCCGACCGGGGATTCGGACGCCAAGCCCGTCGGCACCGTGTTCATCGGGCTGGGGGTGCGGGAAGCCTCCGGCGGTGAGGTCAAGTCGAGACGGTTCCGGTTCCCCGGCGATCGCGGCATGATCCGTGACCGGGCCGCCAAGACCGCGCTTCAAACGCTGCGGTTCGCCCTGACCGATGTGGATCGGGCGACCCCGCTTCTGGGGGAGGCGTAAGGCACTCTAAGCAAGACCATGCCTGGCTTCGGCCTCCTTGCCCAGCTTGTCCTCGCTGGGCCGCGGACCGACGGCCTGGTCTTGTTAGAGTCCCGAAGCCATGACACCCGCAACCGCCTACATCGGGCTCGGGTCCAACGTTGGCGACCGCGCGGCGGCGATTCGATCGGCGGTGGCCGCCCTCGATGAGCTTCAGGGGGCGAAGGTCCTTTCCGTCAGCGATTCGATCGAGACGATTCCTGAAGGTCCCACAGGCCAGGACCGATATCTCAACGCGGCGGTTGTCTTGGAGTGTCGACTTTCGCCACGCCAGCTCTTGGAGGCGATGCTGGCAATCGAAGCGGCACACGGTCGCGATCGCAGCACAGGCAAGCGGTGGGGACCCAGGCGGCTCGATCTCGATCTGCTCATGTACAACGACCGCATCATCGACGAGCCGGGGCTGACGGTTCCACATCCTCGGATGCACCTGCGGAGCTTTGTGCTCGCACCGCTGGCACAGGTGGCCCCTCGGGCCGTCCACCCCGGTCTCGATCTGACCATAGAATGCCTCAGAGACCACCTCGCAGCCCTCCCGACCGCGGAATACCCGCAGGCGGAGCCGTGTTGACCAGGGTGAGACCAGAGGCCGTACAGGAAGTCACTTGATGAAGAACACCATCACCGCCACCTTGGTAATCCTGGGCCTCATCCTGTTTCTCGTCGGGGCGGCGGTGTTCAAGAGCGCCCCCCAGGCCCCCCCCGCCCTCCCCACGACCCCCACCAGCGGCGAGCTGATCCAGGCGGCGGCGCGGGCGTACAAGGACGCGCCGGCGTTCACCGACACGATCAAAATACTATTCAAATCGCCCAACGGAACCCACCGTGACGAGGTCTCCCTGTCGCTGGGCACGGGGCTGGAGTTCCGGCTCCAGACACAGAGCGACATCGTCACCGCAATCGACGGGCGGCTCTACCTGCAACGCACCAAGACGCCGGGCAAGTACGTCGTCTATCAGCACGGTGGCAATCTCCTTCAGACGCTCAACGAAGTCACCAGACTGCCGACGCCGCACGTGGGGTTGCGGCACGGCAAGAACCTCACCGACTTCCTGAACGCGTTGGGCCTCTCAATGGTGAAGGATGTCCGGCTCGTCGGCGCGCAGATGGTCCAGTACGCCGGCAAGCCCCACCACGAGCTTCAGCTGGAGGCGGCAGCTGGGGTTACCATCAACGTGCTGCTCGACCCCGAGACCAAGTTCATCGTCTCCCACGAGCTCAAATCAAGAACGGGCACACTCCGGCTGACCATGATGCCCAGGCGTTACGAGCAGCTTCCCGAGCCCATCGTCTTTCGGAGCGAGGGACGACGAGCCGTCAAGACGCCCGCCGATCTCGCCTTGGGCGAAGGGGATCGCGCGCCCGACTTCACGCTTCCGACGCTCGACGGCAAATCGATCACGCTCAGCGATCTCCGCGGCCGCGTGGTCGTCCTGGACTTCTGGGCCTCCTGGTGCGGCCCCTGCCGCCTTGGCCTGCCGCTGCTTGACAAGTTTGCCGCCTGGGCCCGAACCGAAGGCGCGCCCGTGGAGGTGTTCGCCGTCAACTTCGGCGAGCGGCGGCGGACCGCCGAGGGGAGGCGGGAGATTGCCACCCGCTACTGGAAGCAAGCGGGCTACACCGTGCCTGTCCTTCTGGACCTGGACAACTCGGTGGCAACGGCGTTTGAGGTGGGCCCCATCCCGCACATGGTCGTCATCGGCCCCGACGGGACGATACTCGATGTCGAGGTGGGGCTGAACATGAGCATGACCAGTCACCTCAAGGAGCTCACGAACCAGGCGCTTGGGAAAACCGGCTGAGACGCTCTTTGAGCTTTGGAGCTTTGTTGCAGGAGGCCCTCCCATGATCGACCCGCCCAAGCTCTTGGGGCGTTCGGTTCTCATCGGTGTTGTGGCCATCGCATCATTCGTTCCGGCGGTGATCGCCCAGAGCCATGAGCCGGACCCCGAGGCCCGCAAGGCATTTGCCCGGCTTGTGGAGGCGTACCGCGAGCGTCCCAGCGTGGCGATCAAGACCACCGTCAGCGTCGAGCTGGCCAAGGGGGAGTTCCATTCCAAGCGGCCCGAGGTGAAGGCCGAGTTCATCCTCGGCAAGGGGGGGCAGGGCAAGCGCGTCGGTGTGATCAAGCTCAGGGGCTTCACCTGCTATCTGGGCCAGGGAAAGCTCACGGCCATCCACGAGTCGACGGACGACGCCTACTACAGCACGCCCGACGATGACTCCCCCTATTACGCGTTGATGAACGCTTTCGTACAGATTCCCTTTCCCCATCTGGCCATCGCCTTCGGTGACGAGGACCTCGACGCCCTGTGCATGGAGTTTCACCAGATGGCGCCATGGGTGCAGCCCACGGGCGTCCAGAGCGTGACCGTCGATGGCAAGACGCTCACATCGATCAGGATGACAAGCGACTACGATGACATGACCATCCTTGTCGATCCCAAGACACAGCTCATTCAGTCAATCAAGCTCCTCATCACCGGCGGTGATCTGGTCGAGCCTGGGGCCACCCTCACCTACCGGCACGCGTTCTCCTACGAGACGCCTCGCGAGCCGTATGACGAATCGACCTTCGCCTTCGACCCCGGCGACCGGCAGGCGGCGGACATGTTGTTGGCTCTGGTGGCTCGGACCCCCGCAACGAAGGAATCGCCGCGAGCCGACGACCTCATCGGCCGACCCGCGCCCGCCTTTGTGCTCCCGACGGCTGACGGCGGCGAGGTCGACCTCCAGCAGCTTCGGGGGCGGGTCGTGGTGCTGGATTTCTGGGCGACCTGGTGCGGCCCCTGCCGCCAGGGCCTGCCGCTGCTTCACGATGTGGCCGATTGGGCGAGCGCAAGCGCATTGCCGGTCGACATCTTGACCATCAACATCTGGGAGCACGGCCAAGGCGAGGCGCGGCTGGAGAAGGCGACCAAGTTCTGGCAGGACAAGGGCTTTTCGCTCCCCATCCTCATGGACTACAAGGGTGAGACCGCCGCGCCCTACGGCATAGACGGAATCCCGGTGACCGTCGTCATCAGAGCCGACGGCGTGGTGCACGCCCACCACGTCGGCCTGTCGCCGGACTACGTCGAGAGCCTCAAGAGCGAGATCAACGGCGCGCTGGCGGCGCGGGAATAGGAAGCTGTTTCAGAACCGATCCGTCGACCCATGGCCGACAACCCGTTGGAGGTTATCAGTCCACGCCCGCATGCCCCTGGAGCGTCCCAGGCGCTCGGTGAGATCGCCAGTGACCTGACCGGGCTCATCCAGGGCGAGGTGCGGTTCGCCCCGCACGACCGCATGCTCTACGCGACGGACGCGAGCATCTACCAGGTCGAGCCCCTGGGTGTCGTCATCCCTCGGACGATCGACGATGCGGTCAAGGTCGTCGCTTATTGCGGTCAAAGAGGGCTGCCCATCCTCCCCCGGGGCGGGGGGACCTCGCTGGCCGGACAGGCGGTCAGCAAGGCCGTGGTGATCGACTTCTCCGCGTGCTGCCGGCGACTGCTGGGAATCGATGAGGTCTCCAGGACCGCCACCGTCGAGCCGGGTCTGGTGCTGGATGAGCTGAACCGGGCAGCAGCCGGCTGCGGGCTCATGTTCGGGCCCGACGTGGCGACTTCAACCCATGCGACCCTTGGCGGGATGATCGGGAACAACTCCGCCGGGGCCCACTCGATCCTCTATGGGCGCACCGTCGAGCATCTCGAGGCGGTCGATCTGATCCTTGCCGACGGCTCCCGTCTTTTTCTTCAACGGGGCGCGGCGCAACGCGACGAACGCGTCAGAGACCTGACGCGGAGCGTGGCGGAAGTGGTCATGCCCCTGGTGGGTGAGATTCGCCGACGCTGGCCGCGGACGCTGCGGCGTGTCAACGGCTACAATCTCGACCTCCTGATCGATCAGATCGAGGCCGGCGCGGCGGGTCAGCTGGATCAGGTGAACCTGGCCCATCTCGTCTGCGGCGCCGAGGGCACCCTCGGCGTGGTGGCCGGCGCCAGGGTCCGGCTGGTTCAGATGCCCCAGCACAAGGGGCTGGCGATCGTCGCCTTTGCGAGCCTCTCCGAGGCGCTGGCGGCGTTGATCGGGATCCTGAAGACCCAGCCGGCGGCGGTCGAGCTCATCGATGACGTCATCATCAAGCTCGCGGCTGGAAACGTCACCTGCCGGCGCGCCCTTTCCCTGCTGCCGGCCACCGACCTGAAGGGCGGGGCGGTGCTCTACGTCGAATACTTCGCCGATGATGCCGGCGCCATTGACGAGAAGCTCGCGGCGCTGGAATCATCGATGCCGGGCATGCCGCTGAAAAAGCTCACGGAGCCCGGGCAGATGGCGGATGCCTGGACGCTGCGAAAATCCGGCGAGCCACTACTCCACGGCGTGCCCGGGCCCCGCAAGCCCGTCGCCTTCGTCGAGGACACCGCCGTCGACCCCGCCCGACTCGCCGAGTTCGTTCAGGCGTTCGACAGGCTCGTTGCCAAGCACGGCACCACCGCCGCCTATTACGCCCACGCGTCGGTGGGGTGCCTGCACATCCGACCCATGATCTGCCTGCACGACGAGCGAGACCGCGCAACGATGCAGTTGATCGCCCGGGAAGTGACCGAGCTGGTCATTGCCTTCGGGGGCGCGCTTTCCGGCGAGCACGGTGACGGCCGCGCCCGCTCGCACCTGCTGAAGCAGTTCTACGGCCCGACGATCTGCGCGGCCTTCGGGGCGATCAAGGCCATCTTCGATCCGCAGAACCTCATGAACCCCGGCAACATCGTCTCGCCGGTCTCGATGATCGAATCGCTGCGAACAAGGCCGCGGGAGCGTGACGTCGTGATCCGGCCCGTCAAGACCTTCTTTCGATATGACCGCGAGGGAGGGTTCGCCGAAGCGGTCCACCGCTGTAACGGAGCGGGCGTGTGCCGCAAGACAACAGGGGGCACCATGTGTCCCAGCTATCGGGCGCTTCTGGATGAGCGCCATTCCACCCGGGGACGCGGCAACGCCCTGCGGCTGGCCATCACCGGCCAGTTCTCACCGGGCGGCGACGGCCCCGCCTGGGACGACCCCGAGACAATACGGACCCTGGATCTGTGCCTGGGCTGCAAGGCGTGCAAGGCCGAATGCCCCAGCAATGTGGACATCGCAAAGCTCAAGGCGGAGTACACGGCCCAGCGGTTCAAAGCCGCGGGCCGGACGCCGTTTCAGACCAGGCTCGTGGGCCAGCTCCGCCGCCACTATCGGCTTGGCTCTGCGCTGCACCCGCTATCGACATGGGTTGGCCAATTCGCCCCGACCGCCGGGCTGCTCAAGCGGCTGGTTGGTATCGATCGCCGCCGGGCGCTTCCGGTGTTCGGCCGTTCGCTCTACCGGTGGCGCGAATCGGCCAGCCGCCGACGGGCCAGCTCCGCTGCGCCGACGGTCCTGTTGCTTGCGGATTGCTTCAGCGTCTATGGCGAACCGAGGATCGGACAGGCGGCGGTGCAGGTCTTGGAGTCGCTGGGGTATCAGGTAGCGATTCCCCGGATGGGCTGCTGCGGGCGGCCCCTCATCTCCAACGGCATGCTGGCCGAGGCAGTGAACGAGTGCCGCCGGACCGCCACGGTTCTTCTGGAGGCGGTCGACCGGCTGCAAGCGTCCGCGGTGGTGGTGTGCGAGCCGAGCTGCATCTCCGCCATCGTCGATGATTGGCAGGACCTGGACATCCAGATCGAACCGGCGAGGCTCGATTGGCTTGCCCGGCGGACCTATCTGATTGAGGATTTTGTGGAGTCGAAGTGGGCGGGTCATCCGGTGCAACCCGCGCTGGATCGGCTGGCTGCCGGGCCGTCAAGGGAGCCGGTTCTTCTGCACGGTCACTGCCACGCCAAGGCGCTGTGGGGAGGCGACAGCTCGGCGGCGTTCCTGCGTCGGGTGCTTGGCGAGAGGCTGCGAGTGATCGACGCCGGCTGCTGCGGGATGGCCGGGGCGTTCGGCTACACCGCGGACCACTACGATCTTTCCATGGCGATCGGTGAGCTCGCCCTTTTCCCGGCGATCCGCGCGGCGCCGGGAGCGACGATCGTCGCCCCGGGGACGAGCTGCCGCCAGCAGATCCTCGACGGCACGCGACGGCAAGCGGTGCACCCCATCGAGCTCATTGCCTCAATGATGAAGGGGGGCCGGGGTTCGGGAAAGCGAAAAACCTCGAACCCTGAACCCTGAACCTTGTCCTCATTCACTTTGTCCGCGTGGCTGGGGTTGAGCTCCTTCTCACGGCCTCGCCAGTTGGGCGCCCGCCGCCACCATGTCCAAGGCGATGGCTGCGACGATTTCTTCCTGCACCTTCTTGGCCTTGCCGACGCTGTCCGGCTCGTGAAGGTCGTTGATCAGGATGCTGAAGGACCGCCGCCCCCCGTCGGCCATGGTGACGTAGCCGCTGAGACAGCTCACGGCCCGGATATAGCCGGATTTCGCCTGCACAACCGCGCCGTGGAGGTTGACGTTGGCGAAGCGGCGTGCGAGGGTGCCGGTGGCCCCGGCACGTGCGAGCGAGTCGATAAAGATAGGCCCCAGCTCTTCATCGTAATGAAAGGTGTTCAGCCACGCCGTAAGCGTGGCGGCCGCGACGCGGTTTGCCCGGCTCAGCCCGGAGCCGTCGGAGACGTCAATGTTGGCCGCGAGGTTGCGGTCGGCCAGCCGCTCGCGAACGACCAGACGCACAATGGCCCTGCCGTTGGCCCATGATCCAGGCTCCTTGGTCACCGCGACACCAATCCGCTTGAGAAGGCACTCCGCGTAGAGGTTCTGGCTGTCTCGGTTGCAGCGGACAAGGGCGGTGCTGATCGGCGTTGAAAGGATCGGCCCCAAGACTTGGCCGCTCGCGGGCGGGTCGCGATCATCGGCGACGCGATAGTTCCCGACCTCTACACCGGCGGCGATGAGCCGCACGGCAAACAGTCGTGCGAAGAACGCGGGCATGTCGTGCGTCGTCACCGGAACCGGCACGCGGTAGGGGAACTTGACATTGCCGTAGAACGTCAGCAGGTTGGTGTTGTGCCGGCGGGCGATCCAGGCGTTGTTTTGATCATGTACACCGGCGCGGATGGTTGCCTTGTTGGAAATCTCCAGCCATGGTGCGTGAGGGCGAAAGAGATCCAAATCAGGCCGCCCGCCCGGTCCCGGTTTGGGATAGAAGTGCAGGATGTTCAGGTGGAAGTTCAGGCCACTCACCTCCGCGCAGTAGCGGCGGTTGAGCTGCTCCACGGGCCACTCGGGGTGGACGAATCGGCGATCGAATATGCGATCGTCCACGACGATCTCGCTGACGCGTTTCAAACCCGCCTTGACAACGGGGTCGACCCACAGGTCCAGGTAGCTGTGAACATCCATCGCGGGCCGGTCACCGAACGCCATCCGCCCAAGCAACACCGGGTCACCCAGACCAGGGTCCCCGTCGCCGGTGACGATCAGCCGGTCGCCGTCGCGCTGCAACCGGGTCCGGAACGCAAAGTCCGCCCCCAGCGTGTGCAGGGCTGCCCCGGTGGTCAGGAGCTTCATGTTGCTCGCTGGGATGAGAAGCTCATCGGCGTTGATGGCGACAAGCGCGGCCCCCGTCTCGGCGTCCCGGACGCTCACGGCAACGATGGCGGTCCCCAGCTGGGCCGCCGCGATCTGGAGGCTGACCTGCTCGCGCAGGTCCGCTGCTGCGGGTCCGGCGGCCCAGAGGATGACCCCGAGAACTCCAGCCGCTGATGAAACGCGTTGACCCATTCCCAGCGGCTCCCTCGCCAGACACCGGTCCGTCTGCCCTGGTATCGGTCCGGCGAGGCACGAGGCTCCAGCGCCCGCGTGCGCGCGCCCGCTACACTCCCGCAAGTGATGCTCAACCGCCACGCCTGCGAGCGTCGTGTCTACCGGCTTGCCTCGCTTCTGACGGGCAACCCGCATGCCGCGATCGGCGTCATCGAGAGCGCGATCGACGCCCAACCCGACCTGCGTCGGCCCGACAGCGCTCACCTGGACCGCCTCACCGTGCTGCGGAGCCGGGAGATCCGCCCGGGCAGGATCGACGACGCGGCGTTGAGCCGGGCCGTTGCCGCGGCCCTGGCGGCGCTTTCCGCCCAGCAGCGTGAGGCATGGGTTCTCCGGCACGTGTACCGAACCCCGTTCCGGGAGACCGCGCGGGCCATGGACTGCTCGATCACCGCCACCCACCGACATCTGAAGCGGGCCGAGGAGTCGATGAACGCGACGCTTGCCGATGACGCGACGCAGGCAGGGCGGGACCTTCTTCGCTACTCACTCTCGTTGGACGTGCCACCCTTCTACCACAGGCGGCGAGAGCGACGAGCGCGGCTGCGGCAGTTGGTGCTCCTGGCGGCGACACTGCTGGCGTTGGGGGCGTTCCTGGCTGCGGCAAGGCTGCTCAAGGACCTGATCGCGGCTGATCTGCCATAGGTGACGGCGACGCCGGTGGCGGGAGGCTCTATCGTGACGCGAAGTTGAGACCGAACCGGTGAGCACACCCGCCAACCTACGCTCCTGGATCGGCGTCATCGCGGCGGTGTCGGTCACGATCCTGTTGGTGGTGATCATCATCCGCAACGCGCCCCTGGCGCCGCCGCCTACGGCCACTGGGCCACCGGGTGGCGAGAGGAGCCAGCCGCCGGCACAACCCGGGGTCGAAGCCACACTGTCGGCAGCGGGGATCACGATCACCCGGCGGCTGCCTGCTCCGGCCTTTGCGCTGAGCGAAATGGAGACGCTGGACTGGCGGCTTCCCCCCGGTCCCTTTGAGGCCCAGCTCCGGGTGACATTTCACCCGGGTTCCGTGCGGCGAGCAGCGCTGGGGGCCCGGATCCAGGGCGGTGAGCTGACGATCCATCGCAAGGGAAAGCTGCTCGCTGCCGGCAAGACCGGCGCCGAGTCCACGGTGATCATGAGCAAGCCGGCGTTTCTACCGGCTCGGCTGGTGACGGTCACGTACAACTTTCGCGCAACCGGCGACGGGCCGACGCTGCTGCGGGCGCTTTGGCGACCGCAGGAGTCGGTGGTTGCCTATCCAGTGGTTACACGCGGAGGCGACCTTCTTGCCGACGACGCGATCTCGGGGCGCGCTCTCTTTGAGCGGCTGAATTGCGCCGCGTGCCACACGAGCCCGGATGCTGAATTGGCCCTCGTGCTTGACGTCAGCCCCGCCCCGGTTCTGGAGGCGATCGGGGCGCGAGCGCGACCTGCGTGGGTCCGGCAATGGCTCGGCGGGCCGCAACAGATGAAGCCGGGCGCGGCGATGCCGGCGCTCATGGCCGCCGATGCCGACGGCCGTACGCGGATTGAGGACCTCACCCACTTTCTCGCCTCCCTTGGCGGACCCATCGACGAGCCTTCTGAGCAGCCCGACAGGGACCTCGTCGAGACCGGCAACGCGCTCTACCACACCGTCGGCTGCGTCGCGTGTCATGGGCCGCTCAAGCACACCGGGGTTGGCGGCGTCGGGCAGCAGGCCACGGTCGGGGCGGACGCGAACTTCACCCCGTTGGGGCCGGTTGCATCCAAGAGCACGCCCCGAGCGCTTGCGGGCTTTCTGCGCGATCCTGTCGGCATCCGACCTGCCGGCTACATGCCTGCACAGAACCTCACCGAGATCGAGGCAAGGGCGATCGCGTCCTATTTGATCCACCTCGACTCCAAGGCGCCGCCGGTTCCGTCACCGGAGTTTGATCTTGATCCTGACCGGGTTCAGCGGGGCCGCGCGCTCTTTGGGACGATCGGCTGCGCCAACTGCCACAGCCTCGGGCCCTCGCAACCGCCCATCCCGTCGCGGCTGGCAGCCCCAGGTCTTGACCGGATCGTGGCCCGGGCGATCGAGCCGGCCGGCGAGCCCGGCGGCTGCCTGGCCCGGAGGCCTCCACCGGGAGCCGCCGACTTCTCGCTGACCGCCGGCCAACGGCGTTTGCTTATCGCCTTCCTCGGGTCTCTTGCCGTCCGGCGAAGCCTCAACGCGCCGCTTGATCAGCTCGCGGCGGCGCTTTCGCGTCTGAACTGCCTTGCGTGTCATGAGTTTCACGGCACCGGCGGTCCGGGTCCTTTGACGGCCCGATACCACGTGACCGCCCGGGAGATTGATCTGGGCGACGAGGGGCGGCTGCCTCCGGACCTCACCGACGTGGGGGGGCGGCTGAACCCGCAATGGCTCAACGAGGTGCTTGTCAACGGTGGCACGGCGCGCCGCTACCAGGCGACGCGGATGCCGCAATACGGCCAGGCCAACGTCGACCGCCTGACGCACCTGTTTGCCGCCGCGGCCGGCGTCTCCGGTGAGCCGGACAATGGTCCGCCCATGATCGTCGATGAGACCGAGATCGGCCGCTCGCTGGTAGGAAGTCGGGGCTTGAACTGTATCAGCTGCCATTCAATCGCCGGACGGGCGTCGACCAACCTCCCGGGAACGGACCTGGTCCAGATGGCCGAGCGACTCCGCTGGGGATATTTTCGCGCCTGGTTGCACGACCCCAAGACGCTGCGGCCAAATACGCGGATGCCGTCCTTCTTTTTCGACGGACAGTCCGGACTCAGGGAGCACTTTGCAGGCGACGCGGACCGGCAGGTCACCGCCATGTGGCACTACCTCAGCCTGGGCGAGAGCCTGCCGCTCCCCGATGGTCTGGCCGACCCCGCCGGGTTGTAGTTTGGCGTCGAGGATGAGCCGGTCGCCTACCCCTACCGCGAGTTTTCCTCATCGAGCGACGCCGAGATGACGTTCCAGATCGGCTCCGACGACGGCCGGATGCTGTGGCTGTACAGGCGGCGGTTGATCGACCGGCTCAGGCCCGGCTAGGTCCACGAGTTGAAGATGGCCGGGGACCGAAGCACCGACAGCGAGCCGTCGCTTCATGATGAAGCGTATTACGCGCTGAACCGCGTGCCTCGCTGACGCCTCAATCGTCGGTATCGAACTGTCGGGTCATCGTGGCGAGCAGATGGTCATAGCCACCCGAGATCGCCTCGGTCATCACTTGCTCGATCCGTTCGCCGGACCAGCCTGCCGCGCGGGCGGCACGTTGGGCACGACCCAGAATCGCCAGGGCGTTGCTGTCCTCGCCGACGAGCTGGAGTCGGGGCTTGGGCTCGCTCGCCTTGACGCTCTCCATCATGTCGGACCTCCCTTCGCGGTCGGGCAGGGTACCACATCGACGCCTTTTTTCTGCAGCAATTCACCAAAATGTCATGACGCGGGAAGGGGTGTCGGTCGGCACACACGGGCCGTCATATGCAGCTGAGAATGGAGGCCATGTCGATTCCGCTGGCTAGAAGTGGCTTCATAAGCGATCCGTCGGCCAGGAGGAGGTTGTCAAACCGCTTCTGTAGAGCCAGTGATTGATCCGATCCTCTGGGGAGGGGTACCCTCCAAGATCCCGGGCTATCGTGGAGTGAAATGGCCGGTCCTTCTCCTAAACGGCGAGTCCTGGAGCTTCGCGACCTGCTGGAGCGCGCCAACCGAGCGTACTTCGTCGACAACCAGCCCACGATGCCGGATTCGGAGTACGACGCCCTGATGCGCGAGCTGATTGAGCTGGAGCGCGCCAATCCCCAACTGAGCGACCCGGCCAGCCCCTCGCAACGGGTTGGGGGCAAGCCCCTGGAGGGCTTCCGGACCCTGCGGCACAAAGTGCCCATGCTGTCGATCGACAACTCCTACACGCTTGATGACCTGCGGGCGTGGGACGGCCGTGTGCGAAAAGCGCTCCGGCCCGAGATCGCCGAGGGAGAGGACGACGTTGAAGAGCCGCTGGACTATGTCTGTGATCCGAAGATCGACGGCGTGGCGGTCAGCCTGCGGTACGAAAACGGCCTTCTGGCGGTCGCACTGACCCGTGGTGACGGTGAATCCGGAGACGACGTGACGGCGCAGGTCAGGACAATCCGGGCCATACCACTGAGACTGCGGACCGCCGGCGGTAAACCAGCCGCCGTGCTGGAGGTCCGCGGCGAGATCTTCATGCCCAACGAAGAGTTCCAGCGGATCAACCGCCGCCGCGAGCAAGCAGGCGAGCCCGCCTTCGCAAACGCTCGCAACGCGACCGCGGGAACGCTTAAGCAGCTCGACCCCGCCGTGGTGGCTCGGCGAAGGCTGAGCTTTGTGGCACACGGCCGGGGCGAGTCAGAGCCTCCGGAGACCGGGACCTTCTGGGACTTTCTTTCGCAACTGAAGGCGTTGGGGGTTCCGGTCAGCCCCCACGCCGCGCGCGCCCGGGGAATCGAGGAGGTCCTCGAGAAGGTCGATGGCTTGCGCGGCGCGCGAGGGAGCCTCGGCTACGGCGTGGACGGCATCGTGGTGCGGGTGGATCGGATCGACTTCCAGCAGAAGCTCGGGGCAACGAGCAAGGCCCCGCGGTGGTGTGTGGCCTTCAAGTACCCACCCGAGCAGGCCACAACCCGGCTCACGCAGGTGGACTGGCAGGTGGGCAAGGGTGGGACGCTGACTCCACGGGCGACGATGGAGCCGATCCTGCTTGCCGGTACCACGGTCCGACACGCGACGCTGCACAACATCCAGGAGATCCGGCGAAAGGACATCCGTCTCGGGGACACGGTCTTGATCGAGAAGGCCGGGGACATCATTCCCCAGGTGGTCCGGGTGCTGACCGACAAACGCAGGGGCAAACCCAAGAGGATCGCGGCGCCAAGGCGGTGCCCCGCCTGCGGTGGTCGGGTGGAGCAGGAGGGACCGAAGATCTATTGCGTCAACCCTGAATGCCCCGCCCAGTTCCGCGAGAAGGTCAAATGGTTCGTGGGCCGCGGCCAGATGGATATCGTCGGTTTTGGCGAGAAGCTCGTGGACCAGCTTGTCGACGCCGGGTTGGTCAGGCATTTTGCCGATCTCTTTACGCTCAATCGCGATGCCCTTTTGAAGCTCCAGCGGATGGCCGAGGTGTCGGTCGACAACCTGTTGGAGGCCGCCGAGGCGAGCAAGACTCGCGGCTTGGCGAGGGTGCTGGGCGGCCTGGGTATCCGGCACATCGGTACGACCGCCGCCAGGGCGCTTGCGAGCCACTTCCCTGACGCCAAGGCCTTGCTGGAGTCAACAGAGGAAGACCTGCTCGCCCTGCCCGACTTCGGCGAGGTGATGGCGTCGACGCTTGCGGCCTTTCTCAGAACCGCCGAGGGACGCCGGACGTTCGATCGGCTGGCAGCCGTGGGGGTTGATCTCACAAGCCACCGGCACGCGGCCGAGCCCAACCGGACCGCATCCGGAAACCACTTCGAGGACCGTACGATCGTGCTTACGGGCACACTCGAGCACTTTTCGCGGACCGAGCTTTCCGAGCGGCTCGCGACGCTGGGCGCGACCGTGACCGGCTCGGTATCGGCGCGGACCGATCTGCTGATCGCAGGCAAGAACCCAGGATCCAAGCTCGACAAGGCCCGTGACCTGGGGATCGAGATCTGGAACGAAGAGCAGCTGCTTGCCGCGCTTAAGTAACAAGGCTGGACCTGGAGTCATAATGCACAACATCGAGTTCAAGGCGGAGCTGCGTGACCCGGTAGTGGCCCGGCGGCAGTGCGCGGTGCTCGGGGCCAAGCGGATCGGGACCGTCTGCCAGACGGACACCTATTTCAAGCTCCACGAAGGCAGGCTCATGAAACGCGAGGCGCCAGGCGAGCCCACCGAATGGATCAACTACCACCGCCGCGACATCGTCAGACCGAGGATGTGCAACTACGCGATCCTGACCGACAAGCAGGCGCAACGACGCTGGGGAACCGACAACCTCCGGTCGTGGCTCAAGGTCTCCAAGACCAGGGAGCTGTGGATGCTCGACAACGTGCGGATCAACCTCGACGAGGTGGACCGGCTCGGGGTCTTCATCGAGTTCGAAGCGGTCGTCTCCAAGCGGCATGACGTCCAGGAGTGTCACAAGATCATCAACCAACTCCGGCGGACGTTTGGCCCGACGATGGGCGAATCGGTGGGCCCGAGTTACTGCGACCTGATGGCACAACTGCTGGCGGAGCAGTAGGAACAAGGCTGTCGGCTGTCGGCAAGAAAAGCGGTGGGCGCGCTTCCGCCCGACTGCCCTCTTCTGGGTGGCTGTGGCGAAGCCCCGATCGCATCGGGGCGACGCCACGGTTGGTCCGTCGATATGAAGACCGGGGCTTCGCTTCGCTCAGCCCCAGCCACCCAGAGATTGCTGACAGCCTTTTTCAGATCGAGAGGATGCCCCGGGCGATCAACAACGCCAGCGCCGAGGCGAGCACCAGGCGGTACCAGCCGAAGATCGCAAGCCCGTGGCGTGTCAGGTAGCTGACCAGCCACCTGATTGCCACCATCGCCGAGATCGTGGCCACGGCGAACCCGACCAGAACCGGTGTCCACCCCAGCGCCTCGAGCATGCTCACTTCGTCGCCCGTAAGGCTCTTGGCGGCGCTGTAAATGCACGCCGCCCCCAGCGTGGGAACCCCCAGGAGAAAGCTGAATTCCGCAGCCTGTCGCGGTCGCAGCCCAACCAGGAGACCGCCGAGGATCGTCACCATCGATCGGCTCGTCCCCGGCCACATGGCGATCACCTGAATCGCCCCGATGACCAGCGCCGCGCGCCAGCTCAGAGCGTCGATCTCTGTCGTGGCCTTCCGGCCTCGCGGCGCCAGGATCATGATCACACCGCCGGCGGCGAGCGCACCAACTACGGGGGAGGCCGCAAAGAGCCACTCCTGGACGAAACTGCCCAGGAGAAGACCGAAGATCGCCGCGGGCGCGAAGGCGATGAGCAGGTTGAACATGAGCCGCCGGCCGGCCGCGTCGGCGCCCATGAGACCCCGGAAGATCTGGCTCACCCGCCGCCGGTACAGACCAATGACGGCGAGGATCGCCCCGCCCTGGATCATAATGATGAAGGCGTTTGACGCAGGGTTCTCAAGACCCAGCAGCGACTTGGCCAGGATCAGGTGCCCGGTAGAAGAGATCGGAAGGTACTCGGTGATCCCTTCGACCAGACCCAGGATGACGGCCTGGAGAATTGTCACTCACGGCCCTCCGTGGCCTTGTTCTTGCGGCCAGGTGGATCATCGGCGTCGATCCCCAGCCATGGCATGAACGATCGCACGACCCTTCCAGCCGGCTCCAGGTCGTGAGCGCGTGCCGCCTCGCGCTTCGACTTGAACCAGCCGAAACCCTTTTCATGGTCGCGCATCATGGCCTCTGCGAAGGTGCCGTCCCGCACCTCCCTCAGCAGCTCACGCATTCGCTGGCGCACCGATTCATCGATCAAACGGGGACCCGCCCGGTAGGCGCCGAACTCCGCGGTCGAGCTGATCGCCTCAAAGGTTGCCGCAAAGCCGCGCTCATAGACCAGGTCGGCGATCTGCTTGACCTCATGGCAGCACTCCAGGTACGCCAGCTCGGGCGGATAGCCCGCTTCCACGAGCGTCTCGAAGGCGGCGTAGATCAGTGCCCCCAGGCCGCCGCAGAGCACGGCCTGCTCCCCGAACAAGTCGGTCTCGGTCTCGTCGGCAAAGCTGGTGTAGACGATTGCGGCGCGCGCCGCGCCGATCCCGTTGGCCCACGCCAGCCCCAGGGCCTCGGCGTCGCCCGCAGGTGAATCCTGATCCACCGCAAAGAGACAGGGCAGACCGCGTCCCGCGCGGAAGAGGCTTCGCAGCGTGTGCCCCGGCCCCTTCGGCGCCACCATGATCACGCCGACACCTCTGGCGGGTTCGATGAGACGATAGCGGATGTTGAAGCCGTGCAGAAAGCCCACCGTCGCGCCTGCCTTGAGGGCCGGAGCGATCGAGGTCGAGTAGACCCCGGGCTGCACCTCATCTGGAAGAGCCAGGATGACGAGGTCCGCCTCCGCAACCGCCTGAGGTATTTCCAGCGGCTCGAACCCGGCCGCGGTCGCGCGAGATCCACCGGTGGAGCCGCGCCGCGCGGCCACGACGACATCGACACCCGACTCGCGAAGGTTCAACGCATGAGCGTGGCCCTGGTTGCCAAAGCCCAGGACAGCGACCCGCCGTCCACGAAGTGGCGCCAGCGGTGCTTTCTCGGCGCCATGAATTATTTTCACGGGAATCGATGCTCCAGAATGGAAGGAAAAAGACGGCAGATGCCCCAGTCGTCGAAAAAGTGGCCGGGGGCCACCAGGGGGAGAATAATCACCTGTCGATTCTGAGGCACAGGAGCCCTGCCGTCCAGAAAGGATGCTGATGACGACCCGAGACCTTTTTGCCCGGCACAACCTTCGATGCACGACCCAGCGACGCGCCTTGTACGAGACCCTGTGCGACCAGCCGGACCATCCTACGGCGGAAGAGCTGTTCCGCCTGGTCAGACCCCACATCGCTCGACTCAGCCTCGCCACCGTCTACAACACGCTGGAGGCATTGTGCAGGGCGGGGCTGGCCCGCAGGCTGCCGACGGGCAACGGCTGCTGCCGCTACGACGCCGACACCACCGAGCACCTGCACCTGTGCTTCCGGGAGAGTGACGAGATCCAGGACGTCCCGGGCGAGCTGAGCGACCGGATGATGACCCACCTCCGCAGGTCGGTGATCGGGGAGATTGAGCGGGAGCTTGGTGTTCGGATTGAGGGCCTGAGCATTCAGCTTCTGGCCAGCCGGACACGCCAGCGGGCGGGAGCCTTTTAAGGACACACCGGCGGCAACCGATAGGACATCAGTCTCTTCACCAGGGGGATCGCGATGGCCGCCGACAGCCCACTGAACCGACGTATCCACCCGCGGTACCGCCTGGTGCCCATGTACACGGTTGTGACGGCGCGGCGCACGGGCGATCGCAGCGGCCTGCCCAGACTCACGGGCCATATCTACGACATCTCAGCCGGCGGCGCGCGGATCGAGCTCGACGAGCCGCTGGAGCCGGGGGAGTCGATCGCCGTGCTTCTGAACCTGCCTGGAGCGGTGCCGGACCTGAAGGCCCAGGGCAGCGTGGTGTGGGTGAGCGATCCCGCCGACGACCCCGGACCCAGGCGGATCGCTTTTCGGTTTACAGGTTTCCCCGACCGGTCCGATCACGACCGCCTGATGAAGTTCCTCGTCTGTGGCGCCGGTCACTGCGCCGCGTGAGACCGCCCCATCGATACGCCCAACACGCTGCTGATGGGTCTGCGTGGCTGCGGGAAGTCCACGCTCGGCCGGCTCCTGGCCGAGGGTCTGGGCCGGCCGCTCGTGGAGATCGATGAGCAGATCCTGGCGACCTTCCCCGAGGCGTCGGTGGCCGAGGTGTGGGCGGCGAATGGCGAGGCGGCATGGCGGGCCGCGGAGACGAGAGTGCTGTGCGAATGCCTCCAGCGTGCAGGCCAGGTCATCGCCCTCGGTGGAGGAACGCCGATGATCCCAGAGGCACGCCATCTCATCGAGGCCGAGCAGCGGGCAAGCCGGGCCACGGTGATCTACCTCAGGTGCCGCGTCGCGGAGCTGACACACCGCCTCCTCAAGAACCCCGGCGATCGGCCGCCCCTGCTGGCCGGGGACGCGATCAAGGAGATCGCCCGCGTGGCTCAAATGCGGCAGCCTGCATACCGGTCCCTGGCGGACATCGAGCTGGACGTCACCGAAACCACGCCCGCCGAAGCGGCCACGGTGATTCTCCGGCTGCTCAACCACGGACACGGGCCAAATGATGGCTAGACCGGCGTCAGCACCCTTCCCTTGCGCCGCTTGCGGTTGATGAGGATCCGGCCTCGCTTGGTCTTCATCCGGGCGCGGAAGCCGAGACTCCTCACACGCTTCCTGTTGCTTAGGTGATGCGGGTAGTGCATGTGTGTGCTTCCAGACCGTCGCCGGCGCCCATGGGGCGGTCCGGGTGATCGAAAGGGCAGTGTAGCGGCGCCCGCCGCTCGGGGCCAATGCAACGCTCATGTCGGCGTTGGCAATCGCCGATGTGGGTACCCTATAGTTACACGCAGTCATAGGGAGCCACGGTGGCTCCACTGGACGCGTTTTGCAGCCGCCTGCTGGCCACGCACGCCCTTGGCGACTGTAAAGCCCGCCCAGGACCGAACCTGGTCCACAGCATTGTGCCACCGGCAGAATGCCCGGATTCTTGTGATGGCGGGACCCAATGGATCCTGAGAGTATTGCCAGGGCTGAGCAGCTGCTCGAGCATCAGTTCGCCGACAGGCAGCTTCTGATACAGAGCCTGACTCACGCGTCGCTGGCGGATTCCCGGCTCCAGAGCAACGAGCGTCTGGAGTTCCTCGGTGACGCGGTGCTGGGGATGGTCGTCTGCGAGTACCTTTTTGACCAGTACCCGGATTCCCTCGAGGGCGACCTGACCAAGATCAAGTCATTGGTCGTGAGCCGTCGCACCTGCGCGTCCATTGCCTTGGAGCTCGGACTCGACGAGCTGTTGCGGCTCGGCAAGGGGATGTCCGATCGCCGCGTGCTGCCCCGTTCCGTGCTGGCGGCGGTGTACGAGTCGCTGATCGGCGCTGTGCATATCGATGGCGGACTCGAGCCGGCGCGCCGGTTCATCCTCAGCGGCATGAGACCCTACATAGCGCAAGCGGCCGGGTCGGGTCACCAGTACAACTACAAGTCCGTCCTCCAGCAGACGGCGCCGGACCTTCTCGGTCTGCAGCCGCAATACATCGTGATGGACGAGAAGGGCCCTGACCACGCCAAGTGTTTCGAAATCTGCGTGGAGATCGGGGCGCGGCGGTTCAACTCCTCCTGGGGCCCCTCCAAGAAGCAGGCGGAGCAGCAGGCCGCGCTCGAGGCGCTACTCGAGTTGGAGCTGGTGGAGCAGGGACCTGACGGCGAGGTGCGGATTCGCCGCGACGGCGTTCAGCCGCCCATCTCCGAGAACTCACTTCAAGACTTCGCCGAGTAGATCAACCTGCGGTCAGCCACCAGATGAGCCACGCCGTAGCGGTAACGCCCAAGATGATGGCCCAGATCAGCCGAGCCCACGTCCACGCCGCGGACCGATCCACCTCCGGGGTGCTGAGCAAGGCGATCGTCCCCGCTGCCGAGGGCAGATCAACGCCCCGACGGGCGTGATCCTGGACGATTGCCATGATGACGTTCGCGTCAAAGGGCCGAACGCCCAGGTGCCGCGCTGTCCGTAAGACGCGCTGGCGTCTTTCCAGTGTCAGGGTCGAACCCTGCAACTGGCCATACGCCCGTACCGCAACCACCCAGCGTGGATCGGTGGGATTCAAGCCGGGGTTGCCGGAGGCAGCTCGGTTTTCCCGAGCGATCTCTTCCCGCGCCCGACCAACGGCGTCGTGAACACGCTCTTTTGACGCCTCGTCACCGGCGAGGCGCAGATAGGGAGGTACCCTGGCAG